>NZ_JAATOX010000161.1 GCF_011806385.1 Phaeobacter sp. HF9A | reverse complement strand
GAACGGCCGCGTAAATTCTACGACCAAGTCCCCGCAGAAACGGGGGGATTACCCAGAGAAAGAGGCCGACGCGGCCGCCGAACTGGTTGCCGATGGCGCTGCGTTGGGTCGGGGTATCGGCGCGCGCCAGGATCAGGCTGGCCGTCTGCACCTGTTGCGCCGCGCCGGGGGGCTGGATGCGGACCCAGCGTTTGTGGCCCTGGTCGATGTCCTCGGCCAGCTGCCAGCCCAGGGTTCCGCAGTAAAATGCGATGGCCGCGTCATAGTCCGGGACCACGAGCGAGATCGCGTGGAGATACTGCATCAAAGGCTCAGCGCCGTCCGGGCTTGCCCTGCGGCAGCTGGATATTGGCCACCTGCTCGGCAATCGGCGCGGTGGAGAGCGGGTGGTTCTCGGCGGCGAATGTCTCGGGATCCTTCAGCGGTGTCCATTGGCCGCCAAAATAGATCTCCATGCCTGAAAACTGTGCCTTATAGCCCATCTTCTGGCTGCCGGGCACCCAATAGCCCAGATAGACGTAGGGCAGGCCCGCCTCGCGCGCGATCTCGATATGGTCAAGCACCATGAAGGTGCCAAGCGAGTTCTGCGGCAGATCGGGGGTGTAGAAGGAATAGACCATGCTCAGCCCGTCCTCCAGCACATCGGTCAGCGACACGGCGGTGAGGGCGTTGCTCACGGGGTCGACATATTCCACCACCCGGGTGCGGATCGGGGTTTCCTCGACCATGGCGGCATATTCAAACACATCCATATCGGCCATGCCGCCATCGGCATGGCGCTGGTCCAGATAGCGGCGGAACAGCTCGTATTGGTCCTCGGTCGCCCAGGGGGAGGTGGCGCGGCGTTCCAGGTGGCGGCTGCGGTTCTGCGTCTTGCGCTGGCTGCGCGTCGGTTTGAAGGCGGCGACGTCGATGCGTGCAGACATGCAGGCGGAACAATCCGAACAGGAGGGGCGGTAGAGCACATTCTGCGAGCGGCGAAACCCTTGCTGGCTCAGCGAATTGTTCAGCTGCTCAACCCCGTCGCCTTGCAGCGCGGTGAACAGTTTCCGCTCCATCCGGCCCTCAAGATAGGGGCAGGGTTGGGGAGCGGTGACATAAAATTGCGGAGCGATCGGAAGCGTATGGCGCATTCGGAGGGTGCGGGCTTTCTTGAGTGTCGGGAGCGTATCGGACCTATGGTCACTCTTGATGATATCAACCCCGGCGCTTGTGGCAAGTGGCCTTCTCGCAAATGGATTAACGGTCCGCAAAAGCGAACCGTCCGTCTGCCTCAGGCCCGTCTTTTCAGCATCACCGTGCCCAGCATGTGGTCGGTCAGCCCCTGACCCCTCGCCGTGGTCAGCATCAGGAGGATGGAAATCACCTGAAGCAAGGGCGCCGCCATCGAGATCGTATAGCCGATGGTATGCATCAAGGCGCCGCCGCCATCGAGCCGGGCGCCGGCATAGTCGCGCAGCTCGATGCCGCAAAAGCGCATGCCCAATGTTGCGGAGCCGCTGCTGAGCGTGGCGACCCGGTAGACAAACCCCACCGTGAGGTAAAGCGCTGGCCAGATCAGCAGGCCGAGGAAGGCGGTGAAGGGTACGATACAGGCCGCCACGGCAAAGATCAGCACGGAATCGACCAGGAAGGCGACCAGGCGTTTGGCGGGTACGCCGGTGTAGAACTCGGCCTGGTAATCGGGATCGGGAAGGGCGGTCATGGTTGGTCCTGAGACGATGCTGGGGAGGGCGGCGCCCCCTTGCGCAGAAGGGGGCGATGGGCGGTTTTAGGCGCGACGATCAGACGGGCTATCGCTGGGCTCTGCCGCGTCGCCTTCGCCTTCGTCGTCGGCATGGCGGCGGCGTTCATCCATGAACTCGTCGAATTCGGCCTTGTCCTTGGCTGCGCGCAGGCGGGCGAGGAAGGATTCAAAATCGCTTTGTTCCTGTTCCAGCCGCGCCAGCGTATCGGCCTTATAGGCGTCAAAGGCGCTGTTGCCGCTGGTTTTCATCGCGCTGAACCCGCGATGCATCTGGGAATGCTTGGAACGGTTGCGACAGGATGAGGTAAACATGCGTTTGCTCCAGATCATATAGGCCAGAAGAGCGAGCCCCACGGGCCAGAAGAAGATAAAACCAAGCACCATGGCAGCGATCCAGGCGCCTTTGCCCTTGGAGTCGAGCCAGGCTTCGCTCTTGGACAGCCAACCCTGGTGCGGGGTCGGCGGCAGGTTGGTTGTGTAACTCGTCATCATGGTCTCCTCGGGGTTGGCTATGTGAACATCTTTTACATCACCGATATGTGTTGCATGGATTTGACCTTCAAGAGCAGGATGTAAATCTTTTTCACATTCATTCTGTTTTTGCGCAATGCGCCGGCGTGCCGGGGTGGCGTGCCCTTTTGAAACCGCAGAACAGGGTGCAGCCCCCCCCCCCGGGAGGCCGATCCTGCGTTCTAGGTGTGTGTGGCCAGGGACTGGCGCAATGCGGGCTCGTCCAGGGGTTTGCCCGCGAAATGGGCCCAAGCATGCACGCCCTGGAAGAAGAAGAGCTCATAGCCGGAGATAATGTCGAGCCCGGCCGCCGTCGCATCAGTCAGGAACAGCGTGTCGAGCGGCGTATAGACCGCGTCAAAGGCCCAGGTTGCGCCGCTCATGGCGGTGGCCTCCAGCGGGGTGCCGCCATAGCTCACCATGCCGACCGGCGTGCCGTTCAGCAGACCGGACGCACCTTGGGCGGCGCGCTCGGCGCTGTCAAAGACGCCTGCGCGGGCGCCGGCGGCGTGCAGGTCCGCGGCCAGCGCCTCGGCCTTGGCGCGGTCGCGGTCCACCAGCCGGATTTCCGAAGCCCCCAGCGCCACCAGCCCAAAGGCGATCGCCCGGCCCACGCCGCCGGTGCCGATCAGGCAGCAGATGCCCGGCGCGGTGTCGCCGCGCAGGCCGCGATACCCCTCGATGAAGCCGCTGTAATCGGTGTTGTAGCCCTTTGCCCCGTCCGCGTCGAACAGCACGGTATTCACCGCGCCGATGGCCTTCACCAACGGGTCCGAAATCATGACCTTGGCGGCGGCGCGCTCCTTATAGGGGTAGGTTACGTTGATGCCGCGATAGTCGCGCCCGGCACAGCGCTCAAAGAGAGTATCGAAATCCTCGCCCATGTCGCGCGGCACCAGCCGGTCGTATTGCACGATCATGCTGTTCTGCTCTCCTGCCAGCCGATGCAGCAGCGGCGCGCGCGAGAGCGCAATATTGTCGCCGATCAGGCCCAGTTTCAGATCCGCGCTCATGCCGTCTTCTCCGTCTTGCCAAAGAGTTTCGCCTTGCCGCGCGCCCACAGCGGGGTCTGGCTGACAAAGATCACGATCACCGCCACAAAGAGCACCGTCGACAGCGGGCTGGAGAACAGGCCGTGAAAGAACAGCCCCAGGTCCTCGCGTTCCGAGATGATGGCCCGGCGCCAGTTGTCGTCCAGCAGCCGCGACAGGATCACGCCCAGGATCACCGGCCCCAGCGGATAGCCATATTGCCGCATGAAATAGCCGAACAGGCCAAAGCCCAGCATCCAGTAGACATCGCTGACCGAATTGTTCACCGCATAGGCTCCGACGATCGACAGCAGCATGATCAGCGGGATCAGCACCGCGCGGGGCATCTCGACGATCTTGGTGAAGAGCCTGATGCCGGTGAGGCCAAACAGCAGCATGAAGACATTCGCCGTCACCAGACAGCCCACGATGAACCAGAACATATCGGGCTGGTCGATCATCAACATCGGGCCGGGGTTCAGGCCGTGAATAAACAGCGCGCCGATCATGATCGCGGTCACCGCGTCGCCGGGAATGCCCAGCGTCATCATCGGGATAAAGGCGCCCCCGACGGCGGCATTATTGGCGGTCTCGGGCGCGACCAGCCCTTCGATCGCACCCTCGCCAAAGGGGCGTTCCGGGGCTTTGGTCACGCGCTTGGCGTGGTCATAGGCCATCAGCGCGGCGATATCGCCCCCGGTGCCCGGCAACGCGCCGATGATCACCCCGATGGTCGAGGTTTGCAGGCTCAGCGGCAGGTGCTTTTTCACGGTCGCAAGAGACGGCAGAATGCGGCCGATCTTCTGGCGCAGGCTGGGCGTATGGACGTGATGCAACTGCAAGAGCGCCTCGGAGACACCGAACATGCCGATCATCACCGCAATGAAGGAAATCCCGCCCTCCATCAATTGCAGATCAAAGGTGAAGCGCTCGGTAAAGGTCAGCGGGTCACGCCCCACCGCTCCGATGGCAATGCCCAATGCGCCGGCAAATATGCCCTTGAGCAGCGAGCCCTGCGACAGCGAGCCGACCAGGAGAATGCCCAGAACCGCCAGCAGCATGTAATCGCGCGGCTGGAATGTCAGCGCGAACTCACTGACCAGCGGCGCGGCCAGCGCCAGCACGCCAATGCCGATGAACCCGCCGATGAAGCTCATGACCGTGGTGACGCCGATCGCCGTTCCTGCCTCGCCGCGCTTTGCCATTGGATAGCCGTCCAGCGCCGTGGCAATGGCCGAGGGCGCGCCGGGGATATTCAGCAGGATCGCGGTGCGCGAGCCGCCATAGACCCCGCCCATATAGATCCCGATCATCAAGGCGATCGCCGGGTAGACCTCCCAGGAGAAGGTAAAGGAGATCAGGATCGACACCGCCATCGTCACCGAGAGACCAGGGATCTATCTAATATAGACGCATGAGATGTTGCCCCTCCCGACCATTTACAAGAGCTGCGGCTGGGTAAAGACGGTCAGGAAATCCATCAAGCCTGCCATCACGATTGCCCCTGCGCAAAGAGCGTGCGGACAAATTGGATGACCTCGGCCTCGGGCACCACGCCGGCCGGCATCAGCACCGAAAACAGGATGCGAAAGATCAGCCAGATCACAAGCAGGCTGACCGCCGCGATGCCAATGGTCCAGCCCCAGCCGCGCCGCGCCAGCAGCTTGATCGCGACGATCAGGAACAGCGCCGAGGTGGGCAGGAACCCAAGCGGGCGCAGAAGGATGCCATAGGCGATCAGCAGCGCCGCGAAGAGCATCACCACACCGGGCAGGATGTCCCTAAACACCGTTTCCGCGCGCTCCAGCGGCAGGCGGGCGGTCTTGAGTGTGACGATTGCGGCGCTCACCAGCATGGCAAAACTCGCCGCCAGCGGAATCGCGCGCGGCGAGGACAAGCCATTGGGACCAAAGGCATTCTCGATCCCCCAGGCGTCCCACAGCAGAAACAGGCTCAGTGCTGAAAGCGCAAGCGCAAAAAGCAGCTCGCCCGGGCGGCGCTTTGCGGCCTCACGGTGGGGGGAGGCCTGCGAGGTGCCATCGTGATGGTCGGGGTCCAGATGCTGCATGGCGGCGTCTCCGTCTGGCGTGCGGAAATGAAAAGGGCGCCGCGCTTCGCCTCTGGAAGTGCGGCGCCCCTGGGTCGGATGCGGCGACTACTCGCCCGGACGCTTGATGCCGAAAGCCTCGGGCGAGGTCTTGGTCAGCCCCGCGTCCTGCAAGAGCCAGACGGTGCCCTGCTGCCATTTGGTCAGAAACGCCTCTGCCTCGTCGCCGGAAATCCCCATCAACGTATAGCCGCGCCCCTCCATCAGTTCGATGAACTCGGGGTTCTGCGCGCCGGTCGCATAGGCGGCGGAGAGTTTCGCCACGATGTCATCCGGGGTGCCCTTTGGGGCAAAGACGCCAAAGAACGGCCCCCAGGGCAGGTAGGTGTTATACTCCGCATTAATATCGACCACCGCGGGCACATCGGGCAGCTTGTCGCTGGCGGCGGTATCGAACACGGCCAGCGGTTTCATCTTGCCCGCGCGAATGCCCTCGATCGCGGCGCCCAGAACGGCGGGCATGACGTCGATCGCACCGCCTTGCAACCCGGTCAGCGCCGGGCCGTCGCCGTCATAGGGCACCGCAATCACATCGAGACCGCCCTCGACGGTTTCGATCATCGCGGTGATCACCGAGGGCAGGCCGCCCGGTCCGGTCGAACCAAAGCGCACGCTGCCCGGGTTCGCCTCGATGTAATCCATCATCTCGGCGTAGCTGTCGAAGGGCGCATCGGTATTGGCCACCAGCATCGGCGTGCCGCGCGCGAGGATATTGATCGGGGTGAACTCGGAATAATCCTTGTCGCCCAGACCCATCACTTTGTAGAGCATCGGGTTTTCCGCGCCCATCAGCAGCGTGTAGCCATCAGCGGCCGCGCCCGCGACATGGTTCAGCGCGATCGCCCCCACGGCACCGGTCATGTTTTGCAGGACGATGCTGCCTCCCAGCGCCTCTTCGGCATGGGGCGTCACCGAGCGCATGACCGTATCGGTCGATCCGCCAGCACCCCATTGGATGATGCCCTGAATGTCTTTCTCAGGATAGTCGGCGACAGCGGCGGTCGCGGTGAGAGCAATGGCGCCGATCGCACCAAGCAGGCTGCGTTTCATGATGTTTCCTCCCCAGGGGCCTTTCTCGCGGGGCGATACCCGCCCTGCACCTGGCGCAGAATGGTGCAGCGGTCTGGGAAGGTCAAATGTCAAAATGGCGGCTTGGCGCCCTGTATGGCCAGCGACAGCCCTGCCGTCCGGTCATGGCTCAGCACGGCCCCTGGACGGTTGCGTTCAGGAAACCATATGCGGTATTGCGCGAACGGCGCGGCGGGTGCTGTGCCTCATACCTCTGTTGCGCTCGATCCGGGTGCGGGCATCATCATACCGAAAGATACCGGCGTGATCTGCCTGGCCAAAGCCGGGGTCCCTGATCTTGCATAAGCTAAGTAAGGCTCTCGCCATGACGACTGATCTTTCGACCCAATCGCTGGATGACCTCAGCCTCGACGAGGCCGCGCGCCCCAAGGCGCCGCCTGTCCCGGCGGCCACCAATATGCACCGCCGCCAGGGGCAACAGCTGGCCGCGATCCACCGGCACTATCTGATGGAGATGGGCCAAATCGGGGCCGTGCTGACCCGGATCGAAGCAGGGGACACGCCGCCGGACAACCTCAAGCGCATCGTGCTTTCCCTTGATATGGCAGAGAATTTTCGCGCTTTCGGGTCGCTGTGCGGGCGGGAATGTCAGGTGCTCAAGTTTCACCACGACATCGAAGGCGCCGATATGTTCCCCCGGATCGAGGCCGCCGGCGCTGGCATGTTCCGCGAGGTGGTGGCCAAGCTGAAAGCCGAGCATGAGGTGGTGCACGAGCTGATCATCCGCCTCGGCGCCGCAGCGGATGCGCTGTCACAAGACCCGAGCGAGGCGAATTTCGCGCAGGCC
>NZ_JAATOX010000160.1 GCF_011806385.1 Phaeobacter sp. HF9A | reverse complement strand
ACCAGACCGTCGCGCTAATCTTAAAAGCGCCACCGCCTAACCTCTCTCCGAAGTGCCCCAGTCTTCCCTGGGCGCCATCCCGTCTTTCCGGTCCGTCAGCAGCGTCTCCGCCGCGCCCCGTAGCGCCTCAGCGCCGCCGGTGAAGGGGGTTCTAAGGTCAGATCCAAATACCCGCAACCCCTTTTTTGCAAAACTGTCATTTTTTCAGCGAGCCTTCGCAAAATCCCTTATTTTTATAGGCTTATAGAATTCCCGCCAAACCGAGAAACCAAGGGAGCGCGGGGTTTGGGCGGCACGTAGAAGCGAAAACCGGTGGAATCGCCCCAATACCGCAGGGACTCAGGCTCGACTCAACCGGGGACTCCGCAAGCGCAACAGCAGCAAGAGGATGATTCCACCCAGATAGAGCAACGGTTCGATCTGGAATCCCTTGACCAAGAGCACATAATGAACCGCCGCCAGCAGCGCCGCAGGGTACGCGAGCCGGTGAAGACGGCGCCAATTGGCCCCAAGCCGACGAATAGAGGCGGCATTCGAGGTGATCGCCAAAGGGATCAGCAGCGCAAAAGCCGCCATGCCAATCGTAATATAGGGACGCTTGAGGATGTCGGCGAGGATCTGCGAGGGGATCTGCACGTCCAGCACCAGCCAGACCAGCAGATGACACACCACATAGGCAAAGCACAGCAGGCCCAGCGCCCGGCGGTGCTTGAGAAGGTTCAGCCCGACATGACGGCGCAGCGGGGTTACCGCCAGGCTCGCAACAAAGAACTGAAGCGCCAGTTCGCCGTAGCGATGTTCAAGCGATTTGACCGGATCCACCCCGAGGCCGCCGGTCAGCGCCTGTGACATCAGCCAGACCGCCGGAATCGCGCCACAAAGGTAGACCAGCCAGGACGGTATCCGGCGCAGTGCGCTATTCACCCAGGTGAGGTCCATCAGTAGTTCTTTGTCAGATCCATCCCGGCATAGAGGGAGGCGACCTCCTCCTCATAGCCGTTGAACATCAAGGTCGGCTCGCGACGGGCAAACAGGCCGCCACCGATGCGGCGTTCCGTGGCCTGACTCCAGCGCGGGTGATCCACCGTCGGGTTCACATTACTGTAGAACCCGTATTCCCGCGCGTTGGCCATATTCCAGCTGGTTGGCGGCTCCTGATCGGTGAGGGTGATCTTGACGATGGATTTGATCGATTTGAAGCCATATTTCCACGGCACCACCAAACGCAGCGGCGCGCCATTCTGGTTCGGCAGCGGCTTGCCAAAGATTCCGGTCGCCATGATGGTCAGCGGATGCATGGCCTCGTCCAGGCGCAGCCCTTCGCGATAGGGCCAGTCCAGCACCGGATAGCGGGTACCCGGCATCTCATCCCGGCGCAGCAATGTCTCGAAGGCGACGTATTTGGCGCCGGCCTGCACCCCGGCAAGAGCCAGAAGATCCGACAGCTCAAACCCCTGCCAGGGGATCACCATCGACCAGGCCTCGACACAGCGAAAGCGATAGATCCGCTCTTCCAGCGTCATCTCCGACAGGATCTGTTCAAACCCGTAGCTGCCGGGGCGATCCACCAGACCGTCGATCTCCACCGACCAGGGCGAGGTGGTCAGCTGACCGGCATATTCGGAGGGATCGGTCTTGCCGGTGCCGAACTCATAATAGTTGTTGTAGGAGGTGACCTCCTCCCATGTGTTGGGCTCCAGCGGTGACGCCTCAGCCTGCGCCATGCCGCCGCCAATGGCCCCAAGCCCGACCCCGCCCAGACCGGCGAGGATCTTGCGTCGGTTCCAGAATAGCGGCTCCGGCGTGATGTCCTTGTGGGTCAGGTCGTTCTGCCAGCGATGGGCCATATAGGTGCTCCCTTCAAATCATGCTGTCCTTGGACTATCGCCTCACCCTAAGTGAGTAAAAACATATTGCCTCACTTCTGCGCGACAGGACTGTAACGTGGGGGATTTTGTTCAGGGAGCCAGGGGCCGTCACTCAGGGCGCGGAATATGGCCCTGGGCGGCTTTTCTTCGCCGCTGCCCTCCGCTATCCAGCTGGCATGACACGCATTTACCTTGCAGGCCCCGACGTTTTTCACCCCGACGCGCTGAACCTTGGCGCGGCGAAAAAGGCATTGTGCCGGGACTATGGCCTTGTTGGCGTGTTCCCGCTGGACAAACAGGCCGCGCTTGATGGGTTGTCCGCCACCGAACAGGGGCTTGCGATCGCCGACAAGGACCTCGGCCTGTTGCGCAGCTGCGATATCGCGCTGGTGAACCTCACGCCCTATCCGCAGCTGACCATGGATCCGGGCAGCGCGGTCGAGCTTGGCATGATGGCGGGGCTGGGGCGGCTGGTCTGGGGCTACACCACCACCGCCGAAGCGGTTGAGACCCGGCTCGCCCCGGTGCACCCCGAGGGCTGGCTGGCGGAGCGCTTTGGCCTCGTCGACAATCTGATGATCGAAGGCACCATCCGCCAGAGCGGCGGTCAGGTGATCCGCCCGGAGACCACGCTGCCGTTTGAGGACCTGTCCTGCTTTGAAGCCTGCCTCAAGGCGCTGGCTGCGCATTTGGCCACCTAACCACATGCCATCTGGCCAGATAGAATAAAGGGGAGCCGGCAGGCTCCCCTTTGTGTTTCATCATGTGATGTTGCGGCGGGCTTAATGCACCACGGCATCATCCGGGAGCGGGCGATCCGTGGTGCCCAGACGCTCTCCGATGATCAGCCCCTCGGCACCGGCGGTCACCGGCACCGTTTCGCCGTCCTTGATCTCGCCCGCCAGCAGAGCCTCGGCCAGCGGGTTTTGCAGCGCGCGCTGGATGACCCGCTTCAACGGACGTGCGCCGAACACCGGATCATAGCCCTCATTGGCGAGCCATGCCTTGGCCTCCGCGTCCAGCTCCAGCGTGATCTTGCGCTGCGCCAGACGTTTGACGAGCCGCTTGATCTGGATCTCGACGATGCCGCCCATATCCTGACGCCCAAGCCGGTCAAAGATCACCGTCTCATCGAGGCGGTTCAGGAACTCGGGGCGGAAATGCGCCCGCACCGCATCCATCACATCGCGTTTGGCCTCTGCCGCATCGGCCCCGTCGGGCAGCTGGCTCAGCGCCTGTGCGCCGAGGTTCGAGGTCAGGATGATCAGCGTCTGCTTGAAGTCCACGGTGCGGCCCTGACCATCGGTCAGCACGCCGTCGTCAAGCACCTGCAACAGCACGTTGAACACATCCGGGTGCGCCTTTTCGACCTCGTCGAACAGCACCACCTGATAGGGGCGTCGCCGCACGGCCTCGGTCAGCACACCGCCCTCGTCGTAGCCGACATAGCCCGGAGGCGCGCCGATGAGACGGGCGACCGCGTGTTTCTCCATGAACTCCGACATATCCACGCGCACCATGGCGCTGTCGTCGTCAAACAGGAACTCGGCCACCGCCTTGGTGAGCTCGGTCTTGCCGACGCCGGTCGGCCCGAGGAACAGGAACGAGCCCAGCGGGCGGTTCTCGTCATTCAGGCCCGCGCGCGCCCGGCGCACTGCATTGGCAACCGAGGTCACCGCCGCGTTCTGACCGATCACCCGCTTGTGCAGCCCGTCTTCCATCCGCAGCAGCTTCTCGCGCTCGCCTTCCAGCATCTTGGAGGTCGGAATACCGGTCCAGCGTTCAACCACCGCCGCGATCTGCTCGGGGCGCACGGCCTCTTCGACCATCAGCCCTTCCTGCTCCTTCTGCTCGGCCTCGGAGAGCTGTTTTTCCAGCCCCGGAATGACGCCATAGGACAGCTCACCCGCCTTGGCGAGATTGCCCTCGCGCTTGGCGATGTCCAGCTCGGCGCGCGCCTTGTCGAGTTGCTCTTTCAGGTCACGAGCAGAGGCCAGCTTGTCACGCTCGGCCTGCCACTGCGCCGTCATCTCGGCAGAGCGTTCTTGCAGGTCGGCAAGCTCCTTCTGAAGCTGCTCCAGACGGTCCTTGGACGCGGTGTCATCCTCGCGCTTCAGCGCTTCTTCCTCGATCTGCATTTGCAGGATCTGACGGTCCAGCGCATCCAGCTCTTCGGGTTTGGAGTCCACCTCCATCCGCAGACGCGAGGCTGCCTCGTCCATCAGGTCGATCGCCTTGTCGGGCAAGAACCGGTCGGTGATATAGCGGTGCGACAGGGTGGCCGCCGCGACCAGAGCCGCATCGGCGATGCGTACCCCGTGGTGCAGCTCGTATTTTTCCTTGATGCCCCGCAGGATGGAGATCGTGTCCTCGACCGTCGGCTCGCTGACCATGACCGGCTGGAAGCGACGCGCCAAAGCGGCGTCCTTTTCCACGTATTTCCGGTATTCATCCAGCGTTGTGGCCCCGATACAGTGCAGTTCGCCCCGCGCCAGTGCCGGTTTGATCAGGTTGGCCGCATCCATGGCCCCATCCGATTTACCGGCCCCAACCAGCGTGTGCATCTCGTCGATGAACAGGATGACCTCGCCCGCCGCGGCGGTGACCTCGTTCAGAATGCCTTTCAGACGTTCCTCAAACTCGCCGCGATATTTCGCGCCTGCGATCAAGGCCCCCATATCAAGCGCCAGCAGGCGTTTGTTTTTCAGGGATTCGGGCACGTCGCCATTGATGATCCGCAGAGCCATGCCCTCGGCAATCGCGGTTTTACCCACGCCCGGCTCCCCGATCAGCACCGGGTTGTTCTTGGTCCGGCGCGACAGCACCTGCATGGCGCGGCGGATTTCCTCGTCGCGGCCGATAATCGGGTCAATCTTGCCCTCGCTGGCGCGCTCGGTCAGGTCGAGCGTGTATTTTTTCAGCGCCTCATAGGTGTCCTCGGCCGTGGCCGTATCTGCGGTGCGCCCCTGACGAATGTCATTGATCGCCTCATTGAGCTTTTGCGCGGTGACATCGCCAGCCTCCAGCGCGTCCTTGGCCTTGGATTTGACCAGCGCCAATGCGGTCAGCATGCGCTCCACGGGGACAAAGCTGTCGCCCGCCTTTTCCGCAACCTTGGCGGCCTCGTCCAGAACCTTGGCGGTCTGCCCGTCGAGATAGATCTGCCCGGCATCGCCAGAGACCTTCGGCAGTTTGCCGATGGCGGTCTCGACGGCGTCGGTCACGCGCTTCAGATCCCCACCCGCACGGGTGATGAGATTGGCAGCCATGCCCTGGTCGTCGTCCAGCAATGCCTTGAGAATATGTTCCGGCGTCAGCCGTTGATGCCCTTCACGCAGGGCAATGGTCTGGGCCGCCTGCACAAAACCGCGCGCCCGCTCAGTGAACTTGTTCAAGTCCATCAGTCTCTCCTCTTATCAAGCGCCCCTCGCTTGACCCCGCCTGCTTGGCAGCACAGGGTCGGTGTGGGCCTCGGATCTAGATGTGGGAACTCCGCCCGCATCTTCAAGAGCAAGACTACCACATCAGGGTTGAGAAACCTTGACCCCGATCAAATCCGCGATTGCCAGCATACAATCCATATGTTGAGCGCGCCCGACGGCGAGGGTAGGCAAAAGATGCCGCCGCCCGAGGAGAGCCTCAGCATGCTTCTGTCCCGCAAGACCCTGCCCTTTTTGCTGCTGTTGATCACCAGCACCCTGTGCAGCGCGATGATCGTGCCCTTCATGGGCTATTTCATCGTCGAGGGGCTGGGCCGCGCGCCCTGGGCGATCAGCCTCTATGCGGCCATGGCGACCTTGCTGACCATCGGCGTCAACCGGGTGTTTTCCGCGCGTCTGGATCGCGGGCAAAGCGCCTTTGCGCTGATTGGGCTGGCCGGTGGCGGATATCTCTGCGCCACCCTCGCGCTCAGCCTCTATCCGGCCTTTGCAACCTTGCTCAGCATCGGCGTTCTCGGCTTTGGGCTCAGCTCCAGCGCCACCTCGACGCTGTTTTCGCTGGGCCACGGGGTGGCCGAAACCGCCGGGCTGAAATCGCAGAGCTTCAACGCGATCATGCGCGCCACCACCTCGACCGCCTGGATGATGGGGCCCGCGCTCAGCTTCTTTGTCGCCGATCAGCTTGGCCCCAATGCGGTGTTTCGCGTCGCGCTGGGGCTGGCGGTAGTCTGGCTGCTGCTCTGGCCGCAGGTGATCCCCCGCGCCGCCCGCCTGCCGACCAAAGACACGCCCGCCGATGCGCCCGCTCAAACACCGCGCGGGCTCTGGCTGGCGGCCTCGGTCTGTTTCTGCCTCTCGCTGGGCCATAGCCTGACCTTCACCGCCCTGCCGCTGTTCTATGTGCAAGAGGTCGGCCTGCCCACCTACGCCCCCGGCACCGCCTTCTCGATGAAAACCTTTGTCGAGATCTTTGCGATTCTCGCCACCCCTTGGCTGATCGCCCGCTTCGGCTTGCGCGCCTTGCTGATGTGTATCGCGCTGCTGGCCGCCGGCACGATACAACTGCTGGCCCGGGTGCAGAGCTTTGATCAGATGCTGCTCGGCGCCGCGCTGGAGGGGCTGTATTACGGGCTCTACGCCAGCGTCGGCCTCAGCTTCATCCAGAGTTTTGCCAATGGCAGAATGGCGCATGCCACCGCAACTTATTGGAATACCCTGATGATCTCCGGCCTGATTGCCGGGCCGCTCACCGGGTTGATCGCGCAGTATTACAGCTTTGGCCTGGTGGTTCAGATCGCCTCCGTCGGCGGGCTCTGCGGCTTTGTGCTGCTGGTGCTGACCCGGCGACAGGGCCAGGCGCAAGCCGTCTGACACGCCCTGCATTGCCCCTTTTCCGCCTGCGCCATTGCCAGTAGGAAGGCGCAACCCCTTTGCCACGCCGGAGAGAGACCCAATGACCAAAGCCGATGACCGCCTGATCGTTGCCATGGATGTGCCCAATGCCGTTGCCGGGCTGGAGCTTGCCTCCCAGCTGGGCGATACGGTGTCCTTCTACAAAATCGGCCTCGGCATGCTGACCGGTGGCGGGCTGGCGCTGGCCAATGAGCTGAAACAGGAACAGGGCAAGCGCATCTTCCTCGACATGAAGCTCTTTGACATCGGGGCCACGGTGGAAAACGCGGTCCGCGGGCTGGCGCAGTTCGATCTCGATTTCCTGACGGTTCATGGCGACCCCTATGTGGTGCGCGCCGCCAAGGAGGGCGCCTCCGGTAAGGATATGAAGATCCTCGCGGTGACCATCCTGACCTCGCTGGACCGCGATGACCTCGATGGGGCGCTGATCAAAGCGGGCGATATCCGCGATCTGGTGCAGGAACGCGCGGGCAAGGCCCTCGCCGCCGGTGCCGATGGTGTCATCGCCAGCCCGCAGGAGGCCGCGCTGATCCGCGCCCTGCCCGAGGCCGAAGGCAAGC
>NZ_JAATOX010000159.1 GCF_011806385.1 Phaeobacter sp. HF9A | reverse complement strand
GGGTCAGGATGTTCTTGGCGTCGGTGGTCGCGGGCGCGACGATGTGGCTGTAGTCAGAGGCCAGACCGGCGATCAGCGCCGCAGTCGGTTCCGCCAGACGGTGGCCGAGGCTTTCGTCTTCGGCAACCAGCACCTTGGCAACGCCGTCGATCTTGGCGGCGGCTTCACCCGCGGCAGCAGCCGAGGCGCCAGCGGCCAGAACGCTCACATCGCCCAGAGCTTTGGCAGCGGAGACGGCCTTTGCGGTGGCGTCAAGCGCCAGTTCACCATTGGTGACTTCAGCAAGGAGAAGAACAGCCATTACACAGCCCCCGCTTCTTTGAGTTTCTCAACCAGCTCGTCGACGGAGCCCACGATGATCCCGGCGGAGCGGGTGGCGGGTTCCTTGGTCTCCACCACGGTCAGGCGCGGGGTGACATCGACGCCGTAATCGGCGGCGGTTTTCTCGTCGAGCGGCTTTTTCTTTGCCTTCATGATGTTCGGCAGCGAAGCATAGCGGGGCTCGTTGAGGCGCAGGTCCACGGTGACGATGGTCGGCATCTTGACGGAGATGGTTTGCAGACCGCCGTCGACTTCGCGGGTGACTTTCGCGTTGTCGCCGTCGATGTCCAGCTCGGAGGCGAAGGTCGCTTGCGACCAGCCCAGCAGGGCAGAGAGCATCTGACCGGTGGCGTTCATGTCGTTGTCGATCGCCTGTTTGCCAGCGAGAACCAGACCGGGCTGCTCTTCCTCGACCACTTTGGCGAGGATCTTGGCAACCGCGAGCGGTTCGATGTCCTGATGCACATCTTCTGCGGCAACCACGAGAATGGCACGGTCCGCACCCATCGCGAGGGCGGTGCGCAGGGTTTCCTGAGCTTGCTTCACGCCGATGGAAACAGCCACAACCTCATCCGCCTTGCCGGCTTCCTTGAGGCGGATCGCTTCTTCAACGGCGATTTCGTCGAAGGGGTTCATCGACATCTTGACGTTGGCGAGATCAACACCGCTGCCGTCCGCTTTGACGCGGACTTTCACGTTATAGTCGATCACGCGTTTGACAGGCACGAGTACCTTCATAGTGCGTTTCTCCTTAACAATCGGGGGGCGCAAAGTCCCCCCATGAGTGCTCTCGCGCCGTTGATACCGACTAGCGGAAGCCGGTAACAGGGTAAAATCGTCACGTTTTGGCCCACGGACGTCGCGTTTGAAGAATGATCGCCTATTTTCATGGGGAAATTTTCATGCGGCCAGGGTCACGCAGGGCGCAAAAAAACATCCCCGCCGCAGGGGGCACGGGGATGTTTGCGGAAACATGAACGAATCGTCGCCGGGGCGAGGTCGCGCGCGCTGTCAGCGGTTGGCGCCAGGCACCCAGAGCACATCCGCCGCGCCATTGTCGTTGGCGATGCGCGAGGCCACAAAGAACCAGTCCGACAGCCGGTTGAGGTAGACAACGGCGGCGTTGTTCACCTCTTCCATGGTGGCGAGCTCGGTGGTCAGCCGCTCGGCCCGGCGGGCAACGGTGCGGCAGACATGCAGATGGGCGGCCAGCGCGCTGCCGCCGGGCAGCACGAAACTGCGAAGCGGCGTCAGGTTCTTGTTCATCGTGTCGATTTCGGCTTCGAGCCGATCCACCTGCGATTGCGCCATGCGCAGCGGCGGGTATTCGGCCTCGGCATCGCTGGCCATATCCGGCCGACACAGGTCCGCACCCAGATCAAAGAGGTCGTTCTGGATGCGCGACAGGGCCAGATCCATGTCGCCTTCGGCTGCAAGACGGGCGACGCCGACCTGCGCGTTGAGCTCGTCCGAGGTGCCATAGGCGGTGACGCGGGCGGAATGTTTCGCAACCCGGCTGCCGTCGCCAAGCGCGGTGTCGCCCTTGTCACCGGTGCGGGTGTAGATCTTGCTGAGCACGACCATGGATCAATTCCCCCCGCTGGCGAAATAGGCAAAGCCGACCAGGCAGACCACGGCGATGAACTGGAAGAAAATCCGCAAGCGCATCATTTTATTGCCATTCTTGCGGTTGAATTCGCCGCCGACGCCAAAGCCACCGATGCCGATGGCCAGCGCGATGACGACAGCCGCCATGGCCAGAATGCCCAGGTAGTAAAGTGGTGAGCTCATGGGGTACGAGTCCTTTTGTCGTGAGGCAGGCGGGCGGAGCGCGCCTGAGTCTGATAAGGCGAGAATGCTGTTATCTAAGGCGCAGGAGAATGCGGTCAATCGTCCGGGTGGACAGCAGCCGCCGCAGAATCCCGGCGATATAGGTCGGCGTGGTGACATAGTAGCGCGCGCGGGGCCGCCTGGCCTCCAGCGCGTGGGCGAGCTTCTTGGTGACCGCAGCGGGGGGCAGCTCAAACGGGTCGGGGCCGCGCGATTCATAGAGCCGTTTCAGCAGCGATCCCTCGTAAAGCGCGCGCAGGGCGGAGTTTTCCCAGTCGATGTGTTTTTCAAAATGCGGGATCGAGTTTTCGCGAATCCTGGAGGTCACAGGGCCGGGCTCGATCAGCACCACATGGATACCGCTGTCCGATAGCTCCAGCCGCAGCGCATCGCTGAGCCCTTCGAGCGCGAATTTGGTGGCGGCATAGGCGCCGCGCCAGGGGAAGGTGACCAGCCCCAGCACCGAGGAATTCTGCACGATGCGCCCATGCCCCTGCGCCCGCATCACCGGGATCACCTGCCGGGTGAGCTCATGCCAGCCAAAGAAATTGGTCTCGAAAATCTCCCGCAGGCCCTGGGTTGGCAGGTCTTCAACCGCGCCGGGCAACCCGTAAGCGCCATTGTTAAAGAGCGCGTCCAGGGTGCCGCCGGTGACCGCAAGCACCTCGGCCAGCCCGTCGCGGATACTGTCGGCGTCGGTATAGTCGATGCGCGGGCTCTCGAACCCTTCGGCGCGCAGCCGGTCGCAGTCGCGTGCATCGCGGCAGGCGGCAAAGACGCGCCAGCCGCGGGCGCGCATATCATGGGCGGCTGCATGGCCGATGCCGGAGGAGCAGCCGGTAATCAGGAGTGTTTTGGTCATATCGGTTCCCGCGCGTTGCGGGGTCGAGTTATGACCCTTTTGCGCTCAGCAGGGAAGCGGCAATCCAGCCGACCTCGCCAGTGTCGGGCGTTTCCAACAGCGCCCAGCCGGAGGGATCTTCGCTGAGGACACGCACCCGATCTCCGGCAAGCATCTGTTTCATCACGGGAAATTGCGTACTTGGACCGAGGCGGATATTGGCGCGGGAGGCGCGGATGCGGCGGATGTCGACCAAGGGCTCCGCCGCGCGGTTTTCCACAAATGGGCGAGGGCTGGGCGCGGCGGTGGTTATGGCGCCAAGGCCGCCTTCGAGCTGGGTGATTTGCAGCCCACTGGTGGCAAGGTTCAGCAGCGCGGGTTGAGGGCTGGCCGCTTGCTCGACCGGCGTCTCGGGCGTGGCGCGCACACGGCTGGCGCTGGCCTCAACAGCCACCTGCGGGCGCGGTGGCTCGTAGCGGCTGAGCACCGGCGTGGCGAGCTGCGTTTCGGCGGGGCGGGTGGCAATGCGACCGGGCGCGGGGCGCGTGTCCTGCGCCTGCGCCACGGGGGTCGGGCGTTCCGGTGCCTTGAAATCGGCACCGCCGCTCAGCTCGTAAAACGCCAGCGCCAACCCTGCAAAAGATACAATCAAAAACCGCGACATCGCGGGCACCCCCAAAATGATCCGTCCAATACGCCGGGCGCTGAGTTCCATAGGGGCGCGACATGGCATTGCCCTGCCCGGCCCTGGCAGCGATGGAGAGATTCGCCCGTGGCGCGATCATTACCCGACAATATTAACATAAACCGAGGGGAGAGGTTGCGGATTCCTCCCCCAAAAAAGCGAGACGGCACGAAAAAACCTATGTGACGGCGCTGGCAGGGGCGTGGCCTCGCTTTCATCTGTTGAAAACCGGCGATGCCGCTTGCCGCACGTCACAGCGAACAGTATCAGGACTCTATGACCGACTTGGTAGATGACCCCACGCCCCCCGATATGCCTGAAAATGGCGAAATCCGTGAACCGTTGCGCCGCGCCATCGGCGAGCGGTACCTGACCTATGCGCTGAGCACGATCATGCACCGGGCGCTGCCGGATGCCCGCGACGGGCTGAAGCCGGTGCACCGGCGGATCCTCTATGCGATGAGCCGCCTGCGTCTGTCCTCGACCGGCGGGTTTCTGAAATCGGCCAAGATCTCGGGCGATACCATGGGGGATTTCCACCCGCATGGCGATGCCGCGATCTATGATGCGATGGCGCGTCTGGCGCAGGATTTCAACGTCCGCTACCCGCTGGTGGACGGGCAGGGGAACTTCGGCAATATCGACGGCGATAACCCGGCGGCCTCGCGCTATACCGAAGCGCGGATGACCTTTATCGCCGAGGCGATGCTGGAAGGTCTGGCCGAGGATGCGGTTGATTTTCGCGACAATTACGATGGCCGCCTGCAAGAGCCGAGCGTTCTGCCCGCGACCTTTCCGAATATTCTGGCCAATGGTGCCAGCGGTATTGCCGTTGGCATGGCGACCAATATCCCGCCGCATAACATTGCCGAGCTGATCGACGCCTGCGTCCATCTGATCAAATCGCCGAATGCGGGCGATGACACGCTGCTGCAATATGTGCCGGGACCGGATTTTCCCACCGGCGGCGTGATCGTGGAACCCAGGGAAAACATCGCGCAGGCCTATCGCACGGGGCGCGGCTCTTTCCGGCTGCGCTGTACCTATGAGGTCGAGGATCTTGGGCGCGGCCAGTGGCAGATCGTGGTCACCGAGATCCCCTATCAGGTGCAGAAATCCAAGCTGATCGAGAAGATCGCCGAGCTGATCCAGACCAAGAAGGTGCCGATTCTCGCCGATGTGCGCGACGAGAGCGCCGAGGACATCCGCATCATTCTGGAACCCAAGTCCAAGAATGTGGACCCCGAGATCCTGATGGGGCTGATGTATCGCAACTCCGATCTGGAGGTGCGGTTCTCGCTCAATATGAATGTGTTGATCGACGGGGTGACGCCGAAGGTCTGCTCGATGAAGGAGGTGCTGCGGGCCTTCCTTGATCACCGTCGCGATGTGCTGGCGCGGCGCTCGCGCCACCGGATGGCCAAGATCGACCATCGCCTGGAAGTGCTCGACGGTTTTATCATCGCGTTTCTGAACCTGGACCGCGTGATCGACATCATCCGCTATGACGACGATCCCAAGGCCGCCCTGATGCGCGAAACCTGGGGTGGCGAGCACCCGCGTGCCTACACCGAAGCCGACTATATCTCGCCGGCCGCGGGCGCGGGGGAGTTGTCAGAGGTGCAGGCCGAGGCGATTCTCAACATGCGGCTGCGCAGCTTGCGCAAGCTGGAAGAGGTCGAACTGGTGCGCGAACGCGATGCGCTGCGCGAGGAACGCGCGGGGCTGGCAGAGCTGCTCGGCTCGGAAGATCTGCAATGGAAGAAGATCACCGAACAGCTGCGCGAGACCAAGAAGCAGTTTGGCAAATCCTATGAGGGCGGCGCCCGTCGCAGCCGCTTTGCCGAGGCGGGCGAGGTCGAAGAGGTGCCGCTGGAGGCGATGATCGACCGCGAGCCGATCACCGTGGTGTGCAGTCAGATGGGCTGGATCCGGGCGATGACCGGCCATATCGACCTGACGCGCGAGCTGAAGTTCAAGGATGGCGACGGGCCGCGCTTTATCTTCCATGCGGAAACCACCGACCGGCTGTTGGTGTTCGGCTCCAACGGGCGCTTTTACACGCTGTCGGCGGCCAATCTGCCCGGCGGCCGTGGCATGGGCGAGCCGCTGCGGCTGATGGTGGATCTGCCCAATGAGGCGGAGATCGTCGATCTGTTCATCCATGACCCCGAACGCCGCCTGCTGGTGGCCTCGGATGCGGGCAACGGGTTTGTCTGTGCGGAAAAAGAGATCATCGCCCAGACCAAATCCGGCAAGCAGGTGCTGAACGTCAAGGACGAGGAGCGCGCCAAGATTTGTGTTCCGGTCAGTGGTGACCACGTTGCGGTGGTGTCGGAGAATGGCAAGTTCCTGGTGTTTTCGATCGAGGAGATGCCGGAACTGACCCGTGGCAAGGGCGTGCGTTTGCAGAAATACAATATGGCGCGCGGCCGTCAGGGCGCCCTGGAGCTGGACGGCGGCCTTTCGGATGTCACCACCTTCAACTGGGACGAGGGGCTGCAATGGGAGATGGGCGGCGGCAAGACCCGGCATGAAACCGATCTTGGCCAGTGGCTGGGCAAGCGGGCCGGGATTGGCAAACGACCGCCTTACGGCTTTCCCAAGAATTACAAATTCAAATAACGGCAGGAATTTGCCAGAAGCTCTGCAAAACATGTGTCCCCCGCGCAACCGCGCGGGGGTTCGCTTTTGTGCGGGTTTACCGCTGGTGAACTGCCGGTCTATCACTTGGCGACCCTGATCGGACCCGAAATAGGAAGACGAAATGATCCGCACCTTTGCCATTCTGGCCCTGACCGCTCTGGTCGCCGCCTGTACGCCGCCGACCCCCGAAGACGAGCTGCGCGATCTGGGCGCCTTTAAGCTGGGGCATAACATTGTGGTGGCCCCGAATGTGCAGATGGTGCCCGGCTCGCGCCCGGTGGAGCCGCAGGAATGGATTGATCTGCTGACCAATGAAATGGGCGCGCGGTTCTCGCGCTATGACGGGGATCAGCTTTATCACTTCGGCATGAGCGTCGAGGGCTATTTTGTCGCGCCGGGCGGTGTGCCGCTGGTGCTGAGCCCGAAATCGGTGCTGGCTGTGAAAGTGACCATCTGGGACGACGCCGCCGATGGCAAGCTGAACAAGAAGCCCAAGACGTTCACCGTGTTTGAAACCACCTCGGGCGAGAGCTTCCTGCTGGGGTCGGGCCATACCCGCACCCGTGAAGAGCAGATGAAGGGGCTTGCGCGCAACGCGGTGCGTCAGATTGAGGACTGGATGGTCGAACAGCATCAGGAGAACGGCTGGTTCGATCCGATCACCGAGCCGACGGCGGCGGGTGACGTGGATCCGACTGCCGTCGCTGCGACAGTCGGCCAATAACCCCGTTGTCAAGAACGAACCGCTTGATTTTTGCGCGCAAACCCAATAAGCCGCGCGCGCAGAGGAAACCGGGTCTGATGTGGACCCCCCAATATTCAAAAGGGCGCCTAAGGAATGGCTAAGGAAAAGTTTGAGCGTAATAAACCGCACGTCAACATCGGCACTGTTGGCCACGTTGACCACGGTAAAACCACGCTGACCGCAGCAATCACCAAATACTTCGGTGACTTCAAAGCCTACGA
>NZ_JAATOX010000158.1 GCF_011806385.1 Phaeobacter sp. HF9A | reverse complement strand
AGCGCCGCCACCGCGCAAAAGGCCGCCGCCGCCGATGCCCTCGCCAAAGAGGCACAGAGCTACAAGGCCTTTGTCAACGACAACAAGATCATGGCGCTTTGCGAAAAGAACCCCTTTGGCGTGACGCTGCCCATCCGCAAGGAGCTTGGCGCGGCGCTAGACCGGATCGCGCAGCTCGCCAAAGCCGCCGCCTGAGCTCAGGCGCATCGCAACAAGCCGCCCGGGTGCAGCGCAACCCGGGCGCCTCCCTGCCCCGGCCCGCCCCGGCCTGCGCGCCCTAGCCTGCCCGCGTCAGAACGCCAGCAGCGCGTTTTCCTTGACTTCCTTCATGACAAAAAACGACCGGATCTGCCGCACCCCCGGCAGGGCGATCAGCATCTTGCTGTGCAGCGCGTTGAAATCGGCCATGTCGCGCACCCGGATTTTCAACAGATAGTCAAAATCTCCGGCCACCAGATGGCAATCCAGAAGCTCCTTCATCTCGCAGACCGCCGCCTCCAGCGCGGCAAAGCTCTCGGGCGTGGAGCGATCCAGCACCACCCCCACCATGACCAGCGCCCCAAGCCCCACCGTCTCCGGGTTGATCTGCGCATGCACGCCGCTGATATGGCCCTCCTCAAACAGTCGCTGGGTGCGGCGGTGGCAGGTGGCCGGGCTGATGTTCACCGCCTTGGCCAGATCCGCATTCGACAGCCGCCCGTCCCTTTGCAGCAGCCGCAAAATGCCGTGATCGATTCGATCCAAATCCGCCATGGAAGAGTCTTTCATTTCAGGAGTTCATTTTCATCAGTATGAGCAATCAGATCCCAAACATAAAGAATAAACCAAAATCAAGCGGCAGCATTCGAGAGCACCTTTCATTACGCCATTGCTAGGCTGGGCCTGACTGACAACAGGAGAATCCCATGTCCTTGCTATCGAAGTTTGACCGCTACCCGCTGACCTTTGGCCCGACCCCGATCGAACATCTGCCCCGGCTGAGCGAGGCGCTGGGTGGCAAGGTCGAGTTCTACGCCAAGCGCGAGGATTGCAACTCCGGCCTGGCGATGGGCGGCAACAAGCTGCGCAAGCTGGAATATATCGTGCCCGACGCCATCGCCAGCGGTGCCGATACGCTGGTCTCGATCGGCGGGGTGCAATCCAACCACACCCGGATGGTGGCCGCGACTGCCGCCAAGCTCGGCATGAAATGCGTGGTGATCCAGGAGAAATGGGTGCCCCATTATGATGCGGTCTATGACCGGGTCGGTAATATCATGATGACCCGATTGATGGGCGCCGACAGCCGCCTGGTGGACGAGGGCTTTGACATCGGCATTCGCGAAAGCTGGGAAAACGCCATCAAATCGGTCGAGGACGCGGGCGGCAAACCCTATCCGATCCCGGCCGGGGCCTCGGTGCATAAATACGGCGCGCTTGGCTATATCGGCTTTGCCGAGGAGGTCGCGGCGCAGGAACAGGAGCTGGGCTTCACCTTTGACTATATCGTGGTCTGCGTGGTGACCGGCTCCACCCAGGGCGGCATGATCGTCGGCTTTGCCGCACAGGACCGCGCCGACCGGGTGATCGGCATTGATGCCTCCGCCACGGTGGAGCAAACCCGCGCGCAGGTGCGTTCGATCGTGGACAACACCGCCGAGCTGGTCGGCCTGGGCCGCGCCGTGCGCGAGGATGAAATCGTTATCACCCCGGATTACGCCTCCCCCGCCTATGGCGTGCCCTCCGAAGAAACCAACGAGGCCATCCGCCTGGCCGCACAGACAGAGGCGATGATCACCGATCCCGTCTATGAGGGCAAATCCATGCAGGGCATGATCGACTTGACCAAAAAGGGCTTTTTCCCCGAAGGCTCCAAGGTGCTCTATGCCCATCTGGGCGGCGCACCGGCGCTGAATGGCTACAGCTACTATTACAAGGACGGCTGAGCCGTCCCACTCGCTGCCCCCCGCACAACAAAAAACCCGCCGGAGCGCTCCGGCGGGTTTTCATTTGTTCTGCGATGTCTGACCGAGGTCAGCTCTGCACCGCGCTTTGGCCTCAGGCGGCCAGCGCGTCCTGTGCCTGGCGCACGATGGCACCAAAGGCTTCGGGCTCGTGCACGGCCAGGTCGGCCAGAACTTTACGGTCCACTTCGATACCGGCCAGGTTCAGACCGTTGATGAAGCGGGAGTAGGTCAGGGCCTCGTCGTGGCTCCGCACAGCTGCGTTGATCCGCTGGATCCACAGAGCGCGGAAATTGCGCTTGCGGTTCTTACGGTCGCGGGTTGCGTATTGGTTCGCCTTGTCAACGGCCTGACGGGCGACCTTGAAGGTGCTCTTGCGGCGGCCGTAGTAACCTTTGGCTGCCTTGATGACCTTCTTGTGACGGGCGTGAGTCGTGGTACCACCTTTAACGCGGGACATATCTCAGATCTCCTCTTAGCGGTCGTAGGGCATGAAGCCCTTGACGATCTTTGCGTCCGGTGCGGACAGAGTGGTGGTGCCGCGAGCATCGCGAATGAATTTCTTGTGACGTTTGATCATGCCGTGGCGTTTGCCGGCTTGACCAGCCATGACCTTGCCGGTCGCGGTCACTTTAAAGCGCTTTTTTGCGCTCGATTTTGTCTTCATCTTGGGCATTTCCGTCTCCTTATTTGTAGGTTCGCTACACACGCGACTCGGCATGCCACTTTGGCCGGTCGCGCGAACAGGGGTGCCCTTTACGGCAGTGTGTGCCAAAGGGCAAGTGGATTCGATCAGAGAAATTGCCCGAGGACCCGGAAGAACACCTCCGGCACCTCGGAGAGCACATATCCCCCCGGGCGGGTCAGCGCCGCCCAGGCGATACAGCCGCCCCCCAGGAGCAGCATCAACATGGCCGTCAGGGGGCTGCGCCGGTTGGCATAGGCCGAGACAAAGGCCGGCACGCCAAGCCAGGCCAGCACCAGTCCGATTACCAAAATCTCGTCCGTCGCCATGTGCTGGCCCCCAGATCACTCTGGGATCAGGCTATTACTCCGGGTCGGTGTTGTAAATCAGCCGTTCGTCACAGGGGGCGATGCGCAGGATATTGGTGGTGCCGGGCACGTTGAAGGGCACACCGGCGGTCACCACCACCTGGTCTGTCTCGGAGGCAAAGCCGCCCGACCGGGCCGCCCGCGCCGCCGAAACCACCGCGCCCTTGAACCGGTCCACCTTGGCGGTGACCACGCAGTTGCAGCCCCAGCTGAGCGCCAGACGGCGGGCGGTGCGCACCAGATGGGTCATGGCGATGATCGGCACATTGGGGCGTTCGCGCGCCGTCAGCAGCGCCGTGGCGCCGGATTGGGTAAAGCAGCAGATCGCCTTGATCTCGGTCTTCTCGGCGATCTCGCGCGCGGCGGCGACGATACCATCGGCGATGGTGTCCCCCTTGGAGCGGCGCGATGCCGAGATGATATCGCGATAGGTCGGGTCCAGCTCCACCTCGGTGGCGACCTTATCCATCGTCTGCACCGCCTCGATCGGATATTGGCCCGCCGCGGATTCGGCGCTCAGCATGATGGCATCGGTGCCCTCATAGATCGCGGTCGCCACGTCAGAGACTTCGGCCCGGGTCGGCATCGGGCTTTCGATCATGCTCTCCAGCATCTGGGTGGCCACGATCACCGGCTTGGCGGCGCTACGGCATTGGCGGATCAGGCGTTTCTGGATCGGCGGCACGGCCGCCACCGGCAGCTCCACGCCCAGATCGCCCCGCGCCACCATGATCCCGTCAGAGGCATCGAGGATTTCGTCGAAATGCTCCACCGCGGCAGGTTTTTCGATTTTCGACAGCACCGCCGCGCGGCCATCGGCCAGTTGCCGGGCCTCGAACACATCCTTGGCGCGCTGCACAAAGGACAGCGCCAGCCAATCAACGCCGAGCTCACAGGCGAATTCCAGATCGGCCCGGTCCTTTTCCGACAGCGCCGCCAGCGGCAGGATCACATCCGGCACGTTGACGCCCTTGCGGTTGGAGATGGTGCCACCGGTCACAACCTCGCAATTGGCGTAATCGGCGCCGCAATCCTTGACCTTGAGCCGGATCTTGCCGTCGTTGACCAGCAAAGACGCCCCCGCCTCCAGCGCCTGGAAAATCTCCGGGTGCGGCAGGCAGACCCGGTTCAGATCGCCCTCGGCCGGGTCCAGATCCAGCCGGAAGGCCGCGCCTTCGACCAGGTTCTCCTCGCCATTGGCAAAGACCCCGACCCGCAGCTTGGGCCCCTGAAGATCCGCAAGAATGGCGATGGTCGAATCCAGATCCGCCTCCACCTGGCGAATGATCTTGTGCTTGGAGGCGATCTCGGCGTGGGTGCCGTGGGACATGTTCAGACGGAACACATCGGCCCCGGCCTCATGCAGCGCACGGATGGTTTCATAGGTGTCGGACGCGGGGCCCAGCGTGGCCACGATCTTGACATTGCGCGTGCGTTTCATGGGATCTCTATCCTCCGGCTGCCGCCACATGTGACGGGATAACATGCGGGTTTGCGGCATTCCGGGACAAGGCGAGCCTCTGCGCCCGGCGAATGTTACCGCAAACATATTTACTGGTCTTATGGCTCAATTCCCATCGTGCCGCAACTGTTCAGAACATGCATGACAGGGTGATGACGGACCCATCACAGGGGTATGACAGGGCAATGACAGCACCATCCTATTTCACCCCGCCCCCGGCTCGCAAGCGGCGAGGCCATGCAAGGGTAAATCATCCGTCACCACCGCGCCCGCCCTGCCCCGCCTCGCCCTGCCCCGACCGACCTTGCCCCGACCCGCCGCCATTGCTACCTCTGGCGTGAACAGCACATAAGGACAGCACATGACCCAGCCCGACATCGACGCCCAGACGCAGATCGAACTCGAAGCCGCCGCCTTTCGTCGCCTGCGCCAGCATCTGATGCAGGACCGCACCGATGTGCAGAACATCGACATGATGAACCTCGCCGGATTCTGCCGCAATTGCCTGTCGCGCTGGTATCAGGAAGCCGCCAACGAAAAGGGCATCGAGCTGGGCAAGGAAGAGGCCCGCGAGATCTTCTATGGCATGACAATGGCCGACTGGAAGGCGAACTACCAGACCGAGGCCGGCGCCGACAAACAGGCCAGCTTTGAGAAGGCCTTTGCCGAGAATGTCACCAACAAGGCCGACTGAGCCTCGCCACTTGCCCGGGCGCCGGCGGTCACGCCAACCGGCGCCCCAGGGCCGCCAAGCCCACCGGGGACGCGCAGCTCAACCGACACCATCCGAACCGCCGCAAGCGGACACGCGACCTTGGGCGGTTGGTGTCCGCGCAGCGGGATCTTTCTGCCTTTGACATCCTTAGCGAAGTAACCTTGACGTTACACGAGGGCCTCCTTATGTAACCTGTAGGTTACACTAGGAGATGAATATGAACCCGCTTGCCATCACGCGCCTTGCCGCGAATCTCATGGTCACCGCTTTTGGTGTCGGACTGCTTGGCGTCTATGCTGTCACGCAGGCCGTCACAGCCGATCTTGTTGCCTGGCTCGGCGGTCTTGCCGTTCTTGGCGGCGTCGCGCAGTTCTTGGTTTCCGTGCTCTTCCCGCGCAGCATCCGCCCCACCTGGGACGAGATGGCCGTTGCGTCGCATCGCGGCGCCTACCAGTTCGGATACTGGTGCGCCGTCCTTTCCTTCTGGGTGTTTTTCTTTTCCGCACAAGGCTCTACTGCGAACTTGGACGGCGCGTTCCTCACGCTGGGTGTCCTGCTGATCTGCGCCCCCTCGGCCTGGATGGCTGTCGCAGCGTTGCGCAAATGAGATCCACGGATCAGCTCATCGTCCATTTGAAGCACCATCGGCTGAAGGCCGGACTTACCCAAATGGAGCTGGCAAACATGGTCGAGGTGAGCCGCAAGACAATTAACACGGTAGAGAACGGCGTGTTCGTGCCATCGACGACCTTGGCCTTGCGTCTGGCGAGATGTCTGGGCGTGTCGGTCGAAGACCTGTTCACGCTTTCTGATTGAAGCGCTCAACCTTCAAACTTTGCTTCTCCAGACGAAGAAAGGGCTCTTTTCACGCCTTCGCTGCATGCTGGACTGGCGCAAGCACGGTCGGCTCGATTGCCCAGGGGGCCCGTCGTCTCTGATCATGCCTGTCGCTGTGCGCGGCACAGGGATGGTCTATGTCGCGGCGGCCAGAACCGGGGCGGGCGCACAGGACCTGTGCAGCCCGGCGCCTATGCAGCATGCCATGGCGGGCCTAGGATCAGGATCAGCGATCCGACACCCGTTCACACCTCAAGGAGGCCCGCCATGACCCGCATGCCCAGCTATTTCATTTCGCACGGCGGTGGCCCCTGGCCCTGGATCGCGGATATGCGCCAGACCTTTGCCCCGCTTGAGGACTCGCTGCGCGAGATGCCGCAAGAGCTGCCCGAGGCCCCGCGCGCGATCCTCTGCATCTCTGGCCATTGGGAGAGCGAGGCCTTTGCCGTCATGTCCGCAGCGCGGCCGCCGATGGTCTATGACTACTTCGGCTTTCCGCCCGAAACCTACCAGATCAGCTATCCTGCCCCCGGCGCGCCCGCGGATCTGATCCAGCGCACCACCGACCTGATTGCCGGGGCCGGCCTGCCGACCCGGCTGGACGGGGAGATCGGCTATGACCACGGCACCTTTGCGCCGCTGGCGGTGATGTATCCCGAGGCCGATGTGCCGCTCTATCAGGTGTCGCTGCAACATGGCTATGATCCGGCGGCGCATTTTGCCCTGGGCCGCGCCCTGGCACCGCTGCGCGACGAGGGCGTGCTGATCATCGGCTCTGGTCTCAGCTATCACAACCTGCGCGCCTTCGGCCCCGCCGCCAAAGTGCCCTCCGAAGCCTTTGACGCCTGGCTCAACGACGTGCTCGCCCTGCCCCCGGCGGAGCGCACCGCCGCGCTGATCGACTGGGAGCGCGCGCCCTATGCCCGCGATTGCCACGCGCAGGAGGATCACCTCGCGCCGATCTTCGTCGCGCTCGGCGCCGCCGAGGAAGAAGCCTCCACCCGGATCTATCACCAAAAGAACATTCGCGGCGGGGTGACCGCCTCGGGCTTCCGCTTTGGCCCGGGTCTATAGCTGCGCGGGGATCATCTCTGCGGCGAGCTGATCCATCAGATCCTGCACCATGCGGGCCGCCTCCTCGCGCAGCCCCTTGCGGCGCAGCTTTGCGGCCAGCGCGGAGCCTTTCGTGCTGGCCTCGCGCGCCAGCAGCAACAGGGCAATCTCGCGCAGCTGATGCAGGATCTGCTCTGCCTGATCCGGCGTGGCGCCCTGCGCCCGCCCCTCCGGCAGCACCGTGTCCCGCAGCAGATCGCGCAGCAGCGGCCCGTGTTTGCTCGCCAGTGCATCGGCAAGG
>NZ_JAATOX010000157.1 GCF_011806385.1 Phaeobacter sp. HF9A | reverse complement strand
GCAGGCTCTTGCCCGCCTCCAGGAGCGGCAGCGCCAGGTCAATCACCCGCATCGCCGCGCGCAGGCCCGCGGTGTCGCCATCCAGCGCGATCACCGGCTCGTCGGACATCCGCCACATCAATTGCAACTGGCTTTCGGTGATCGCGGTGCCCAGCGGCGCCACCGAGGAGGCAAAGCCCGCCTCCGCCAGCGCGATCACATCCATATAGCCCTCGGCCACGATCAGCGTCGCGCCGCGTCCCGACGCCGCCCGCGCCGGTCCGTGGTTATAGAGGTTGCGCCCCTTGTCAAAGAGCTCGGTTTCCGGCGAGTTCAGGTATTTGGCGTTGTCATTGGGATCCATCGCGCGGCCGCCAAAGGCGATCGCCCGGCCCCGCGCATCGCGGATCGGAAACATGATCCGGTTGCGAAACACATCATAGGGCCGCTTGCCCTTGTTGGAGGGTTTTGCCAGCCCCGCGCCAAGGATCAGATCATCCGCCACGCCCTTGCCCTTGAGCGCGTCCCAGAGGTTCTGCCAGCCATCGGGGGCAAAGCCGATCTCCCAGCGTTCCAGCGCCGCCTGATCCAGCCCCCGCCGCGCCAGATAGGCGCGCGCCTCCGTGGCGCCCTGGGTGTTCAGTTGCAGGCGGAAATACTGCACCGCCAGCTCCATCACCTCGGCAAGCTGGCTGCGGCGGTCCTGTTTCTCGGCGGCCTTGGGGTCGCGTTTGGGCATCTCCATCCCGGCCTCGCCCGCAAGGATCTCCACCGCCTCCATGAAGGAGACATTTTCCGTCTCCTGCACGAATTTCAGCGCGTCGCCCTTGGCCTGACAGCCAAAGCAGTAATAGAATCCCTTGCGGTCATCCACATGAAAAGACGCGGTTTTTTCATGATGAAAGGGGCAAGGAGACCAGAGATCCCCCTTGCCCGGCTGGCTCTTGCGCTGATCCCACATGACCTTGCGCCCGACAACATCAGAGAGGCTGATGCGGGTGCGCAATTCATCCAGAAATCCGTTGGGCAGCGACATGTGGTGCTCCGATCAAGTGCCAGTCAAGTCCCGGGCCGGTCCCGGTCAGGTGCCAGTCAGTTGCCAGCCATCCCTTCCTTCATGGCCTGAATCTGATCCCAGTTCTCCAGGCACTGGGCCTCAAAAACCGCGCCAAGATCGTTCTGTTTCAGATCGCGCCGCTTCATCTGATAGACATGCTGCGCAAGCTGCGGAATGGCGTTGGAGAAGTTTTCCGGCCAGGCGGGATCGGAGGCGAGGATGCTCTCCTGCACCTTGTCTTGCGGCACGCGATCCAGCCGTGCGGCCTGCACGGCGGACATCACCTGCCCCTGGTATTTGCAGCTGTCTTCCTTGCCCAGATCTTTGGCGGCAAGGGCGGCGGTCGCGCCGAGGGGCGCGGCCAGCAGGGCGGCGGCGAGGATCTTGCGGATCATGGGAGCTCCCGGAATCAGTGTTGTGATCCTTGTCAATCTAGCCCCGTGCCGCGACAGCTTCCATGGCTCTTTTCAGATCGTGAACAAGCGTCCGTGCCAGCGAGCGGAACACCATGATCTGAAAGGCGTTTTCCTCCACCTTCGTGATCGATGCCATCATGTGCTTGAGCTCCGTGCGCGCAGAATGGCCGATCTCAAAGACCTGCGGGCGCAGATCCAGCGGCACCAGACGGGCCAGCACGTCCTCGGCGCCTGCGCCCTCCAGCCGCACCATGGCCCAGCCATCGCTGACATCCGTGAGCGCGGCCAGGGGCGCCAGATCCTCTGCGGCCGGGGGGCCGATCAACAGCGCCTGCGCGCGGCCAAACCAGATCAGGCTGGCCTCCCGCGCGGCATGGCTGCGGTTGGGGGCGGGAAAGCCCATGCCATGCACCGCCTCCAGCGCTGCCGAGAGCGCCTGTTCCTGCCCCTTGTAGGGCGCGATCAGGGTCAGTGCGCCGGGGGGGACCTCCTCCAGCGCCCAGCCGCCGATCCTGAGCGGCAAGAGCCCCGCGCAGGGGGATGTTTCTGTCAGCTCCATCATCGCATCAGCCACGGGCGCGCCCTCCCTCAGGGTCATAAAACACCGGCTCCACCACCTCGCAGAGCGCATCAATGCCGCGGGTGTGATCCACCAGGCGGATGGTCTCGCCGATCCGCTCCGGCCCCGCCGAGACCATCGCCAGCCCGATCATATGGCCCAGTGTCGGCGAGAAACAGACCGAGGTCACATAGCCGATATCAGTCTCCCGCTCCACCGTTGTGTCGGGTTCAAACAGATGCGCACCGGCGCTGATTTCCTTCACCGCGCCGATGGGTTTCAGCCCCACCAGCCGCATGCGGTCCTCTTCCATCAGCCCCTCGCGTTCGGACAGGACCTTGCCCCAGCAGGATTTTTTCGGAGACACCAGCGCCTGCATGCCAAGGTCAAAGGCGGTGGTGGTGCCATTGATTTCGGCATGGGTGATAAAGCCCTTCTCGATACGCAGCACATTCAGCGCCTCCATCCCGTAGGGGCCGCCGCCCAGCGCCTCGGCGCGCTCCAGCAAGAGCCGATAGAGCGCCGCACCATAGCGCGCGGGCACCGCGATCTCATAGGCGTGCTCGCCAGAGAAGGAGATCCGAAACAGCCGCCCCGCCACGCCTTTTACGGTGACCGCGCCGCAGCCCATGAAGGGGAAGCTCTCGGCGTTCACGTCCTCCTCGACCAGATCGTTGATCAGGTCCCGCGCCCTGGGTCCGGCAACGGAGAATTGCGCCCAATGATCGGTGACGGAGGCAAAGCGCACATCCCATTCGGGGCGCACCACCTGGGTGAGGTATTCCAGATGCGCCATCACCTGAGCGGCGGCGGCGGTGGTTGTGGTCATCACATAATGCGTCTCATCCAGCCGCGCGCAGGTGCCGTCATCCATGACAAAACCATCCTCGCGCAGCATCAGCCCATAGCGCACCCGCCCGACCTTCAGCGTCGAGAATGTATTGCTATAGACCAGATCCAGCAGCCTGGCCGCGTCCTTGCCCTGAATGTCGATCTTGCCCAGGGTGGACACATCGCAGACCCCAACGGCGCTGCGCACCATCATCACCTCGCGGTCGCAGGATTGCCGCCAATTGGTTTCGCCCGGCCTGGCGAAATAGCTGGCACGATACCAGAGGCCCACCTCGATATCCTGCGCGCCGTGGTCCTGGCTGACCTGATGCGAGGTCAGGTAGCGCTGCGGCGCAAAGCCCTGATCCTCGGCCCCCGCGCCCATCGCCGCAATCGAGGTAGGCACAAAGGGCGGCCGAAACGTGGTGGTGCCGGTTTCCGGGATGCTGCGCCCAGTGGCATCGGCCAGCACCGCCAGCGCGGCAACATTGGAGGATTTGCCCTGATCCGTGGCCATGCCCAGGGTGGTGTAGCGCTTCATATGCTCGACGGAGCGGAAATTCTCCTGCGCGGCCTGGGTCACATCCTTGACGGTGACATCATTCTGGAAATCGAGCCAGGCCCGCCCCTTGCCCGGCACCGCCCAGAGCGGGCTGATCCGGTAGGGCGCGTCGGAGGCCATGGGCGGGGGCGCGGCCGTTGCCGATGTGCCAAGGCCCGCCAGTGCCGTCACTGCCGCCGCTGCGCCCTCAGTAAGGGCGCCATGGGTGGAAAAGCTGCCATTGGCGGCCCCCGCCACCACCATGCCCGGCACCGCGTCGGCCCGGGGCACAAAGGCCGCAAGGTCCCGGCGCCAGAGCGGACGTGCCCCCAGGTGGCAGGTCAGATGCAGCGAGGGGTTCCAGCCGCCCGACATCGCCAGGCAATCGGTCTGGATCTTCTCCTCGCCATTGACGCTGCGGATGGTGATGCTCTCCAGCCGCTGCCGCCCGGTGCTGTCGCAGACCACCGCACCCCTGAGCACCGGAAAGCCCTCGCCGTCCGGCGCATCATGGCGGCTGTCGATCACGGCGGCGACATGCACCCCGGCGGCCAGCAGATCGCGGGCGGTGCGGTGGGCGTCGTCATTGTTGCCAAAGACGGTCACCCGCTCGCCCGGGCTCACGCCCCAGCGGTTGAGGTAGGACCGCACCGCGCCCGCCATCATGATGCCGGGACGGTCGTTGTTGCGAAAGGCGATGGGCCGCTCGATGGCCCCGGAGGCCAACACCGAAGCCCCGGCATGGATCCGCCAGAAACATTCGCGCGGGCGATGCGCGGTCTTCAGGCTCTGGCTCGGCGGCAGGTGGTGCGAGACCCGCTCCAGCGCCGAATAGGTGCCATGGTCATAGGCACCGGTGACGGCGGTGCGGGGCATCAGCCGCACGTTGTCCAGGCTTTCCAGCTCGGCCAGAACCTCCGCCACCCAGAGATGCGCAGGCTTGCCATCAACCTCCTCGACCTCGGCCAGAAGACGCCCGCCCATGCGGCTGTCTTCCTCGGCAAGGATCACATCCGCCCCCGCGCGGGCCGCCGTCAGCGCTGCCATCAACCCCGCTGGACCGGAGCCGATCACCAGAAGATCGCAAAAGGCATAGGCCTTCTCATAGGGGTCTTTATTGGCCGCCCCGGAGAGCGCGCCAAGCCCCGCCGCGCGCCGGATGAGCGGCTCATACAGTGCCTCCCAAAACCCGCGGGGCCACATGAAGGTCTTGTAATAAAACCCCGCCCCAAAGAAGGGCGCGGCCAGATCATTCACCGCCATCAGGTCCCGCTCGACCGAGGGCCAGCAGTTCTGGCTCTGCGCCGCCAGCCCCTCAAAGAGCTCCTGCTGGGTGGCGCGTATGTTGGGCTCCAGCGCGGCACCCTTGCCGATGGTGACTAGGGCGTTGGGCTCTTCCGAGCCGGCGGTCAGAATGCCGCGCGGGCGGTGGTACTTGAACGAGCGCCCCAGCAGATGCACCCCATTCGCCAAAAGCGCCGAGGCCAGCGTGTCGCCCTCCAGCCCCATGTAATGACGCCCGTTAAAGGCGAAATTGACCGTGCGATTGCCGCTGACCAGCCCCTTGCCGGAGATCCTCATGCGCAAGCCTCCTCGGCCAATGTGACCGCCAGTATCTCGTGGGTCGCGGTGTTGCGGGTGACCTTCAGCCAGGCGCCGCAGCCCATCTCATGCTGCCAGAGCTCTTCCAGCGGCCCGGCCGGGTTCTGACGCAGATGCACATGCGCGTGCCAGACCTCAACGTCGGCCGCCAGATCCGGCAGCGGCAGCGCCGCCCCGCGATAGCTATATTCGCGACGATCCCGCGCGCCGCACAGCGGACAGCAAATCCTCATGACCGCTCCCCTTTCATCTTTTCCCAAATATCCCCGCCGGAGGCTCCCAAAGCCCGCCCCACGGACCTAATGCAGATTATGTTGCGCACCGGTGCCCTCCTCATCCATCAGCCCCTGCCCGCTGCGGAAGCGATCCAGCCGGAACCGCGCCGCCGCCGGATGCGGGCGGTCGGTGGCGATCAGATGCGCAAAACAATCCCCCGAGGCCGGCGTCGCCTTGAAGCCGCCATAGCACCAGCCCGCGTTGAGATAGAGCCCCTCGACCGGCGTATGGTCGATGATCGGCGAGCCATCCGGCGTCATATCCATGATGCCACCCCAACTGCGCAGCAGCCGCGCCCGGGTGACGGCGGGCACCATGGCGGCAATCGCCTCCATCGTATGTTCCTGCATCGGCAGGTTGCCCCGCGCCGCATAGGAGCTGTAGAAATCAAGATAGCTGCCAAAGACCAGCCCGCCCTTGTCGGACTGGCTGATATACAGATGCCCCTCGGCAAAGGTGATCACATGGTCGATCACCGGCTTGATCCCCTCGCTGACAAAGGCCTGCAAAACGTGGCTCTCGATCGGCAGGGTCAGCCCCGCCATCGCCGCCACCTGGCTGGAGCGCCCCGCCGCCGCCAGCGCCACTTTTCTGGCGCGGATCGGGCCGCGCGCGGTCTGCACCCCGACCACCTTGCCGCCCTCGACATCAATGCCGGTGACCTCGCAGTTCTGGATCAGGTCAACGCCGTATTGATCCGCCCCGCGGGCAAAGCCCCAGGCCACCGCATCATGGCGCGCGGTGCCCGCCCGGCGCTGCAACAGCGCGCCCATGATGGGAAAGCGGGCATTGTCGTAATTCAGGAAGGGCACCAGTTTGCGGAGCTGAACACGAGAGAGGATCTCCGCGTCATCGCCCTGATTGAGGATACTGTTGGCACGGCGCACAGCGGCATCGCGCTGGCCATCATTGTGAAACAGATTGAGCATGCCGCGCTGCGACATCATGGCGTTGTAATTCAGATCCTGCTCCAGCCCCTCCCAGAGCTTGAGCGAGTGGGAATAGAACTCCGAATTGCCCGGCAGATAATAATTCGCCCGTACGATGGTGGTGTTGCGCCCGACGTTGCCACCACCAAGATAGCCCTTTTCCAGCACGGCAATATTGCGCAGCCCGTGTTCCTTGGCGAGGTAATAGGCAGTGGCAAGCCCATGGCCGCCGCCGCCGACAATCACCACGTCATAGTCGCGCTTTGGCTCCGGGTCGCGCCAATGGGCGGTCCAGCCCTTGTTGCCGGTCAAGCCTTCTTTCAGAATGCGCCAGCCAGAAAATCGTTCGGAAAACCCCATGACCCTCTCCCAGGTGGATATTGTCGCCGCGCCACCACCACGGCAGCCAGGCCCAGTGCTAGCGGGTTTCAGCCGCCACTCCTAGCCCCGAGCACAAGACTGCGGCGGCGTTTTGCGCAGGTAGCCACGAACTGGGCATGCATGTCCAGAGCAGATATGCCACGCCCCCGCCGCCCGGCGGCACGCCCGGCCCGCGCCGAAATCTGGATTTAACCTTTTTCGGCCAGATTTCCCATCTTTAGGGAGAGTCGCCCCCCATGTGTAACGGCGAAGAAGGAGAGAATACCATGTTTGACTTCATCAAAACGACCACCGCGATTGTCGCCCTCAGTGGCAGCCTCTGCACCCTTGCGCAGGCAGAGACGATCGCCATCGCGCAGCTGCCGCTGACGTCGGAAAGCGCGGAAAAAGGTCTCTATATCGACATGCTCCGCGAGATGAAGGCAAACGGGGATCTGGACCTCGACATAAAAGTTGTGCCCTTTCCGCGTTCGATCAAGATGCTGATCGACCAGGACGCCCGGGTACAGCTGCCGATGCTGGATCCCGGCAATGGCAAGCCGCCCGCGCCGGGGCTTCAATTCTCTTCGGCAGAGGTGCATCCGGTGCCTTTCGCGCTCTATTACAACCGCGACAAGCCGCTGGATATGGACAACCTCGGCCAGTATAATATCGAGACAGAGCAATCGCATGTGCCCTTCTTTGACGTTGAATTCAGCGGCAGCACCTGCGTTGAATGTTCTCTGAAGAAGGTGAACAGCGGACGTATCGACGGGTTTGTCTTTGCTTCCCCGGTGGTTGGCGAGATCTTGCAGGCAAACGACCTGCCCAATGTGGCAGAGGTTCCGTTCCAGGACTACCCGGCGCGTTTCCTGATCCGTGAAGGCGATGTTGAAATGGACGCCGCGCTGAGCAAAGCGATCGACAATATGCGCGCCAGTAGCCGGCTCGATATTGTGCTGGAGCAGGAGTAAGCCAAAGCCCCCCTGCGCGCCCCGGTCCACACAGCCCGCAAGAGCCCCAGGACCGGCCGCGGGCATCAGGACACCGCGCCACCGTCAGTTCAGGCCGCGCGCCAAGATGCGCGCGGTCACATGTGTCTGCGGCTGTGGCGGCGGCCTTGT
>NZ_JAATOX010000156.1 GCF_011806385.1 Phaeobacter sp. HF9A | reverse complement strand
GCTTCCACCCCGGCGTTCAGGGCCAGGAGGTTAGTCTGAAAGGCGATATCGTCAATCACCGTGAGGATCTGCGAAATCTTGCTGGAGGAGGCCTCGATCTTGGACATGGCCTCCACGGCGTTGGACACGACCAGGCTGCTTTGCTCGGCGGTGGCGCGGGCGCCTTCCATGATGCCTTCGACTTCGCGGGCGCCATGCGCGGCTGATCGCACGCTGCCGTTCAGCTGTTCCATGGCTGCGGCCGTTTCCTCAAGGGTTGCGGCCTGGCTTTCGGTCCGCTGTGAGAGATCCCCGGAGGACACGCTGATCTGCTCCGCGCTGGAGCGGATACGTTCCGAGCATTCGATGACGGAATCAATGATGCTGACCATCGTGGCACGGGTCGAGTTGAAGTGGCGGCGCAGGGGTTCGTATTCTTCGGAAAAGGGCTCCGAGAGAGCATGGGTGAGATCGCCATCCGACATGTGCTTCAGCGCGTGATTGAGCGCATCGACCACCTTTTTCTGGCTGGCCTGAGCCTGTTCCCGTTTCTCTTCCAGCGCGCTGGCGTCTGCCAGCTGGTGTTTGAGATCCTCGACATTGCGGGCGATGCGGCCAATTTCGTCGGCCCGCGCGAGGTGTTCGCTTTCGTGGGAATAGTCGCCACCGGCAATGCCAACGATCATGTCACTCAGCTCATTGAGCGGTTTGCTGATCGCCCGCCGCAGGACGGTGGCGGAGACAAAGCACATCAGCAGCAAAATTCCGATACCGATGGCCGCTGCGATCGCCTGATCTTGCAGGGCCGCCGTCATCGCGGTCTGGCTCGACCAGAGCATTGCCACGGCCCCCACGGTCGCCCCTTTGGAGGTGGTGGCGGGGGCGGCGACAAAATCGCCATCGCCCGTTGTCTCCTGCGCGCCGGTCTGTGAGGCGACCTGCGCAAGGGTCACGAGATCGGCGACTTGCGCTTCGGTTGCCGTGCCGAAGGAAGCGACGATCTCGCCCTTGGTATTGATCGCCACACCGTGCAGGGCCTGGTTGTGAGAGGTTTCGATGACCCGCTGAAGATCCGACAGCAGCTTCTCCTGATCGCCAAAACGGATTGCGCCACCGCTTCGGGATGCAACCGAATCGGTGACGCTGACGCTCAGGGCCTGCACGCCGGCTTTTACGTTTCTATCAATGATCAGCTTGTTGGCGAGCATGATGAAGGTCGCGGTCACAAGCGTGGCCGCCACAATCAGCAGACCGGTTTTGGCAAAGACCGAGAGTCCACGGATGCTGGGCGGTTTCTTTTCCGGTGTCGTCATTGATGTTCCCATGCCGGGCTCCTGCGGTGGTCGGGATTTTTAGAGAAGGCTCTCGGCGTCGACGCCAACAGTCAGCGCGCCGATCGGCTCTCCACTGTCGGGATCATTGATGGTGAGGGAAATCTGGCCCTGATATTGCTGGGTTGACTCGTCCAGTTCCACCTCGCTGATATGGAATGCGCCTGCGCCCTTGCCGTAGGTTTCCTGGAATTTCGCTTCGTCCCCCTGCCACATGTCGGATGTGACAGCAGAGGCCGCGACGTTGAGGCCGTGCTCATCCATCACAAAAACTTCGGTGATTTCCCCCATCGACGCCTCGACGCGGGTGCGCAGGCTTTCGGCCAGGGCGCCGCTGAGCACGGGCGCGAGCAGCGGGTTGGAGGGGTCGCCGACATTGGCGCGCCAGGTTTGATCCAGCGCGTCGATCTCGGCCTGGGTCAGGTCGGAATTGGTTTCGTTCTGGGCCTTGATGGCAGCGACGATCTCGGGCGCATTCGCCCAGCCACTGATTTCAGTCTCCATGTAGGATTGCAGGGCCGGGGTGAACTCGTCAGCCAGTGCCGGTGTTACGAGCAGCATGGCTGCCAAAGTGGATACAAAACGCACGATTTAACTCCTTGAGACCGGGGCATCAGTGAAGATTCATTCCTTCCGACTTATCGCAGAGAGTTTACCAGCCAATTAATCCCCCCTGCGCCTGGCGTTGCGCCAAGGCGGGATCGCGACCGGGATGGCTGCCCTGTGATGCACCTGACCAGATGCCGGGTATCTAAAGTCTTGAACTCTCGCGGCCTCAAGGTGCATCCTTGGATAGATTGCGGACATAAAGACGGGTCTCCCGGCGCTTTGGAGGGGCGTGTCCGCGCAAGGGGTTTGGTCGCCTGCGCCTTTTGGGGTAAGCGATTGTCCTGATATCTCGGCGGCGGGCCGTGCAGGAGGACAAGAATGATCGAGCTGAAGGACCTGCAATTGCTGACGGCCCTCGCGCGCCATCAGCATTTCGCCAAGGCGGCAGAGTCCTGCAACATGTCCCAGCCTGCTTTTTCCATGCGTATCCGTGGCTTGGAGGATCGGCTCGGGGTGTCCATCGTGCGCCGGGGGAACCGATTTCAGGGCCTGACGGGCGAGGGGCAGATGATTGTGGATCGGGCCCGGCGGATTCTGGACGATGCAAAGGCGCTGGATCAGGAGATCGCCGCCGCGCGCGGCGAGGTCACCGGCACGCTTGTGATTGGCGTTGTGCCCACCGCCACCTCCTATGCCGCGCAGCTGATCAACCGGCTGCATCAGGCGCATCCACGGGTTCTTGTGCGGCTTGAGGTCACCACCTCGCTGCTGATCCAGCAGCGACTTTACGATGGAACGCTTGATGCCGGGGTGACCTATAGCGACAGCGTTGGGCGCGAGCATATGCGGTTGCTGCCGCTTTATGATGAATCCTATGTACTTTTTGCCTCCGAAGACATGCTGGCGGGGCACGGCGAGGAGATCAGCTGGCGCGAGGCCGCCGCCCTGCCGCTGGGCTTGCTGGAACCGCAGATGCAGAACCGGCGTATTCTGGATCGGATCTTTGCCGATCTGGGCCTGCGCCCCGAAGTCATGTCGGAATCGACCGGCTTCATGGCTTCGATGATCATGGCGCGCGAGGGGTCGGTGGCGACAATCCTGCCGCGCGCCCTGGTCGAGGCCCTCGGCCCGCTGGAGGGCACACGGGCCTTGCGGCTGGTAGACCCGGAGCAGAACCGCGCTATCTGTCTGGCTTGCATCGAGCGAGACCCGGAACTGACCACGATCAACGCATTGCGGAATGTCATCGCCGCAGATGCGTCATAAGGATTGCTTATCACGCCTTTTGGTTTTCCTATTTGACCATGGGGGACGCCGATGTGATTGCGATCCGAAGGCACCTGAATTGGGAGACGCCCATGGCACCTCTGGACAACACATCTGGCGTTTGGAAATCCGGACGCGGCAAGGGGCGGAAAACCCCGAAGGGTCGTCAGCTTGACGATCAGGCACATTCCGACATTCTCGCGTTGCTTGGGGATCGCCCCCGCAACCGCGATCTGCTGATCGAATTCCTGCATCTGGTGCAGGACAAGTTCGGCCATATCTCTGCCTCGCATATCCGCGCGCTGGCCGAGGAGCTGCGCACTGGCCAGGCGGAAATCTATGAAGTTGCAAGCTTTTACGCGCATTTTGATGTGGTCAGGGAAGGCGAGGCACCGCCGCCAGCGCTGACCATTCGGGTCTGTGACTCGCTGTCCTGCGAGATGGCCGGGGCCGAGCAGCTGAAAAAGGCGCTGGAGGAGGGCATGGACCCCGCTCAGGTGCGCGTTCTGCGCGCCCCCTGCATGGGGCGTTGCGACACCGCGCCGGTGCTGGAAATCGGTCACAACCACATCGACCACGCCACGGTTGAAAAGGTCGAGGCGGCGATTGCCGCGGATGACACCCACGCGCATCTGCCTGCCTATGAGACCTATCAGGACTACGCCGCCAATGGTGGTTACGCCGTGCTGAAAGATCTGCGGGCCAATGGCGACTGGGAAGCGGTGCAGGAAAAGGTGCTCTCTGCCGGGCTGCGCGGTCTGGGCGGTGCAGGGTTCCCCTCGGGCAAGAAATGGGGCTTTGTGCGCATGAACGAGGGTCCGCGCTATCTCGCCGTCAATGGCGATGAGGGCGAGCCGGGCACCTTTAAGGACCGCTATTATCTGGAGCGCACGCCGCATGTCTTCCTGGAGGGCATGTTGATCGCCGCATGGGCGGTCGAGGCGGAAAAAGCCTTTATCTATATGCGCGACGAATATCCGGCGGTGCTGGAAATCCTGCGCCGCGAGATTGCCGCGCTGGAAGAGGCGGGCATCGTGGAGCCAGGCTATATCGACCTGCGTCGCGGGGCAGGGGCCTATATCTGCGGCGAAGAAAGCGCGATGATCGAGTCCATTGAGGGCAAGCGCGGTGAGCCGCGCCACCGTCCGCCCTTTGTGGCGCAGGTGGGGATCTTTGGTCGCCCGACCCTCGTGCACAATGTCGAGACGCTGTACTGGATCACCAAGATCAACCGCGAAGGGCCGGAATGCCTGAATGCAGTTGAAAAGAACGGCCGCAAGGGGCTGCGCTCCTATTCCGTGTCGGGTCGGGTGAAAAATCCAGGCGTGCATCTGCTGCCTGCGGGTTCCACCATCCTTGATGTGATCGAGGCAGCGGGCGGCATGGTCGACGGGCATGCGTTCAAAGCCTATCAGCCGGGTGGCCCGTCCTCCGGTCTGCTGCCGGCGCATATGGATGATATCCCGCTCGATTTTGATACGCTGCAACCGCATGGTTCCTTTATTGGCTCCGCTGCCGTGGTGGTGTTGTCGGATCAGGATTCCGCCCGTGACGCCGCACTCAATATGCTGCGCTTCTTCGAGGATGAGAGCTGCGGCCAGTGCACCCCCTGCCGGGTCGGCTGCGAAAAGGCCGTGAAGTTGATGCAGGCGGAGAAATGGGATCAGTCGCTGCTGGAAGAGCTGAGCAGCGCGATGGTGGATGCCTCCATCTGCGGTCTGGGTCAGGCCGCGCCGAACCCGATCCGCCTGACCATGAAACACTTCCCCGAGGAGGTCTGAGCCATGTCGAAGCAAGTTACATTTACGCTGGATGGCGAGCAGGTCACCGCAGAGGCGGGGCTGACCATCTGGGAAGTCGCCAATGGCCGGGGTCTCAAGATCCCGCATCTCTGCCACAAACCGCAGCCGGGGTATCGCCCCGACGGCAACTGCCGCGCCTGCATGGTGGAGATCGAGGGCGAGCGCACGCTGGCGGCCTCCTGTATTCGCGAACCCGCCGAGGGAATGGTCGTCACCACCAATAACGCCCGCGCAACCAGCGCCCGCAAGATGGTGATGGAGCTGCTGGTCGCCGACCAGCCCGCGCAGGACGTGGCGCATGATAAGTCCTCGCATCTGTGGGATATGGCGGAACTGAACGGGGTTTCGGAGTCGCGTTTCCCCAAGCTGGAAGAGGGCCATATTCCGCTGCTCGATGACAGCCACGTCGCCATGAACGTGAACCTTGATGCCTGTATTTCCTGCGGGCTGTGCGTGCGGGCCTGCCGCGAAGTGCAGGTCAACGATGTGATCGGCATGGCGGGGCGGGGGCACAATGCCTATCCGACCTTTGACATCGTCCTCCTGTGTGGCCTGCGGCGAATGCGTGCAGGCCTGCCCGACCGGCGCGCTGATGCCCGCCACCGTGGTGGACGACGCGCAGGTCGGGGATCGTGCCGATTTTGACTCCGAGACCGAAAGCGTCTGCCCCTTCTGCGGTGTTGGCTGCAAGGTCAGCCTCAAGGTCAAGGACGGCAAGGTCAAATACGTTGAGGGCATCAATGGCCCCGCCAATGAGGGCCGACTCTGTGTCAAAGGCCGCTTTGGCTTTGACTACATCCACCACCCGCACCGCCTGACCAAGCCGCTGATCCGTCGCGACGACGCTCCCGCCAAGGGGCTTAACGTCGATCCCGGCAATCTGATGACCCACTTCCGCGAAGCAAGCTGGGAAGAGGCGATGGATTTCGCCGCCAAGGGGCTGGTCAAACTGCGCGACGCGGATCCGAAATCGGTGGCGGGCTTTGGGTCGGCAAAATGCACCAACGAAGAGGCCTATCTCTTCCAGAAGTTCATTCGCCAGGGCTTCAAGCACAATAACGTCGATCACTGCACCCGCCTGTGCCACGCTTCCTCTGTGTCGGCGCTGATCGAAAACGTCGGCTCCGGCGCGGTGACCGCAACCTTCAACGAGATCGTCAACGCCGATGTGGCCATCATCATCGGCGCCAACCCGATCGAGAACCACCCGGTTGCGGCGACCTACTTCAAGCAGTTCACCAAACGGGGCGGCAAGCTCATTGTGATGGACCCGCGCGGAGTCGGCATGCGTCGCTTTGCGACGGAGATGCTGCAATTCCGCCCTGGCGCCGATGTGTCGATGCTGAATGCGATCATGAACGTGATCGTCGAGGAAGAGCTCTACGACAGCCAGTATATCCACCGCTGGACCGAGAACTGGGAGGCCGAGAAGGAACATCTGCGGGCCTTCACCCCGGAAGCCATGTCCGAAATCTGCGGCATTGAACCGGAGCAGCTGCGCCGCGTGGCGCGCATCTTTGCCAGTGCCAAGGCGGGGATGATTTTCTGGGGCATGGGTGTCAGCCAGCACATCCATGGCACCGATAATTCGCGCTGCCTGATTTCGCTGGCGCTGATGACCGGCAATGTCGGCAAGCCGGGCGCAGGTCTGCACCCGCTGCGGGGGCAGAACAACGTGCAGGGGGCCTCTGATGCGGGGCTGATCCCGATGTTCCTGCCGGATTATCAATCGGTGATGGAAGATGATATCCGCAAGAGCTTCACCGATGTCTGGGGCGGTGGCGATTTCTCCAACGAGAAGGGCCTCACTGTGACCGAGATCGTCGATCAGGTCTACGCGGGCAATATCAAGGGCATGTATATCCAGGGCGAAAACCCAGCGATGTCCGACCCGGATGCCGAACACGCCCGCGAGGCCTTTGCCAAGCTCGATCTGATGGTGGTGCAGGATATCTTCCTCACCGAGACGGCGAACTTCGCGGATGTCATCCTGCCGGCCTCGGCGCTCTATGAAAAGAACGGCACGGTCTCCAATACCAATCGTCAGGTGCAGCGGGTGCGCCCCGCCGTGGCGCCTCCGGGGGAGGCGCGCGAGGATTGGAAAATCACCGTCGAGCTGGCGCAGCGCATTGGCCTGCCCTGGGCCTATGGTGACGTGTCCGAAGTCTTTGCCGAGATGAAGCTAAACATGAAGTCGCTCGACAATATCACCTGGGAGCGTCTGGAAACCGAGACCATCACCTATCCCTCGCTGCATGAGACCGATCCTGGTCAGGCGATCGTGTTCGGCGATGGTTTCCCGCGTCCCGAGGGGCGGGCGAAGGTCACACCCGCCAGTGTCATCCCGCCGGATGAGGCCCCGGATGCCGAATACCCGATGATCATGACCACCGGGCGACAGCTGGAACACTGGCACACTGGCTCGATGACGCGCCGCTCGCTGGTGCTGGACGCGGTGGAGCCGGAAGCCAACTGTTCGCTCCATCCCAGGACCCTGCGCGCCCTAGGGGTCGAGCCGGGCGAAATGGTGCGGCTCACAACCCGCCGCGGCTCGATCGAGATCATGGCGCGGGCGGATCGAGCGGTCGCCGAGGATATGGTCTTTGTGCCATTTGCCTATGTTGAGGCGGCGGCCAATATCCTGACCAATCCGGCGATCGACCCCTATGGCAAGATCCCGGAGTTCAAATTCTCCGCCGTGAGGGTGGAGAAGGCGCAAGGTCGGATCGCGGCCGAATAGGATCTGTCTTGTTCCGAGAGGATAGCGGGCGCGGAGTGTATCACTCCGCGCCCGTTTTTTCTGGTGGCGCCGCAC
>NZ_JAATOX010000155.1 GCF_011806385.1 Phaeobacter sp. HF9A | reverse complement strand
CTCCGACCTGATCCTCTGCCTTGGCTATGATCCCATCGAGATGCGCACCGGCTGGCGCAATGCCTGGGACGCGCGCCAAACCCGGGTGATCGACATCACGCCGGAGGCCAACACCCACTATATGCATCAGGCCAGCCTGCCCCTGATCGCCGACCTGCCTGCGACCCTTGCCGCGCTGGCCGTGGCCCCCGCTGCCGCACCGCTCTGGCCCAAGGGCGAAATCGCCGCCACCCGCGCCGCCCTGCAAGACGCCTTTCCGCTGACCGAGACCTGGGGCCCCGCCGGCGTCATCGCGGAATGCATGCAGACGCTGCCTGCCGACACGCTGCTGACGGCGGATAGTGGCGCCCATCGTATCCTCCTGAGTCAGATGTGGTCCTGCATCGAGCCGCGCCAGATGGTGCAATCCTCCGGCCTTTGCACGATGGGCTGCGCCCTGCCACTGGCGATGGGGCGCAAACTGGCACAGCCGGAGCGCTGCGTGGTCAGCTTCTCCGGCGATGCGGGGTTCCTGATGGTCGCAGGCGAGCTGGCCACCGCCGCAGAACAGGGGCTGACGCCGATCTTCGTGGTCTTTGTCGATGCCTCGCTGGCGCTGATTGATTTGAAGCAACGCCAGCGCCAACTGCCCAACGCGGGTGTCGATTTTGCCCGCCATGACTTTGCTGCCATGGGGCGCGCCTTTGGCGGTGCCGGTCACAGCGTGCGCAACCGCGCCGAGCTGCATGCCGCCCTCAAAGAGGCGATGCAGGCCGAGACCTTCACCGTGATCGCAGCCGAAATCGACAAGGAGAGCTATGATGGCCGCATCTAATCCAACCCAGGGCCTCCTGCCCCATGGCGCGCTGAAAGGCGTCAAGGTGCTCGATCTTTCGCGCATTCTTGCCGGTCCCACCGCCACGCAGATGCTGGGCGATCTCGGCGCTGATGTGATCAAGATAGAGAACCCCGACTCGGGCGGCGACGATACCCGCCAATGGGGCAAGAGCGTCCTGAAAGGTGCTGATATCACGCCCTATTTTATGTCGGCCAATCGCAACAAACGCTCGCTGGCGCTGGATATCTCCAGCCCGGAGGGCCAGGCGATCATTCGCCGTCTTGCCAAGCAGGCCGATGTGCTGATCGAGAACTTCAAACCTGGTGGCCTGGCGAAATACGGGCTGGACTACGCCGCCCTGCGCGAAAGCTGCCCACGGCTGGTCTATGCCTCGATCTCCGGCTACGGCCAGACCGGCCCCAACCGCACAAAACCCGGATATGATCTGATGGCGCAGGCCTATGGCGGCCTCATGTCGCTGACCGGAGACCCCGAGGGCGCGCCGATGAAGGTTGGCGTCGGCATCGCCGATGTGATGTGCGGCATGTATGCCTGCATCGGCATCCTCTCGGCGCTGCGCCACCGCGACCTGACCGGCGAAGGGCAACAGGTCGAACTGGCGCTGGTCGATGCGCAGATCGCCTGGCTCATCAACGAGGGTGTCACCTATCTCAACAGCGGCCAACTGCCGCAACGACGCGGCAATGAACACCCCACGATCATGCCCTATGGCACCTATGAAACCTCGGACGGCCATGTGATCCTCGCGGTCGGCAATGACAGCCAGTTCCGCCGCTTCATGCGCTTTCTGTCGCTGGAGGGGCTGGCGGAGGATCCGCGTTTTGCCACCAATCCGGCCCGGCTGGAGCATCGCGACGCGCTGAACGATGTGCTGATCCCGACCCTGCGCCGCCACAGCACCGATGCGGTGATCGCCGCGATGGAAGAGGTCAAGGTCCCCGTCGGCCCGGTGCAAACACTCGATCAGGTCTTTGCCAGCGATCAAGTGGCGGCGCGCGATATGGTGGTCACCATGCAGGCCGATGGCACGCCGCTGCGCCTCTTGGGCAATCCGCTGAAGTTCTCGCGCACCCCGGTGACCTATCGCAAGGCGCCGCCCAGCTGCGGCGCCGACAGTGCCGATATCCTCGCGACCGACCAGCCATTTGACGGCGATTGAAACATTTGCCGCGCTGACCGGCCTCGGCCGCGCGGTCATTGTTACAGTTCCGCCCTCTGCTCCCCCGGGATGATAGCAAAATCCCGGGAAGAGCCTTGATTTGCGCCGTTTTCCGCCACGACATCCTCGATTTTGCGCAGCCAGCCCGCGCCGCGATACACGCCACTTCACCAAAGCGAGAGCGGGGGCGCGCGGGGGGCAGCGCTCCGCTAGCATCACTTCAACGCCTTGTATTTCTCCAGCTTGCGAAAGTGATACCGCCCATGACCCAGGATATTTTTGGCCAGGACAGCAGCCTGACGGACGCCCATGCGCTCAAGGAGTGGAACGGCGTGCAGCTTGGCGTGCTGGCCCATGCGGCGCGCACCGCGGACCACCTTGGTGCCGTGCTGACCGCCGCGCCGGAGTTCGCGCAGGCGCAGGCGATCAAGGGGCTGTCGCTGCTGATGCTGGGTCGGTCTGAACTGGTCCCCACCGCGCGCGAGGCGCTGGTGATGGCCAAGGCCAGCTATGAGGGCGCCCTGCCGCGCGAGCGCAAATATGTGGACGCGCTGGAGGCCTGGCTGGCGGGCAAACCCTCCCGGTCGATCGCGCTTATGGAAGAGATTCTGACCCATCACCCCTGCGACACGCTGGCGATGAAACTCAGCCATGGCATCCGCTTTATTCTGGGCGATTCCAGAGGCATGCGCGCCTCGATCGAACGGGTTCTGCCGGCCTATTCCACCGATCACGCGGGCCATGGCTACCTTCTGGGCTGTCACGCCTTTGCGCTGGAGGAAACCGGCGACTATGACCGCGCCGAGGTCACCGGGCGACAAGCGCTCTGGACCGCACCGGATGATGCCTGGGGCCTGCATGCGGTGGCGCATGTGCACGACATGACCGGCAACGCCAGCACCGGGCTTGAGTGGCTCACCGGCCGCGAGGCGGCCTGGGCGCAATGCAACAACTTTCGCTACCACGTCTGGTGGCACAAGGCGCTGATGCATCTCGACCTTGGCCAGATCGACGAGGTGATGCGGCTATATGATACCGAGGTGCGCAAGGACCGCACCGATGACTACCGCGACATCTCCAACGCCACCTCGCTTTTGATGCGGCTGGAGCTGGAGGGCGTCTCGGTTGGGGATCGCTGGGAAGAGCTGGCCGAGCTCTGCGCCAACCGCACCGAGGACGGCAGCCTGATTTTTGCCGATCTGCACTATCTTTTGGCACTGGTCGGCGGGGATCGAAAAACCGCGACTCACCGTCTGGTTGAGCGGATTGGCGCCGATGGGGCCCGTTCTGACAGCGAAGCCGCGCAAAGAATGGCCGATCCCGGAACAGCCGTTGCAATGGGGCTTGAGGCCTTCGGCGAAGGCGACTACCGCACAGCCTTTGACTGCCTCGCTAAGTCTCGGGATTCGTTGCAACTTGCAGGTGGCAGCCACGCCCAGCGGGACGTCTTTGAACGGATGACCATCGACGCGGGCCTGCGTGCAGGCAACTGGACGCAAGTGGAAGCCATTCTGGACGATCGCCGTGCCAAACGCGGGGGAGGCGAAGACAATTATGCGCTCGCCCGGCGCGACCTGATTGCCTCGGCCCGCAACAGCGGCGAGGCGCAGAGCGTGCCGGCCGAGTAACGGTATTGGAGACCGACACAGATGGCAAAGATCGCGCCTTTCCCGGCGCCAGAGCCCGCCAGCGCCTCCCGCGCGGCCGCAAATACCCTGGCCGCCCCGGCCGAGGCAGCGTCCCCGCGCCCGCGCGACCCGAGGCTGGATTTCTATCGTGGCATTGCCATGTTCATCATCCTGTGCGCGCATATCCCCGGCAACCGCTGGACCGGCTGGATCCCGGCCCGTTTCGGGTTTTCCGACGCGACGGAGATCTTTGTCTTCTGTTCCGGCATGGCCTCCGCCATCGCCTTTGGCGGCTCCTTTGCCCGCCATGGCTGGTGGATGGGCACCGCCCGCGTCGCCTATCGCTGCTGGCAGGTCTACTGGGCCCATATCGGGCTGTTCTTCTTCCTCGCCACCGGCATGGCGGCGCTTGATCTCTATGGTGGCTTTGACAAGAGCTATATCGGCGCGCTGAACCTGCATTGGTTCTTTAACAACACCGTGCAGCAGATCATCGGCGTCTTCACGCTCACCTATGTGCCCAACTATTTCGACGTACTGCCGATGTATCTCGGGGTGCTGGCCCTGATGCCGGCAATGATGGGGGTTCGCAAAATCGGCGTCTGGGCCGTCGCGGCGCTCAGCATCGCGATCTGGCTCTGCGCGAACCCCTATATGATCGGCCTCGGCCCTGACGGGCTGTCGCTGCCCGCAGAGCCCTGGTCAGATCGCGAGTGGTTCTTCAACCCGCTGGGCTGGCAATTGCTGTTCTTCACCGGCTTTGCCTTTATGGCAGGCTGGCTGCCCAAGCCCCCGATCAGCGTGACGCTGGCCATTGTCGCGGCGGCCTTCCTGATCCTGTCCTCGCCCTTCGGCTCCTGGAAGGTCTTCAGCTGGCTCAACGATGCCGCCCCCGATCTTGGCGCGCGGATCCGCCCGACCTGGGAGTTGACCAGCGAATGGCGCGAAAAGACCGACTTTGGCCTCTTGCGCTATGCCCATTTTCTGGCGCTGGCCTATCTCGCCTGGCTGGTGGCGGGTGAAAACGGTCACAACCTGGTGGCGCGGGGCAACTCCCTTGCGGCCCGGATCTGGTCGCGCGTGCTCGCGCTGGTCACCAAGGTCGGCCAGCAAAGCCTTGCCGTCTTTGTCTTTTCCATGGTGAGGGCGCGGTTTATCGGCGTTGCCCTAGATCAGACCGACCACGGCATCATGATCACCGCCGCCGCAAACCTTGCCGGTTTCGCCCTGATTATCGGTTGCGCCTACAGCGCGGCCTGGTTCAAATCCCAACCCTGGAGACGCAAGCGATGAGCAAATTGAGCCGTCGTTCCTTCCTGCAATCTGCATCCGCCCTGTCGCTGGCCGCGATCGCCACGACCGTGCGCGCCTCGGCCTCCGATATTCCCTCGGACGTGGCAACGGGGGAGAAAACGCCCTTCAGCCGCGCCGATGTGGTGGCCCGCGCCAAGGCATTGGCCGGTCGCCCCTACAAGCCCCGCAGCTCCGTGCCCGCGGACTGGCTGGAAATGACCTACGACCAATATCGCTCGATCCAGTTCGACGTGACCAAGGCGCTCTGGGCCGACACCGACCGCAGCTATAACGTCGATTTCTTCCTGCCCGGGCTCTATTTTGAACGCGCGGTGCAGGTGCACGCGGTCACCGACGGGTTTTCCACCAACGTCCCCTTCGACATGAGCCGGTTCAAGAAACACCCGGAAATCTCGCCCGAACTCTCGCAAGAGGGCGCATTGGGCTATTCCGGCTTTCGCCTGCGCACTGATCTCGACGACGCTGACCATCCCGGCAAAAAGACCGAATTCTGCGTCTTTCAGGGCGCCAGCTATTTCCGCGCCATTGCCAATGGCAATGTCTATGGGCTCTCGGCCCGCGGGCTGGCGCTGAAAACCGCCGATCCCGACGGCGAGGAGTTCCCGGAATTCGTCAGCTTCTGGCTCGAAGCCCCTGCTCCGGCTCAAGAAAACATGATCGTACATGCGCTGATGGACAGCCCGTCAGTGACCGGCGCCTATCGCTTTGACATCACGCCCGGCAATCCCTGCGTGATGGATGTGGAGGCGACGCTATTTGCTCGCCGCGAGCTGCCGCATGTGGGGCTGGCGCCGCTGACCTCGATGTTCCTGTTTGACGGCACCAACCACCAGCGCTTTGACGATTTCCGCCCGGCGGTGCATGACAGCGATGGTCTACTGATGAAGAACGGCCGCGGCGAGGTGCTCTGGCGGCCATTGGCCAACCCGACGCAGCTGCAAATCTCCAGCTTCGTGGATGACTCCCCAGAGGGCTTTGGCCTGATGCAGCGGGCGCGCAAGCTCTCGGATTATGATGATCTGGAGGCCCATTACCACCGCCGCCCCTCGCTCTGGGTGGAACCCAAGGAAAGCTGGGGCAAGGGCGCGGTGACCCTGGTCGAGATCCCCGCCGACAAGGAAATCTACGACAATATCGTCGCCTACTGGCGCCCCGAGGCCCCCTATGCCGCCGACAGCCGCATTGATCTGGACTATCGCCTGACCTGGGGCGCGGAACCGGTGCTGGATCTGCCCCGGGTGATCAAGACCGCCTCGGGCGCCAAGATCTTTGGCGACCCCGGACGCCTCATGGTGATCGAATTCGAGGCCCATCCGATCTTTGAAGCCGATCCCGAGAGCTTTGATATCCATGTGTCCTCGCCGCATCTGGAGCCCAGCGACGGCATTCTGGAACGCAACCCGGAAACCGGCGGCATGCGGTTGGCGTTTTCCTTTGATCCGGGCGAGCAGACCCATGTGGAGCTGCGCGCCGCCCTGCGCAAAGATGGCGCCCCCGCGTCAGAGGTCTGGCTGTATCGCTGGACTGTTTAGGAATTAGTGAGTGGACCGCCTTGATGGATAACGATTTCTCCTCTCCCCTGATGCCCCCCGAGGCACCGCTTGCCATGCCGGCGCAGGACTTTGGTCACGGCTTTCACGACGTCAGCGCGCCAGCCACCGGTGCGGCGCGGGCACCCGGGGTGGCGCTTTGGCGGATCCTCTCCTTTTCGCCCGCGATGGCGGCCACGCTGGCGCTGGCCTGGGTGATGCAGGGCTGGTTCGCCGCCGATGGCACCACCGCGCTGGAATGGGTGCTCCTGACCCTGATCGCGTTCAACTTCTTCTGGATCACCTTCACCGTCTCCACGGTGCTCCTGGGGCTCTTCAGCCTCTCACAGACCCGCCCCAGGCCCGCCCGTGGCCCCCGCAAACCGATGCGGGTGGCGCTTCTGGTGCCGGTCTACAACGAGGTGCCCTGGTATGTGCTGGGCAATGCCCGCTCGATGCTGGAAGAGCTGCGCGCCCTTGGCGGGTTGCATCACTACGAGATGTTCATCCTCTCTGATACCCGCGATGCCGAAATCGCCGCGCAGGAAGAACAAAGCATAGAATCCCTGCGCGCCGATCTGCCCGCGGGCATCACCCTCCATTATCGCCGCCGCGCCCGGAACACCGCCCGCAAGGTGGGCAATATCCATGATTGGGTGACCCGCTGGGGCGGCGCCTATGAGGCGATGCTAGTGCTTGACGCCGACAGTCTGATGACCGGTCGCGCCATTCAGCGCCTCACGGATGCGCTATCCCGCGATCCGGCTGCCGGTCTCATTCAGAGCTTCCCGCAACTTATTGGCGCGCAATCTGTTTTTGGCCGCATGCAGCAGTTTGCAAATGGTGTCTACGGGCTGGCGCTGGCCGAAGGTCTGGCGCGCTGGACCGGCTATGAGGGCAATTACTGGGGCCATAACGCGATCATCCGCACCCGGGCCTTTGCCACCTGTGCCGGCCTGCCCGAGCTGCCGACCCTGCGTGGCGGGCGCTCGATCATCATGAGCCATGATTTTGTCGAGGCCGGTCTCTTGCGCCGCGCCGGCTGGCGGGTGCGCTTCCTGCCCCGCATTCGCGGCTCTTACGAGGAAACCCCTGCCACCTTGATCGACCACATCCAGCGGGATCGCCGCTGGTGCCAGGGCAACCTGCAACACCTGCGCCTGCTGGGCGCCAGCGGCTTTCACGCCATGTCGCGGTTTCACCTGGCGCATGGGGCGATCGGCTATCTGATGGCACCGGTGTGGTTTGCGCTCCTGGTGATCTGGGCGCTGATCGGCCAGGACGAGGGCGGCTCGGTGATCACCTATTTCTCCGAGGCCAACCCGCTGCGTCCCAACTGGCCCGACATGAGCGAACCCC
>NZ_JAATOX010000154.1 GCF_011806385.1 Phaeobacter sp. HF9A | reverse complement strand
ATGACCCCCGCCCAGAAACTGAGAACGGCCGCGTAAATTCTACGACCAAGTCCCCGCAGAAACGGGGGGATTACCCCTTGCATGGGGCGCCATGACACATAAATGGTCTCGCTGCACCCGTCACAGTCGAAGTGAATGTGTTGGTCGGTCCTGAGCTTCTCCACCATCCGCTTAGGAATGTCGTGGGATGTTTCACAGGCGCGGCAAACAATCTTAAAGGTTCTGCGCCTGAAGGACATGTCAGACTGGACGTAGCCTTAGCTTTCATCACAATCGGGATTTATGCAGTTAATAGTCTGCCGGTCCTTTAGCAGTTCAAGTCGCCGCTTGTTATTTGAACCACAGCTACACTCAAAAGAAACTTCCTCACCCATGCCAGAAAGCATCAATGTGCCTTCGGAAATTCGCTTGATGTTCGCAAGAGCCTGTTTGACCTTGGACGTCATAGCTTGGATGTCACCGTATTGTTTGACGGTCGCATCTTTCGAGGTCGGGATTTCGATATGTAGGGCGAGTTTCGCAAGTCCGTTCCATAGCTTCCCGAGCCTATTGGGTGCGAAGCCGACTTGAGTGCCGACGGGAAGCCACTCCATCGCATCGTAATCCTCACGAGTGGGCGGAGGAGAACCTTCTGGGAAGGGCTCCCGCGCTACGGAAAGCGTAAAAGTCTCGGCGGCTTTGGCATCAACCTCCTGAATGAGCGTCTTCACAATATCGCTCGGCTGCCACTTCCTCAGATCATCGTGAGAAATGTAATCATGCGCTAACCGGAGCCTTTCATAGCAAATTCTCTCGATAGCCAAACGGCATTCAAGAGCAGCATAGGTTACGCTGGCTTCAGTATTTTCCATAAGAAGCTTTTCAAGCTGCGAAACTGTTGGCTCTAAGTTGATCAAGGCCGTCTCCGCGTAGGCTTTCAATACTGAGACCTTATGCCGCTCGATATCTCTCTTCAATCGAATACATGTTAGAGGAGCCCCTGCGAATAGCCCTCATTCATCCACATCGAAGCAGCGGTTCCTTTCGGATCCTTCAAGACTTTCGCCGCGCACGGGTTGGGTGTCCGCATTGTCATCCTGTCTGAGTGAGGCGGTAAGCCTGATTTTGGGCTGAGGTGGGATTGAAGGGGCGTTTAAGCGCGGTTTCATTCGATGTAGCGAAACCCCTGCACGGCACGCAAGTGCCCCGCCATGCCCCCTCTCAGCCCGACCTGCTTTCTTGCCCCGCCGTATAGAAGGCATGAGGTCTGCAACCATTGATCTTGCGCGCACAACCGGCGGCACAGGCCCGGATGCGATGTGTTGATCAGGGTGGGCATCGGGCGCTCAAACCGGTTGACGCCGCGCCGCCAGAGGGCGGCAACCTCAGTGAGAAACCGCAGCCCAATTCCCAAGCGCTGCCACTCTGGCAAAACAACAAAGCGGCAGGCACGCGCCTCGCGCAGGCCGGGGCGGGGCGGGGCGTAACCGCCCGATGGGCCACATCGACGCCCTCGGCGCGGGCGAGATAGAAGCTCCCGGCGATCACATTGTTGGTTTTCAGGTAGTGATGCGGCTCAAAGGTGGGCCAATGAGAGCCGTCGGTTTGGTGGATTTCGACCTCAAGGCTGGGGCATCGTCGAAGACGCCTCCATGCAAATTCGCCGCCGCGTCCGGTATCGATCACCCAATCCGGCTGCAGCCAGTCTTCCACGTCATCATGGCAAGCCACGGCGACAAACTGGCCCGGCCCGCACCGCCACGCTTTGCCAAAGGCCCCGGCGGCGATGGTCGCTACGCGGCGGTCAATGGCCGAGGTGAACTCATCCATCACAAAGAGGCCGGGGCGTTCGCACAAGACGCGGGCAAGATCGGCGCGGAATTTCTCGCCGGTGGAGAGCGCCGCATAGGGCCGCAGCCATGAGGGCACAGAGCCAAGGCCGACAGCCGAGAGGGCAGCGGTCATGCGAAAGATCGGAACGCCATCCTTGTCGCGCTTATGGATCATGCGCGCCGATAAGCCCCGTTGAACTTCACCGCCGCAGCGGGGCCTCCTCGTCAGATAAAAATCTCAACCTGCACATACAGGATGGCAGGGATCTGGGCCTATTGGGTCACCAGCAAAGAGATCGTTCCCACAAGGATCAGGCTGAGCGCCCAGACCAGGTCCAGGTTGAACCAGCTTCTGGACAGGAAACGCAGGCCGAGCCAGCGATAGACGCCATAGGCGATCACGCCGCCGGACAACGTCATGGCGAGCGTGTGGACGGCCGCGACGGCGCCTGCGATTCCGGCGTTTCCGACCATGAGTTCGGCGGCGGCGGCATGGCCTGCATCGGTCTCGGTCGTGCGGCAAATGCCCAGATAGATCGGCACCAGCATCAGCCCGGCACCATGCGCCATCGCCGCGAGGAAGGACCAAAGCGCCAGCCGTGAGGGGGGGACGCGCGCGAGAAACCGCGGATGTCGGCGGTTCAGCAGCAGATAAAGCCCCAGCGCGATCACGAGGCAGGCCGCTCCGATCTGGATCTCGCGCTGCCACTCGGCAAGAAACAGCAGCGCGGTGAAGGGAAACAGAATCGCGACCATCGCCAGCAGATGCCCACCGGCAAGCGCCAGGAGCGCCTTGAAGAGGCTTGCCCGTTTGCGGTCCATCAACGCGGCGGACACCGCCAGCGGCCAGCCCATGCCGGGATTGACCCCATGATAAATCCCAGAGACGACAACGGCCCCCCAAAGGGCCGTTGCTGAATGAATGCTCTCCACCTGTCAGAGGACCTGTCAGACGGAGGGATAGCAGAAGCTATCGGTGGAACAATCGCCGCCCTCAAGGCGGATCTGGTGACTCCGGTAGCCCTTGGGGAAGTCGAGGTAGAAGTCCTTGTCGAGCTCCAGCCCGCCGTTCTCACCGACATTGGCCATCACCATCTGGCCCCCCTCCTGCCCCGGGTAGAACTGGTCATCCCAGGTCGAATAGAGCGAGTTGGTCCAGTAGACCCGTTTGCCATCGCGGCTGATTTCCACCATTTGCGGGCCAAAGACGAAGGGCTTGCCATTCACATGTTTGGTGTCACGCGCGATACCGCCCAGCTCGACCTTGCCAGCCAGAACCGGGTTCATAGGGTCGGAGACATCATATTGGTGCATCTCGCCCAGCCCCCAGCACGCGACGTAGAGATATTTGTCGTCAAGGCTGAGGTCGATATCGGTGACCAGCGGCGGCACCGCCTCAAAGCCCTGCAAGAGCGGCGGCAGGTTCTCGGCCTTTTCGGGGCGCGGATCAATGGTGATCGTTTTCCTGGCCTCGAAGGTGCCATCGTCTTTTTGCCACCAGGTGAAAATAGCGCCTTGCAGATTGGTGGTGTCGATCACCACGCCGCAGAAGCCGTAATCCTTGGAGGGATCATGGGCGGGCCGGATTTCCAGCGCCATCTGGTGATTGGAACCAAGGTCGATGGTCTGGACGTTGCGCCGCTCGCGCAGGTTCCAGAAATGGATCTTGTGGCCGTATTTGTTGGACAGGAGGTCCTCGGCGACGATGCCGTTTTCAAACTGCGGCGGCAGGCCCCATTCGGAGCTGATCATGTAGTCCCGCGGCAGGTTCCACCAGAAATCATAGTGTTTGTCCTGTTCGCCCCGGTCCATCTCGTAGCGGCCCAGGATGTCAAAGGTTTCGCAATCCATGATGAAGATACCGGGAGGGCCGTCGGTGCCGTCTTCGCCGCCGCCGCCAAGGGTGGAGACATAAATACCCTCGGGGCCGCAATGAATGGTGTGCGGGCGCGAGTAGCCGGTCTTGGCAAAGACCTCCTCGGGTTCAATGATCTTGTGGATCTTGGCCTTGAGCGGTTCCTTGACGTCGATCACATAGATACGGGACGAGCGAATGCCCGGGATGATCAGATAGCGGCGTTCCAGAAAGGCGTGACCGGTCAGGGGCGAGAGCGCCGAGGAACAGGCGTTCCAGCCGAAATGGTGAAATTCGTCGCCCGTGTTGGGCATGATGACCTGGTGGACGATCTGGCCATAACTGTCGGATTTCGGGTTCACGTCGACCACGGCCAAACCGTCGGGCTGTGATCCGTCCGGGCTGAGCATCAAGGTGAAGGCCAGCGTTTCCGGCGGCGCCTCCATGGCGAGCTTTGGTGTTGCGTGGAATGTCGGGTCCGGTCTCAGATTCATGTTTAGCTCCTCCCAGGCTAATGTCTTTGGTGTGTATTCGGTCCTCTTTGTCGTTTGGCTGTCAGCATGGCACGAAGTCATGGATTCGGTAAACGTCTCGTTCATGGCTGGCGTCGGCAATTGCAACGCCCGTTCGCCGCGCAACCGGGATGTGCCGGCGGCCCGGCCTAGCCGCCTGGGTTTTGACGGCCGGAAGGCCCTTTGAAGCCGTAAGCGGGCGCTTATGAGCGGCCTTGTCAGCGGATCGGGGATCGATCCGGGCCGGGTTCATCCCCATTCAAATGGCAGGCCCGGGCAGACCGTCCGGCCGAGATGATCCCGAAAAGGACTGACCATGACCAAGTTTCTGACCGTATCCGCCCTCGTTCTGATGCCGCTCTCTGCGGTTGCGATGCCCACCGTGGGCGACATCATGGGCACCGATCCCGAACAGGCCACCGCCGCGCTGGAAGCCGCCGGATGCATGGCGCCCGAATTTGAAGCCGAAGATGGCAAGATCGAAGCCAAATGCCACGATGAGGCCAACAACCATTGGGAAGTCTACATCGACCCGCAGACCGGCGCCGTCGCCAAGGTAAAAGCGGATGACTAAGGTCCAGAACCGGACCCGGGCGGGTGGCACCATTGTGCCGCCCGATCCCTGGGATCCGCTGGTGCGCATCACCCATTGGCTGATCGCGCTGGCCGTGCTGTGCAATGGGCTTTTGAACAAGGGCGGCGGCACCTGGCATGTCTGGATCGGCTGGGGCGTGTTGGCGGTGCTGGCGCTGCGGCTGGCCTGGGGGCTGGTGGGCCCCGCCGAGGCGCGGTTTTCGGCCTTCCCCCCTGCCCCAAGGGCGGCGATTGCCCATCTGCGTGATCTGCTGCGAGGACGGCCCCGGGAGCATCGCTCGCATAACCCGGCGGGCGCGCTGATGGTCTATGCGCTCTGGGGCAGCCTGGCGGTGATCACCCTCACCGGTCTGGTGATGACGGATGCCCAAAGCCCGGTCACCCTGGCCGAGCAAAAAGCCGCTGTTGCCGCAGGGGACTGGTCGGCGCTTGCAGCCGCGCCCCCCACAGGCAACAATGAGGCCATCAAGGACGTCGCCGAGGAGATCCATGAGGTGTTTGCCAATTTTCTGCTGATCCTTGCCGGGTTGCATGTCGCCGGGGTGGCCATCGAGAGCCGCGCCCTCAGGCGGAACCTGCTGCGCCCGATGCTGCTGGGATCGCGCAAGCCATGACAGAGCGGCGCAAAAAGAGCAAAGAGCGGCGGTCCTCCGTGGCTCTTGCCTCTTTCTTGCTGCTTCAGGCCACGGCGGCGGTGTTTTTTGTCGGCGACGCGGCGAGCGAGCTGTTTCAGGACCCCGGCGAGCCGCATAGTGTCTTTGAGGGCTTGGTCTCGGTGGCGCTGATCGTCGGCGTTGCCGTCGGCATCTGGCAGCTTCGCGTGACATTGGCGCGGATGGCGGCGCAGGAGCGCGCGCTGGAAACCGCGCGGGGCTCGCTGGCGGATGTGATCGACGCGCAGTTCGCGGCCTGGAAACTGACCCCGGCGGAGCGCGACGTGGGGCTTTTTGCGCTGAAAGGTCTGGATGTGGCCCAGATCGCCGAGATCCGCGGCGCGGCCGCGGGCACGGTGCGGGCGCAACTGACCCGGATCTATGCCAAGGCCGGGGTTTCTGGGCGGGCGCAGTTTGCCGCCTGGTTCGTGGAAGATCTGCTTCAGGCCGGGCTGGAGATGGAGCTGCCGGAGCGTCAGCGGGCGTAGGGTCTGCGCCCGACGCCCGCGCGTTTTGCATTATTCGGCCTCAGGCCATGCCGCCCTCGATCAGCCCGCGGGCGATCTTTGCATAGGCGTCAGCCATCGGCCCCTCGCCCGCCGCGACGGGCGTGCCGCTGTCGCCCGCAAGGCGGGTCTCAAGATCAATAGGCAGCGCCCCGAGCAGCGGCAGGCCAAGCCTCTGCGCTTCGGCCACCACGCCGCCATTGCCAAAGATATTATGCGTGCCGCCGCAATCGGGGCAGGTGAAGAAGGACATATTCTCGATCAGCCCCAGCACCGGGGTTTTCAGCGTGTTGAACATGTCGATCGCCTTGCGCGCATCCAGCAGCGCCACATCCTGCGGGGTGGAGACCACAATGGCGCCCGAAAGCTCCGAGCGGGTGCAGAGCGTGAGCTGCACGTCGCCGGTGCCGGGCGGCAGATCGACGATCAGCACGTCTAGTTCGCCCCAGTTCACCTGGGTCAGCATCTGTTGCAGCGCGCCCATCAGCATCGGGCCGCGCCAGACCACCGCCTTGCCCTCCTCGACCATAAAGCCGATCGACATCAGGGTGACCCCATGGGCGTGCAAGGGTTCGATATTGGTGCCGTCGGGGCTGGCGGGGCGGCCCGAGGCGCCCATCATGCGGGGCTGGCTAGGGCCGTAGATATCCGCGTCCAGCAGCCCGACCTTGCGCCCCTGCCGCGTCAGCGCAACGGCGAGATTGGCGCTGACGGTGGATTTGCCGACGCCGCCCTTGCCAGAGCCCACCGCCAGGATGCGTTTCACCCCGGAGGGCTTCATCGGCGCGGCCTGCGGTTTGGGGTGGCCGCCGATCTTGAGGCTCGGCGCCTCGGCCTTTGGCGCGGCTTTCGCGGGCGCCGGGCCATGTGCGGTCAGCACCACCGAGACATTTTCCACCCCCGGCAGCTCCCGCACGCAGGCCTCGGCGGCGCGGCGCAGCGGTTCCATCTGGCTGGCGATCTGTGGCGAGGGGGCCTCGATCACAAATCGCACGGTGCCGCCCTCGACCCGCAGGGCGCGCAGCATGTCGCGTGACACCAGCGTGCCGCCATCCGGCAGGGCAAGGCGCTCCAGCGCGGTCCGAATCTCTTCCTGGGTCACAGCCATCAGCGCAATCTCCTTTTTTGCCTTTGGGGGCGTTGCTGCGGATATAGGCGCTGCGCGAAGCCAGCCCAAGCGACAAATTGGGAGCGTTAACGGCGCGCGCGATCAAATCCTGCCCAAAGGCACCGCATCGGGCATGGAAATTGCGCGGCAATTGGGCAGAATGTGAAAAATACCTCATGTACCCATGCACTTGCTGCATAGCAGAAATGACCAAGACCCGGATTGTGCATCCGCAGCATTTTGCTATCTTAGCTTCAACAGAGACGAACACATGGGCGGACGGCCCAAGCATAGCGAGACGAGACGAAACGATGGCAGCCCTGAACCCGATCAGCACCCGCAAGACATTTGCAGCCCCGAACCTGGCCGGCATGTTTCAGGTGGCGCGCGAAAAATTCGAACAGCACCGCATCTATCGTCAGACCCTGAGCGAACTGTCTGCCCTGAGCAACCGCGAGCTGGCAGACCTGGGTTTGCACCGCAGCATGCTGAAGTCCGTCGCCCTTGAAGCGGCCTACGGCCAAAACTGAGTTTACGAGATCAGGTCCTTTCTCCTCCTCCCTAAGGACCTGTCCTACGCGGTGGCATCCTCCTCCTCCCTGATGCCACCGCACCCTATACCGGCCAACAGCCGGGATCAGATGCACCGGGTTTCCTCCTCCCTTTAACCTGGTGTTTGACAGAACGGCGGTGCCCCTCCTCCTCCCTGGGCACCGCCGTTTCCTGTTTTGGGGGTCTCTTTTCCACAGCATTACAACACCGCCTGGCTCCAAAGTTGCCCGGCGCAGAAATT
>NZ_JAATOX010000153.1 GCF_011806385.1 Phaeobacter sp. HF9A | reverse complement strand
GGCGTAATGAGCGATCTTGCGGGCAAATCCAACGTCGCGCAGCCCGCGATCGCCGACCGGAAATTCCTGGAAATCGACGTCGATAATTTTGACGAGCGCATGCGCGCGATGGCGCCGCGTGCGGCCTTTAGTGTGCCCAATACGCTGACCGGCGAGGGCAATCTGGCGGTGGATCTGACCTTTGAGAGCATGGCGGATTTCACCCCCGGCGCGGTGGCCAGGAAGGTCGATGCGCTGCGCCCATTGTTGGAAGCGCGCCAGCAGCTTGAACAGTTGATGACCTATATGGACGGTAAATCCGGTGCCGAGGATCTGATCGAGAAGATCCTGACCTCGCCCTCGCTGCTGTCCTCGCTGGCGGGGCAGGGGGATGGCTCCGACCCGGCGGCGGATGCGGCGCTGGAGAGCCTGCGTCAGGCGGAAGTCCCGCATGAGGAAAGCGGCCCGGATCAGGCCGATGTGCTCAGCCAATTGGCCGCTCGGGCCCCGGAGGCGACGCCTGAACCCGATGCCTCGGCGGATATTCTGGCGGGGCTGAAGGCCGCCGCGCCCCTGGCCCCTTCCGAGGAAGAGGATCGCACCGGGGACGTGCTGGCTGGCTTGGCCGCCGCCGCACCCGAGGACGCAGCCGAAGGCACGCAGACCGCCGACACGCTGGCGGATCTCGCGGCGCAGGCCCCGGTGGCAGACGGCGAGGCGGATCACGCGGGCGATATCCTCTCCGATCTGGCGCGCGCCGCTCCGATTGCGCAGGAGGAGGTCGACATCAGGGACGACGCCTTGGCCGCATTGGCAGCACAGGCCCCGGCAGATGAACCGCAGGAGGATGCGGACGGTTCGGTGCTCTCCGATCTCGCGGCTTCGGCCCCCGAAGATCGCACCGAAGCGGATACATCCGCAGATGTCTTGGCCGCGTTGGCGCAGAGCGAACTGCCCGAAGCGGACGGCAGCGCCGAGACCGATGCCATCCTCAGCAATCTGGAGCGCGCCGCGCCAGCGGAAGACACCGGCGAGAGTGTAGAAGACGTGCTTGCCGGGTTGGAGCCGGTCGAGGAACCCGCCACCGAGGAGGAAGATCCCGACCTTGGCGCCTTGCTGGGCGATCTTGAGGTCGCAGAGGACGAGACGGGCGAAAGCGTTGAGGACGTTCTTGCCGGGCTGGAGCCGGTGGAGGAGCCCGCCGCCGAGGAGGACGACCCCGACCTTGGTGCCATGCTGGGCGATCTGGAGGTCGCGGAGGACGACACGGGCGAGAGCGTTGAGGATGTTCTTGCCGGGCTGGAGCCGGTCGAGGAAGCCGCCGCCGAGGAGGACGACCCCGACCTTGGCGCCTTGCTGGGCGATCTGGAGGTCGCAGAGGACGAGACGGGCGAGAGCGTCGAGGACGTTCTTGCCGGGCTGGAGCCGGTCGAGGAAGCCTCCGCCGAGGAGGACGACACCGACCTTGGCGCCTTGCTGGGCGATCTGGAGGTCGCAGAGGACGACACGGGCGAGAGCGTTGAGGATGTTCTTGCCGGGCTGGAGCCAGTCGAGGAGCCCGCAGCCGAGGAGGAGGGCACCGATCTGGAGGCGTTGCTCGGGGAGCTGGATGCTACTGACGACGCGGAGGCAAGCGAAGACGACGTAGATTTGGCGGATCTTCTTGGCGAGACGGAAACAACCGTCACGGAAGAGGAAGACGAGGATCTCGATCTTGAGGCCCTGCTTGCGGCGGATGAGGAGGAGCCGGCGGTGGAGACCTCCGAGGAGCCGACAGAGGATGACATCGACCTTGATGCGCTCCTGGCTGGGGACGATGAGGGTGCAGAAGGCGCCTTGGGTGCGGATGATCTGGATCTGGACAGCCTCTTGGCCGAGGACAGCGCCGAGCCTGCGGCGGAGGATGATTTTGATCTGGATGCTTTGCTGGCAGAGGATGTGGAGACGGACACGACGGTCGAGAGCGCCGATGCCGAGTCTGACGACGCCGAGTCTGACGATGGCGAGTCCGACGATGGCGATGATGATCTGGACGATCTGCTGGCCGGATTGGATCTGGACGACAGCACCGTTGCGGATGACGGGGACGATCTGGACGCGCTGCTGAGCGGCCTTGACGCGGAGGCGGCCTCGGACGATCTGGAAGGGCTGGACGATCTTGATGCTTTGCTGGGGGATCTTGGCGAAGACGACGGTGACAGCGATGATCTGGATCTGGACAGCCTGCTTGGCGATCTGGGCGACGATGAGGATGACGGCGACGCGCTTGGCAGTGACAGCCCGAAAATGGCGCGGGCAAAAGAGCCTGAGCTGGCCTATGGCACCATGTCCGCAGATCGCCCCGAACCGCAAAAACTGGCGCGCAAACGCTTCCGGCTGGCGGTGTTTGGCGATTTTACCGGTCGCGCCTCCAAGGGGCAGATCGAAATCGGCGAGGCGCTGGCCGCGCGCAAGCCGATGGTGCTGGATCCTGATACATTCGAGGATGTGATCGAGAGTTTCGCCACCGAGCTGGTCCTGCCGATCGGCAAGGACGGCGCGGGGATTGCGGTGAAACTGGGTGAATTTGATGATCTGCACCCGGATGAGCTCTATGACAATGTGGCGCTGTTTTCCGAGCTGGTGAGCCTGCGCAAGCAATTGCAAAGCGGCGTGACCAAAGACCACGCGATGAAGACGCTGGCGAGCTGGGCGGAGGCCCATGGCACGCCTGCACGGGCGCCGAAATCGCGCTCTGGCGGCAACGCCGTGCCTGCGGACAAGCGGCTCAGCGATTTTCAGCGGTTGATCGGCGACACGGACAACAGCCTGCGCCAGGCTTCGCCGGTGGAGGAGATGCTGGCGCGCGTGGTTGGGCCGCATATCCGGGCGCTGCCGGACCCGAACCTGGCCGCGATGCAGGACGCCGTGGATCAGGCGCTGTCGGATGCGATGCGGCTGGTGCTGCATCACCCGGAATTCCAGTCGGTGGAGGCGCAGTGGCGCTCGCTCGACCTGATCCAGCGCTCCATCGAGGTGGACGATACGCTGGATGTGATGCTCTATGATGTCTCCGCCGAGGAACTGGCGGCGGATCTGGCGGCGCATGAGGACCTGTCGCAGAGCGGCTTTGTGCGGCTCCTGACCGAAGAGCCGATGGACGAGGAAAACGGCCGCGGAGCCTATTCGGCGCTGATCGGGCTCTATACCTTTGAGGAAACGCCGCCGCATGCGGAGCTTCTGGGTCGCTTTGCGCGGGTGGCGGCGCATGTGGATGCGCCCTTCCTTGCGGCGATCACCCCGGGTTTCTGGGATCACGCCAAGGAGGATCGCCCCAAGATCGTGGCCGATGCCTGGGACACGCTGACGGGCATGAGCGAGGCCGGGCATCTGGGGCTGTTGACGCCGCGTTTCCTGCTGCGCCGTCCCTATGGTGCCAAGGGCGAGCCGATTGATCCCTTCGACTTTGAAGAATTTACCCAAAGCGAGGGCCTGCGTGGTATGCTCTGGGGCAACCCGGTGGTGCTGGCGGCGATATTGATGGCGAAATCCTTCAAGGAGAACGGCGCCTCGCTCCAGCTTGGCTCCATCATGTCGCTTGGCGATATGCCGTTTCATTTTGTCACCGACCGGTTTGGCGATCAGGTGGCGCTGCCCTGCACCGAACGCAATGTGGATCTGGACAAGATCGCGGCGGCCAAGGCGCGGGGTTTCATGCCGATTGCCGGGGTGCGGGGCCGCGACGAGATCCGTCTGACCTCGTTCAACTCCCTGCGCGGCGAGATGCTCTTGGGCCCCTGGACCGGAGAGCCGGCGCCAGCGCCCTCGCCGCCGGACCCAAGACCGGCCAAGGCGGCACCGGAGCCGGAGACAGATACATCGCCGGATACGACCGAGGACGGCGATGATCTCGACCTCGATTTTGATCTTGATTTTGACAGCGATGGCGACGGCGGGGACGATGATCTTGACGCGCTGCTTGCCAGTTTTGATGACGATGACGATTCTGAAACGGACGGCGATATAGACGCCGATCTTGAGGCACTTTTGAATGACCTATGATTTTGTTTTCCGTAACTTTTTGCTTCGGGCTGAGGCGCGCCTCGCCGGTGCCCGGGCGGGAAAGGAGCAGCCATGACCGAAAGTAAAGCCCATGAAAAAGACGTCGTCTGGATGTCTGGGTCTTATTCGGTAAAAGGGCTTATGATGCGCCGCGCCATCGTGCGCGAAGGATTGAGCAAACTTACCGAGACGACGATCGAATTCCAGTCTCGCAACTCCGCCGTATCGCTGGACGATCTGGTGGGCCAGACCATGAACCTGCATGTGGTGACCGAAGGGGGCAAGGAGCAGAAATTCTCCGGCCTGTGCATTTCGGTTGAAAACTTCGGGTTCCGGGATGGCTACACGCAGTTCGTCGCAGAGGTCAGGCCCTGGTTCTGGCTTTTGACCCGGACCGAGGATTGCCGGGTGTTTCAGAACATGACCGCACCCGACATCATCAAGCAGATCCTATCGGAACACGGGTTCTCCGACTACAAGGACAGCCTGACCGGATCCTATGCGCAGCGTGAATATTGCTTGCAATACCGCGAAAGCGACTATGCTTTTATCTGCCGGCTGATGGAGGAGGAGGGGATTTATTTCTTCTTTGACAGCAACACCAGCCAGTCCTCGGCGGAGAAGCTGATCTTTGCGGATGGTCTGAGTGCGCATAAGCCGATCAGCGAAAGCGCCACGGCGGAGTTCTACATTCGCGACGATGCCGACCGGCGTCGGGGCGAGCATGTGGCCGAGCTGAGCAAGATCGAGCGGGTGACCCGGGGCAAGGTGACGCTGAATGATTTCGACTTCACCACGCCGCAGGCGGATCTGAAGGTCAGCGATGCCCAGGCCAAGGGCAAGCATCAGTACAAGAATTTCGAGGTCTATGACTATCAGGCCCATTATCGCAAGGACACCGGGCTTGGCACCACTTTGGCGCGGGCGCGGATGGATGCCGAGGCGCTGACCTATCAGCAATGGCGCGGGGCCTCGTCGCTGCGCACGCTGGGGGCGGGCTATACCTTCAAGCTGACCAAACATGATGACAGCGACTCCAACAAGGATTTCCTTGTGGTGGAGGCCACCCATTACCTGAAGGTGGACAGCGAGTTCGGCGAGCGGGATCGCGGCGCCCGGAACAAGGGCGACAAGGAAGAAATGCGCCGGGATCTGAAGGCGCAGAATCTGGATTTCCCAAAAGAGGCGGAAAAAGACAGCTACGCCAATACCTTCCGGGTGATCGACAAATCGGTGCAATACCGCGCCCCGCGCGTCACCCCCTGGCCGGAGGTGCCCGGTATCCAGACCGCGACCGTGGTCGGCAACTCGGGCGAAGAGATCCTGACCGACGAACATGGGCGGGTGAAAATCCAGTTCCACTGGGACCGCGAGGGCAAGGACAACGAGACCTCGTCGTGTTTCGTGCGGGTGATGACGCCCTGGTCGGGCAAGGATTGGGGCATGGTTGCGGTGCCCCGGATCGGTCAGGAGGTCGTGGTCCAGTTCGAGGATGGCAACCCGGATCGCCCGATCGTCACCGGCATGCTTTATAATAAGGAAACCATGCCGCCCTATTCCTACCCCGATGATCAGACGCAGCTGGGGATCAAGACCAATTCCTCCAAGGGGGGAGGCGGCTATAACGAGCTGATGTTCGACGATAAAAAGGATTCCGAACTGATGCGCATCCAGGCGCAGAAGTATCACCAGACGCTGGTGAAGGACCGATTATCCATGACCGTGGGTCTGGATGCGATCGAGAAGGAAGTCGCCTCGGTTGACGAAAACTCCTATGATCTGACCATCGAGCAGCATATGAACGAAACGGTCAAATCGGGGGATCGGACCGAGATCGTGGAGACCGGCAACAAGGTCGAAACGGTGAAGACCGGCGATTACACCGAGACGATCGAGACCGGCAACAAGACGATGACGATCGAGACCGGCAACCTGACCGAGAACATTGATACGGGAGACGTGGAAGTGACCATCGGCCAGGGCAGCCTGACCGAGACCATCAGCCAGGGCGACCATACCGAAACCGTCAGCCTGGGGGATATCACCACCGAAGCGAGCGCTGGCAGCATTGCGATTTCTGCCGGGATGGAAATCACGCTGACGGTGGGGGGATCATCGATTAAAATCGACAACTCGGGTGTTACTATCAGTGGACCGATGATCAAACTCGAAGCTGATGGGATGTTGGAGGCGAAATCTCCGCTGACCACGGTAAAAGGCGATGGCATGCTGACCCTCAAGGGCGGCGTCACCATGATCAACTAGGCGTGACTGTAATGGCTGATATGTTTGAAAAACTGGTGAAATTGCCGACGGAGCCCGTCGCGAAAATTCTTGCGCGGCAGCAGGTTCTGCTGAAGACGCGGTTGGATTGCGAAGTCAGCGCGACGGCCTCTGTCGTGCTGAAGGAGCTGTATTCCAAGAAGGCGATGATTGATATGCTGCGGCTGATGGGCATCCTGCTGCCGCCGCGCGAGAGGGTCTGGTGGGCCTGCCTGGCGGCGCGCGACTATATCGGGCCGCGCAGCCCCAAGGACCCGCCATCGCTGCGCACCTCCGAGGCCTGGGTGCTGGAGCCCTCTGAGGAGAACCGCCAGGCGGCGCGGATCACCATTGATCATGCCTATGTGGATGATGACACGGTGAACTGCGCCTGGGCGGTGACCTATCATGATGGCACGCTTGGCCCTGGGGATCTGCGGCAGTACCCGGCCCCCGCCGGGGCCGCAGAGGCGGCCGCCTTTGCCATGAATATGGTGGCCTTGGGTCAATTATCTGATAAGTTTGAAGAACATGGCTATTTGCTGATAGAGCGTGCGCTGGATATTGCCCGGGGGGGGAATGGCCGGGTCGGCGCGCAGGACGCGGCTGCGGCAGAGCCCGCAGATATTGGCGCCGACCAAAGCTAGGCTCGGACAGGAGAGACGACACAATGGTCAAACCCGCTCTTGAGGGCGACATCTGTGCCGAAATGGCGTTGCGCTTTCTGATCACCAGAGGAGCTGCGGCGTCATGGGTGTAAGGTTGCGATTTCAATCCTCGGGGACGATGCCGTCTGACGCGGCGCCCTTGATCCTGCGTGGCCCCAGTCTGACCATCGGGCGGGGTGCGACCAATGATGTTGTGCTGCCCGATCCCGATCAGATGCTGTCGCGCAACCACTGCGTGATCGAAGACCACGGCAGCCATGTGGCGGTGGTGGATCTCAGCTCCAACGGGACCTTTCTGAACTATGGAAAGATGCCGCTCGGGCCGACGCCGACACCGCTCAACAACGGCGATGTGCTGACGGTTGGCTCTTACGAGCTGGCGGTGGAAATCACCCAGGACGATGCGCTGCCCGATCCCTTGATGGTCGATCCGCTGGCGGTCGATCCCCTGTCGCCGGGCCGGGCCGAGAATGCCCCGGACCCGCTGGCGCTGCTGGATGATGCCGGGCCGGGTGGCGATTTTCTCGATGATCTGTTGGGCGAAGCGACCCCGACCGGGCCGTCGCAGATCAACCCGGTGGACCCGATCGACGATCTGCTGCCGCCCTTGGGCGAGGAGGAAGATCCGTTCTTTCAAAAGCCGAATGACGGACGAGAGGGGCAGGGCGCCAGCCTTCCGGCGCATAACCCGGCGGCACAGGACGGGTTCACCCCGCAGCATGCGCCGCAGGCCAATGTGATCCCGGACGATTGGGATGACGAGTTTTTCTCGGGCATCGGTGGCAGCCCGGAGCCTGCCGAGCCGGCTCCGCCCCCGCGGCCCCAGCCAGAGCCTCTGCCGGAGCCCGCACCCCCGGTTGTAGCCCCAGTCGCGCCCCGAGAAGAGCCGAGCCCGGTGGCGCCCGTGGCCATTCCAGACAATCCCTTTGCCGAACCGATCGCGGGCACCGAGGATCGCACCCCCGCGCCGGAGCCGGTGGCGCCTACGGTCGCGCCGGTTGCGACAACCCCACCGGCCGCGCCCGTGAACG
>NZ_JAATOX010000152.1 GCF_011806385.1 Phaeobacter sp. HF9A | reverse complement strand
AGGATTTTGATATCGAGGTCATCGAGGCCCATCATCACCACAAGGTGGACGCGCCCTCGGGCACCGCCCTGATGCTGGGTGAAGCGGCGGCCGAGGGCCGGGGCGTGGCGCTGGCGGATGTGTCGGATCGCGGGCGCGACGGGATCACCGGGGCGCGCAAACGCGGCGACATCGGCTTTAGCGCGATTCGCGGTGGCGATATCGTGGGCGAGCACGACGTGCTGTTTGCGGCTGCGGGCGAACGGATCGTGCTGCGCCATATGGCGACGGATCGCGCCATCTTTGCCCGTGGCGCGGTGAGGGCGGCGCTTTGGGGGCTGGGTCAGGCGCCCGGGGAATACGATATGATCGACGTTCTGGGGCTCTGATCAGGGGCACTGAAACACGGCCCTGACACAACAAAGCCGCGCCTCATGCGAGGCGCGGCTTTGCCGATCTGGCGGGAGCATCCCGTTGATCAATTGCTGGATTTCAGCCCCTTGGGTTCGCCGACAACAACAAAGCGCAGCCCCTCGGGATCGAGCAGCTCCCCGGCGACCCGGTTCACGTCTTCCAGCGTCACCGCCTCCACCTTGGCATTGCGGGTCAGCACGTAGTCGGGCGGCAAATCATCCATCTGCATCGCCACCAGGATCGAGGCGATCTGCCCATTGCCGTTGAAGCGCAGCGGGTAGGCGCCGGTCAGATAGGTCTTGGCGTCCGAAAGCTCCTCGGGCGTGACGCCGTCGGTGGCGGTGGCAACCCATTGATCGCGCACAACGCCCACGGCCTCTGCCATCTTTTCATTCGCCGAGGCGAGCGAGCCCATATAGGTCGCCGCAAGATCGCGCGGCACCAGGTAGCTGTAGACCCCATAGGTCAGGCCGCGTTTGGTGCGTACCTCGCGCATCAGCCGGGTTTCAAAGGAGCCGCCGCCAAGGATCTGGTTCAGCACATAGGCGGCAAAGAAATCCGGGTCGTGGCGGTCGATCCCCTTCTGGCCAAACAGCGCCACCGACTGCGGCGTGGCGAAGGGCACCACCGTGACACCGCCCTTGAGCAGCACCTCGGCGGGGCCGGGCATCGGCGCGCCCTCGGCAGGCAGATCGCCCAGCAGATCGTCGAGCAGGGTGCCGAGTTCCTCGGGCGAGATATCCCCGACCGCGCTGACATAGAGCCTGTCGCGGGCAAAAACGGCCTCATGGGCGGCGAACATATCCTGACGGGTCAGGGCGGAGACGCTCGCGACCGTGCCCTTGCCGCTGCTGCCATAGGGGTGATCGCCAAAGGCGAGCGCGGCGAATTTTTTGCCGGCGATGGCATTGGGGTCGGTCTCGTCCGATTTCAGCCCCACCAGCACCTGCGCCCGCACCCGGTCCAGCGCGTCCTGATCAAAGCGCGGCTCCAGCAGGGTCTGGCGCAAAAGCTCGGCGGCCTCGTCGCGATTCTCGCTGAGGAAACGGGCGGAAATGGACACCGTGTCCTTATCCGCGTCATAGGAGAAATCCGCCGCCAGAGCCTCCAGCGCGCGGGCGTAATCCTGGGCGCGCATATCGCCGGAGCCCTCTTCCAGAAGCCCCGCCATCAGATAGATGCCGCCGCGCTTGCCGGGCGCATCCAGCGAGGTGCCGCCGCGAAAGCGCAGCTCCAGCGCGGTGAAGGGGATGCTGTGGTCCTCGACCAGCCAGGCGTTGATGCCGCCGGGGGAGGTGACTTCCTGAATGTCGATCTCGGCGCGTGCCATCTGCGCTGCGAGCAGCAGCGCCAGCCCGGTGACCAGCCCCATCAAGGCCCGCATCAAAGGGCGCTGGTCGCGCGCGATAGCCCGGGCCTGTGTTCTGTTGCGGCTCATTGCGCGGCCTCCTGCTCGGTTGTCTTGGTCAGATAGCCGGTGACCGAGGCTTCGGGTTTGATCAGCTCGCGCGCGGCGGCGATGATTTCATCCTCGGTGATCGACTGCAACACACGCGGCCAATCCTGCACATCCTCGACCGTCAGCCCAGAGGCCAGCGCCTGCCCGTAGCGGTTGGCGATCCGGTCCACATCGTCGCGGGCGTAGATCTCGGAGGCGCGCAGTTGCAGCTTGATGCGCTCCAGCTGGGCGCTGTCGACGCCCTCGGTCAGGAACTGCTGCACGGTGCGATCCAGCGCCGCCTCGGCCTCTGGCAGGGTGACGCCTTCGGCGGGGACAATCACAAAATCAAAGGTGGTGTCGTCCAGCGAAACCCCGGAATAGAAGGCCGCCGTATAGACCGCCACCTGCTGTTCAAATTGCAGGGCATTGGCGAGATAAGAGGTATTGCCGCCCCCCAGAAGCTCGGCCAGCAGATAGAGCGCGGCGGCCTTTTCCTGGCTGCCGTGGTCGCGTTCGGGCGCCAGATAGGAACGTTGCACATAGGGCTGCGCCACACGCGGGTCGGCATAGGTCAGACGGCGGGCGGCGACCTGCGGGGGTTCCTCGCTGCGGATGCGCTCCGGCAGGTCGGGATTGGCGGGAATGACGCCATAGTAGGTCTCGGCCAGTTTGCGCACCTCGTCCGGGTCCACATCGCCCGAGACCACCAGAATCGCATTGTTGGGCGCGTAATAGGTGCCGTAGTAGGACAGCGCGTCCTCCATCGACAGGGTTTCCATCTCGTGGCGCCAGCCGATCACGGGCTGGCCGTAGCGATGGTTCAGATATTGCACCGCCCGCATCTGTTCACGAAACAGCGCAGTGGGGTCATTGTCGGTGCGCTGGTTGCGCTCCTCCAGGATCACCTCGCGTTCGGTGATGATATCGGTTTCGGTGAGGCGCAGATTGCGCATCCGGTCGCTTTCCATCTGCATCATCAGCTCCAGCCGGTCGGCGGCGACGCGCTGAAAGAAAGCGGTGTAATCATAGCTGGTAAAGGCGTTGTCCTGACCGCCGTTGCGCGCCACCGTTGCCGAAAGCTCGCCGACCTCCATGGTGTCGGTGCCCTTGAACAGCAGATGTTCGAGGAAATGCGCAACGCCGCTTTCGCCCACCGGTTCATCTGCCGATCCGGCCCGATACCAGACCATATGCTGCACCACCGGGGCGCGGTGATCTTCGACCACGACCACCTGCATGCCGTTTTCCAGCGTGAAGGTGGTGACCATCTCGGTGCCGCTTTGGGTCTTGGCCTCGGTCTCTACGGTGCTCTCATCGGCCGGGCTTGTGTCCTGGGCGGCGAGGGGGGCGGGCAGGCCAAGGCTGGACGCCATCACCAGAGCGCAGAGTGTCGCCCGCCAACTGGCCTTTGGCCCGGACGGAACCGCTGCAACAGATGTCATGTATCGTATCCTCCAGATCAGTCAGCCGGGCGCATAGGGCATGCCATGGCCCGGTGCAGACTCAGGGTATCTGCTTACGATCAAGTTACGGAGTCGCGTCCCGGCCACAAGGCTATTTGCCGAAAATGTGATGACTTATCGGTCTTCTGGCGGGGCCGAGGGGGTCGGAACGCCCGCGGCGCGATAGGCATCACTGACCGCATAGGGGTCGAGCGAGTCGCGCTCATAGGTTTCGGCGTAGCGATCCACCGGGAACAGCTTGATATTGGCCAGGATGCCGGCGCGTTTGCGGCGTTTGGCGTCCTCTTCGGCCAGGGTTTCGCGGATATCGCCCTGCACGCCATAGCGGCTGGCTGCGGTGATCAGCGCACCCTCGCTGGCCGGAATGCCGCTGGAGGGCCGCCCGCCGAGCGCGACGATGGCTTCCTGTCGCGGATTGCGGTCGGTCAGATTGGCGCCGCCGGGGGTTGGTGTCGGCAACTGCGCATAGCTGGCCGGTTGTTCCAGCGGCTTGTTAGGCAGCACCAGAAACTCGTCCGGGCCTTTGCGGCGCGCGTCGAGATCGTGCAGCGGCTTGTCGCCGCAGGCGGCGAGCAGCAAAACGGAACCCAGAATGATCGGTGCGGTCGCAAAGCGCATGGGGCGCGTCCTCTTAGCCATTTCACACACCTCTAGCGCATATCGGCAGAGAGGTCACGCGGGCTTTTTCGCGCGGCTTTCAAACAGGATCAACCCGGCTGCGCCCAGAAAGATAAACACATCCGCGACGTTGAAAACAAAGGGATTGCGGAACCCGCAGCAGGACATGTTGAGGAAATCCAGCACATAGCCATAGGCCAGACGGTCCACCACATTGCCCAATGCGCCGCCAATCACCAGCCCGGCGCAGATCTGCATCGCCAGACTGGCGCTGTGGCTGCGCCGCACCCAGAGCAGCACCGCCAGGCTGATCGCCAGCGAGATCGCCACCAGGATCCAGCGGCTGGCATCGCTGTCGCCGTCAAACAGGCCAAAGTTGATGCCCCGGTTTTCGCCATAGCGGAAGGTCAGCAGCGGCGGCAGCACATCGAGCCGCAGCCGGGTCACCAGATCGAGGCCGAAGACGACCCCGATCTTGCTGGCCTGATCCAGAATCAGCGCCAGCAGGGCGGCAATGTACAAGGCGAATTTGCGCATCGCGCCGGATCCTCTTTGTGATTAGTGGCGGAAGTGGCGCATGCCGGTAAAGACCATCGCCAGACCGGCCTCGTCGGCGGCCTTGATGACCTCATCGTCGCGCATGGAGCCGCCCGGTTGGATCACGCAGGTTGCGCCATTCGAGGCGGCTTCCAACAGGCCATCGGCAAAGGGGAAGAAGGCATCGGAGGCCACCGCGGAGCCCTTGGCGAGGCTTTCCGGCAGGTCCATCGCGTCCGCCATCCGCTGTGCCTTGACACCGGCGATGATGGCGCTGTCCACGCGGCTCATCTGGCCCGCGCCGACGCCCACGGTCTGGCCGTCCTTGACGTAGACAATGGCGTTGGATTTCACATGTTTGGCGACTTTCCAGGCAAACAGCAGATCGGCCATCTGTTCCGGCGTCGGCTGTTTCTTGGTCACCACCTTGAGGTCATCCATGGCGCGGTGGCCGACGTCCTTGTCCTGCACCAGCATGCCGCCGGAGACCTGACGGGTGGTCAGGCTGGCGTCCTGCGGGTTGGGCAGCCCCTCGGTGATCAGGAGGCGCAGGTTTTTCTTGGCGGCAAAGATCGCTTTGGCCTCGTCCGATGCGCCGGGAGCGATGACCACCTCGGTAAAGATCTCGGTGATCGCGGCGGCGGTCTCTGCGTCCAGCGGCATGTTCAGCGCCACGATACCGCCAAAGGCGGAGGTGCGGTCGCAGTCAAAGGCCTTGGTATAGGCTTCGATCAGGGTTGCGCCCCGGCCCACACCGCAGGGGTTGGCGTGTTTGATGATCGCCACAGCCGGGCCATCCTCGGGCGCGAATTCGCTGACCAGCTCAAAGGCCGCATCGGTGTCGTTGATGTTGTTGTAGGAGAGCTCCTTGCCCTGGAGCTGCTGGGCCGTGGCAACGCCCACCCGCTCGGTGCCATCGGTGTAGAAGGCGGCCTCCTGATGGGGGTTCTCGCCATAGCGCAGGGTCTGCGCGATCTGACCGGCAAAGGCGCGGCGGCGCGGGGCGCGGTTGTCGATCACACCGGCCATCCAGTTCGACACGGTGGCGTCATAGGCGGCGGTGCGGGCATAGGCGTTCTGCGACAGCCACTTGCGGAAGGCAAAGGAGGTCTGACCGTCGTTCTTGTCGAGCTCCGCCAGCAGGGCGTCGTAATCCTCGACATCCACCACCACGTTCACAAAGGACTGGTTCTTGGCCGCGGCGCGGATCATCGCCGGGCCACCGATGTCGATATTCTCGATCATTTCCTCGTAATCCGCGCCGCGCTTCAGCGCCGCCTCAAACGGGTAGAGGTTCACCACCAGCAGGTCGATCTCGCCGATGCCGTGTTCCTTCATCGCGGCGACATGGCTGTCGTTGTCGCGCAGCGCCAGCAGGCCGCCATGCACCATCGGGTGCAGGGTCTTGACGCGGCCATCCATCATTTCGGGAAAACCGGTAACCTCGGAGACATCCTTGACGGTCAGCCCCGCATCGCGCAGCGCCTTGGCGGTGCCGCCGGTGGACAGGAGCTCGACCCCACGGTCGGCAAGCGCTTTGCCCAGATCAATCAGGCCGGTTTTGTCAGAGACGGACAGAAGGGCGCGGCGGACGGGGTGGAGGTCGGTCATCGGTGTCAGAATCCTTGTTCAGGTTCATTCGTCATAGGCCATCGGCTCGTCGCGGTTCAGATCGCGCACGGCCAGAGCCGTATCCTGCGCCTTGCTGAGCGTCCAGCGGATCTGGGTGGCGTATTGAATGGCCCGACCCGACAGGACAATTTGCAGCGATTGACGCGGCTTCAAGCGGGTCTTTTCCAGGTAAACGCTGGTTTCCAGCTTCAGGTCGCATTGACCATCGTGACGGAATACCCAGATTTCCCCACTCTTGAGCGCCATGGATACCGCCGAGCCGCCCAAGTCAAGGGCCGCGTCCACATCCGCGTGCAAATGAAAGCGCAAATCATAGCCAATGCCCTTGAGCCCGCCCGCATCCAGCGCCTTGTCAAAGCGCCGTTTGGCGGCATCGTCGAGCGTCAGCAGCATATCCTCGCCGGTAACGCTGCGCCCATCCACCGACAGCTCCAGCGAGCGGGCCACGGTGGCGCCGTAATATTTGACATAGCCATCATGGGCACCCTGAAAGCGATAGCCGTCGTCCAGCTCCTCGTAGCCGATCGGCACATCGCTGGGCGGCTCGATCAGGAATTCATGGCTGCTGCCCTTTTGCGGCGGTGCCAGCCGGGCGCTGGACTGGCCCTCAAGGCACATCACCGAATGTGAGGGCGTCGCCCGCCCGGTCCGGCGCCACTCCAGGCCGAAGTTCTCGCCCGCGCCGCAATTGACGATCAGGGGCCGCCGCCCGGAGGTCAGCTCAAAGGCCAGGGTCGAGGCATGGGCGTTGTAGGATGCCTTGCCCGCAGGCGGCAGGCTGGCGTCCACGATGATCGAGGTCCGCCGCGCCGAAAGCCGGGCAAAGCCCATGGCCAGCCCCTCGTGGCGGCGGGCGGGCACATGCGAGGCGGCCAGGGCGTGATCGAGCCAGCCCTCCTGTCCGCGCCCGCCGCCGTGAAACCGCGCGAGGCTGCCATCGCTGTGGCGCAGCGCGCGCAGGGTGGGGGCGATCCGGTCCAGCGCGGCGTGATGTTCCCGGGGCACGCTGCGGCCCGCCTCATGCAGGGCGGCGGCGGCCCAGGTCAGCAGGGTGAAGACGTCCAGAAGCTCCTCGGGGTTGCGGGTCGGCAGGCCGCCATCGGCGTTGATCTGCGTGGCACAGTCCTGCGCCAGCGCCTTGACGGCCGGATCCGCCAGCTCTTCGCAGCCCTTCAGCGCAAGCCCTGCGTAGATCAGCCCGGTGAGCGCTTCAAACCGGGGCAGCCCGGGCGAGGCGCCTTTCCAGCGTTGCGACAGAAACCAGGTTTGCTGGGACAGCGAGCGGTAAAACGCGTCGGAATGGTCCTTGTCCTGGCCGCTGAGCAGAAACAGGGCGTGGTTGATCCAGCGGATCACCCGCCGTCCGGTCAGATCCGGCGACCAGCCGGGCCCGGTGCCCGCGCCATGGGTGGCAATCCAGCCCCAGACCCAGTTCTGCGCTTTCTGGCGGGCCTTGATGTCGCCGACGGCGGCCAGATCGTCGAGCCAGGTGCAGCCCTGCCGTTCGGCCTCAAAGGCGAAATCGGGCGCGTCCACCTCCCAGAGGCCGGTGGTGTTGCTCTCCACGAGATAGCCGGCAAACAGGAGGTTCCCGGCCACCAGCTGGCGTCCACGCGCGAAGCTGCCGATGGTGCGCGGCTCCGGCTGCGACACAAATCCCGTCGCCGCAGGCTGTTTGCGCGCCTTCCAGGCGGTATAGCGGTTTAGCAGCCGCGTTCCGCGACTGGCCATGCGATCGTATCTGGACATGCTCTCTTGCCTCACACGCCTTTGGCGTTTTGGCCAGAGGATAACGCCTGGGAGGCTGGGTGTCATGCGCTCTGTGTCGGATCAGGAACGATTTGGTGCGGGTGGCAGCGTCTCTGGCTGCAAAGTCACCGCACGTTGGGGGCGGTGCGCTCCCGCCCGTCGCCGGATCATCAAAGAATG
>NZ_JAATOX010000015.1 GCF_011806385.1 Phaeobacter sp. HF9A | reverse complement strand
TGGCGTGACCTCGGTCTATGTGACCCACGATCAGGTCGAAGCCATGACCATGGCGGATCGCATCATTGTGCTGAACGCCGGTCGGGTGGAACAAATCGGCACCCCGACCGAAATCTACGAGCATCCCGCCTCCACCTTTGTGGCCGGGTTTATGGGCGCCCCGCCGATGAACCTGCTGACCGCGCAGATCACCGGTGGCAGCTTGCAGCTGGACGCGCAGACAACCCTGCCGATCACTGCGCCGGCGGCGGCCAATGGCAGCGTGCTGGTCGGCTTCCGGCCCGAAGATGTGCAGCTTGGCGGTGATGGCTCCACCGTGTTGCATGTCGAAATCATCGAAGAGCTCGGCGCCAATCGTCTGCTGCATGGCACCGTCGGCGGTCAGGCCTTCTCGCTCAGCGTTGGCAAGGATGAACAGGCCAGCACCGGCCCGCAGGCGATCACCCTGCCCGAGGATCGCGTGCATTTCTTCCAGCCCGACAGCGGCACCCGGATCTGAGCAGTCATCCACGACTCAAAAAGCCGACCGCAGCATATGCGGTCGGCTTTTCTGTTTGGAGCGAGGGTCTTCTTCAGACCTTTGCCGGCGGCGGGCCGAGTTTCTTGCGCCATTCCGCGATCGCCTTGATGCGGGTGGTCATTTTCCCATTGAGATCAAGCATATCCTTCATGGTCTTCATCTTCTTGACGTCCGCTGAACCGGCCCCTTTGGAGGCCCAATCCGACATCGCCTTAAAGATTGCATCGGCTGTTTTCTTCTCGGTGCTGCCGGCGGGGTAAAGCTTGGCGATATTGCCCACGTTCTGATTGATGTCGCGCGCGGCCTTGAGGATGTTTTCTGAGAAGAACTTCAATGCCTCCGCCTCGTCGCCGTTGGAATTGCGCTGGTTCTGGGCCACAAACAGCGCGCCTTTCTTCAGCGTTGCATCCAGGTTCTTGCCCAACACATTGAGCGAGCGCACCGCGTCGGTCATCTCCTTGCCTTGTTTGCCGACGATCTTCTTGTTGAGGTTATATTGCGCCTCGCCACTGCTGACGATCGCCTCCAGATCCTTTTCCAGCACGTTCAGACTGTCGAGCTTCATCTTGGATCCGGTTTTCTTCAACTCCGCCTTCCAGGCCGTGTCGATCACCTTGACGTAAGCCGCGCAGGATTTCTTGGCCGCCGAGAGCGCCTTGCTAAGATCTTCCAGCGCTTTCAACTGCTTGTCCAACGGGTCCTTCTTGTCCCGCTTGCCAGCAACATAGGCGTCAAAGGCTTTGTCCATCGCCTTGAAGCTACTGGCGGGTCCGCTTTGACCGATGGATTTCATGAATCCGTCGCTTGGTTTTTTTGACTTGGTGTTCTTTTCAAACGCTTTTTTCGCGCGATCCCACTCCGCGGCCCAATGTCCTGCTTCAACAGCCATCCTGTTCCTCCTTAGCGATGTCCTGAGGGCTGACCGAGGCGAAATTGCCCCGCGCCGTCCCATGTCTCGGCAAGTAGTACGAGCGGCGCCTGCGTTTCCGTCGCGGCGCTTTACGAAAAAAGATCACGTCCGACGAAAGCAGGCGATGGGTACATGATGCGCGGCGGCCACAAGAAAAGCCGGCGGTTTTTCAACCAGCGGCTTTCTCAAGCAAAACAATGCTTTGCGATGGTACCCAAGGCCGACCGAAATCTCGAACGGCTCCCAGCGCGTGACCGTGACAAGGTTCGGCTGACCTTCCCGAATTTCCTCGCTGATAGTGATCACCCGATAGCCAACCGAGACGTGCTGCCGGACGCCATCGACGATGTCTTGAAAGATCTCGCTGGCGCGGGCGCTCTTGCCGAACCGAACAACAGCGCGCCCGACGCCGTCGGAATCGACGCGCGCAATTTGCACAACGCCGACCTGATCGTCCCAATTGTGCCCGACCAATACCGCACCGCCGTCAAGCAGACGGTCGAGAACCACGGCATCAGCGTCATGGGAAAGCACTTCATCGCCAAACCAGCGCCGCACCGGCGTCGTGCTCGAGAAGGCAAGCTCGACCGTGCGCGCCTCGACGTTGATTTCGCGCACCTAACCCATGCGGCGCATCGCACCGCCTTCACTGCGCGCGTTGATTTGCTCGGCAGTGACTTCACGGGTCAAAGACCGTCCGATAACGTCACTCGCCTTTGTCGGGGTCTGGGTCGGCGTCTGGATCGGTTTCTCCGGTGCCGGTTTTGGCTGGCTGTCCCCTGCCCTGACCTGCCCCGCATGGTTTTGGGCGATCCCGACCAGCTAAACATAAGGAACCCGCCGGGGTAGCTCTTCATTCGCTGATTGTTGACGCCATGCCGCGCCCGGGGCTTGGCGAGCACCTCAGCCAAGCCGTCGTTTTCCTCGACCAGCGGATTAAATTTGGTCTCGAGCCACGTCGTCAAGTCGCCCTGGCTGGGCTGCATCATCATTTGGGAAACAGGATTGAACCCGATCCGAAACGCCTGTGCGGCAAGCGCGGTCTGCGTCTTGCCAACCTGCGCGCCCCACATGAGCGAGATCCGATTGCAGCGCGGATCTGCCGTCATGTCGATGACTTCGCGCTGATACCGCGCGTTGTCGAACCGCATCGGCCCCGGCACCGCATTGCCGATGGGAATTTTGATATTCTGTTCAGCCCACTCCGACGGCTTTAGGTCAGGTGGCGGGCGTAGAAACGCCCGGGCGCGCCGGGTGCTGCGGACAAGCGCCCGCGCATTGGAGAAATCAGCCCGGGCGTTCACTCACTGTCCGCCCCCTCGTCGCCATCTTCCTCGTCGTCTTCGACTTCAAGATCGGTTTCGTGGAGCAGGTCGGAATCCGACAGAACCAAGAGGATCTGATCAACTTCGTCGATCAGCACCTCTTTCATCTTGGTCTCGTCGCTCTCGCCGATCAGGCGGCGCGCGGCACGGCTGGGCAGCACATTGCGAAATCCCGCCCGCACTTCGCCAAATGCCTTTGTCATGGCGCGGTCGAATTGATCGACGGGCACAAGCTCGTTTCGAGCCTTCGATAGATCAAGCTCGGCTTGCTCGGTCTCGGCTCTCAGCTTGCGTAGGATCAATTCGTCTTTCGTGGCCGGACCAGACTCAACAGCCTGTGCGTGAATATCGTCGTCGCGCCAATTCCGAACCTTGGCAGTGTTGAATTGCCAAGCGCGCCCCCGCGCGCCGCGCTGGATCACCGGGCAACCACGGCGCACCCAATCGTCAATGGTCGGCAACGCAACGCCGTTGATGTTGGCAAGATCAGCGCGGTTTACTACCTGCCCCTTATATTGCTTATTATTATCAGACACTTGAGGCCCTTTCGGTAAATTTCAGCCAAACCTCGGCACGGGTGCCGACTTTATGTCTCAAAGCGAGTTTGTCGTTTTCACTCAATCGCTTACGCGATCTATATAATAAACAACCCCATCACCCGGCGGCACGCACACATAAATTTCGGCGCATCTGCATACCCACAGACGTCACCCCCCGGGGAAGGACCCGCGAAAGGGTCTGGAGACCAGAGCAAACAGCCCGGCGCCGATCTGTCCTGGCGTCGGCATCAGCCAGCCCAGCAGGGTCACAAGCAAGAACCACGGCGGCGGATCTTCGCGGACAATGATGGTCTGGACGCTCTCAGTCCTGACACGGGTGTCACCTGCGCTCTGCTCGATCGTGCGTGCTTTGGTGCCTTCGATCTGTTGATCCGTGACGGTTGTGCGCCCGACGGTCTGGGCATTGGTGCGCCCGGCCTGGACGTTCGCGGCAATGCTGGGCCCGCTGCCGATTGCCCCGCCCACGACCCCGGCAACTTTGGAGCAAGAGCCCAGAGCAGCGCAGATCAACAGAAGGGACAGCCAGCGCATCAGGTCAGCCCCTTGAGGCAAAGCGCTTGTTTGCTGTCGGCGCGGCGATTGGCGAGCCCGCGCACACGTTGGCCGCCTGCGATGACCCAGCGGCGCAGTTCATCACACGCGGCGCGATACCTGCCCGCATTGGCAAGCCGCATCATGGTCGAGCGACAGACAGACGGCGCACCAACGTTATAGGCCAGTTCCAGCATGGAGGCCTGAACGCCTGGCGGGATGTTCGTGTTTGTCATGCAAGGCCGGATTTCGGCATAGAACGCGCGAACGTCACGCTCGAGCCGTTCGACACAATCGGCCATGGTCGCGGTGTCGCCCATCTGGACGCCATGCGTGTCGCCAAAGCAGATCGTCGGCACGCCCACGATATCGCGGTAAGCCTCGAGCCTGACGCCTTCCCACTTGGCGACGAACGGCGTCGCAAGGGCAAGGACAAGCGCACCAACTCCAAGCCCGACCGCTGCCCGTGATCGGATCGCGCCGCTTGTGTCCCGCCGGAACTCTGCCAGCATGTCCGACAGCCCCGCCTGTGCGATCAAACGTGCCGGAATTGCAAGCGCGTTGACCACCAAAGCCCCCGCCGCAAAGATCACCGGATCGATACCCAACAGGCCCGGTGAAACAAACGATAGGAACACCGGCACCGCCGACAGAAGGCAGGCCAGGACAATCAATCTGATCGACCACGCACCTTTCGCGGTTTGTTTCCAGTTTTGAATGAGTTGCATGGCAAAATCTCCTTTCGCCCCAGATCGGGGCACTACCCCGGTTACCTGCGGTGAAGGATGTCGCGGATCTCGCGCACGTCCGTTCTGACGTCTGCGAGTGCCTCGCGGTCTTCGTCTCGCTGCCGGTCACGATCTTCCAGCGACCGTTGCAGCATTTCGATCTGTTTTTGATTGGTGAAGATACGGCGCACCAACCAGATACTGCCGGACGCCACGCCGGTGATCCCAGTCACCGCAAGCCCGGTGGATGCCTGTTCAATGCGTTCGATAAGCGACATGCGCGACCCTCTGCCCGTTTTGGGCAACGTCGCGCGTTTAGATCGTCGGTTCCTCTGGCGGTTTTTCTTTGGCTGTGTTCGTAGTGCTTATTGAAATGAAAGAGCTCGAATCGACTGGTCACACGCAAGGGCTTTGATGCTGTCACCGCCCCGCAGGCATCGCTGTGTTAAACAGATTGGTCAAAAGGGAGTTCGGACCTGTAAGAAATTCATTATCAAATACAGCACTGCGCATGAGGCAAAGGTTTGACAAAAGGATTTAACTCTCGATCCCTTCAATCCTTCTTGTGTTTTGCACCTTTTTCAGGATCGGCCCATGCACTTTTTGCTATCAGTGACTCGACTCTTTTCTCTACCACTTTCAAACGTTGCTCTTGCTCGCGCAGCATATCTTGAAATATTTTCTGTCCAGCAGATCTCATCCCTTTAAGTTCATTGAACACTAGGACGTCATCATCGGATACAATAGATGGGGGCATATCTTTGTGTCGAGGTTCGTGAAGATCGTAACCTGAGCGATTTAGTAGTTTGCGATCACGCTCAATGTCGCGTGAAAAATAGGCAACATCAGTCAAGATTTCCTGAACCTTTTGCCTTACGGGTTCTATCGGGCGGACTCGACCGTCATCTTTACAGTATTGAATTGGCCTATCTACTGTGTTGTCAAACTCACTCGCTTTGCCCCGAAGGTATTCTATTCTCTTTATTGTTGAATAATGATCGAAGAGGTTGTGGAATCCATTTCTAATCACATCGACTTCTTCTAAAAACGGAGCCATTGCTTTGTTTTGTATATCTATAGCTCGCAACGATTCAACCTTGTGACCGAGCCAGATAAAGAAGAACGCGGCGAGTATCAGAGCAACTTCCACGAGAGGTTGGTCCAAGAAATGCCCCACAGCTCTGGCAGCTTCATCAACTAGATGCCCAATCGTCCTGCTCTCACCAGAGCTAAGGTTACTAACGATTGAGTCGGCAGCCACAGTCATTAGCAGAAACGCGATACCAATGGGTATATTGATCGGCTTTCGCAGCACTGAAAGGAGCTTGTTCTTAAGAAATTCAACCATGCGATTCTAATCCCACAAATAGCTTACTGGTGTCCATAGGCATGAGGTGCCCCTCAGTGTTCAGAGCCAATATCGAAGGGAAACTGCGGCAGCCCACACTACCGGGTTGCTAGGGTCAGGATTCATAACCAATAAATGACGAGAGCCGCGAGCGCGATGGCAGAGAGAAACACCTTGGGGCAGCGGTCATAACGGGTCGCGACACGCCTCCAATCCTTAAGCCTACCGAACATGATTTCGATCCGGTTGCGACGCTTGTATCTGCGCTTGTCGTATTTGACCGGCGTTTTGCGTTTCTTCCTGCCTGGGATGCAGGCGCGTATCCCCTTGTCCTGTAACGCTTCTCTGAACCAGTCAGCATCATAGCCGCGATCCCCGAGCAGCCATTTGACCTTTGGCAGGCCGCGCAGCAGGGCCCTTGCGCCGATGTAATCGCTCACCTGTCCGGCGGTAACGAACAGGTCGATTGGTCGTCCCTTACTGTCGCAGATGGCGTGTAGCTTGGTGTTCATGCCGCCTTTGGTCCGACCGATCAGGCGGCCACGCCCCCCTTTTTGGCGGCCATGCTGGTCGCTGTTCGGTGGGCCTTCAGGTATGTTGCGTCGATCATCACGGTCGTTTTCTCACCGTGTTCCGCCGCCAGTCCGGCCATCATCCGCGCAAAGATGCCCTTTTCGCTCCAACGCTTCCAGCGGCTATAGAGCGTTTTATGCGGGCCATATTCCCGCGGCGCATCCCGCCAGCGCAAGCCATTGCGATTGATGAAGATAATCCCACTCAACACCCGTCTGTCATCGACCCTTGGCTTTCCGTGCGACTTTGGGAAGAAAGGCGCAAGTTTGCCCATTTGCTCATCGGTCAGCCAGAAAAGTTCACTCATGTCACCACTCCTTTTCGGAGCCGTGAATCATGCAGAGAGGCCGAAATCAATGCATCCTGACCCTAGATGATGATCGCAGGTCATACCTCGCTGGTGGGGATGAAATTCCTTATGCCTACTTCGCAAGAACAGCTGAGCATAACTGCAACGCTGGCAAAGGGTCTCAAATTTCGAGCCGCCTGCGCCAATAATCCGCCTGATCCAGCAGCCCTTGCGCGGTCTTTATTTCGATTCCCATGTCACGACCGATCTCGGCAACGGATGCGCCGGCGTCCCACTGGCGCAACGCGTGATCAGCCATGTACGCCTTGCGCAGCCCGTGGCAGCTCGGCAACTCAAGGATGCAGTTTGCGTGGCTGTGGCTGAGCTTTAGCGCAGTCTCAATCCCAATCATGGATGCGATCCGGTGATCCTCGGGGATGCTGCCCGGAACATAGAGCTGACGCCGCCATTTCCGCGCGCCGGTCGCCCGGGTGCCCTCGACCAGGCGCACCGCATTGCGGCGCCCGATAACCTCGGCAATCTCATGCACGCTCTCGGGTAGCGGCACATTGCGGCCCCGGCCGGCGGCAAACTCTGCCAGAGGATACCGGACCACAGCGGGTAAATCGGGCTGATACACCGCGGGAACAGATGCGGCGGGTTTCCTCTGCCCCGCGCGTTGCGCCTGGTCGAGCAGTTTGCGCAGGTTCGCCACTTCGTGTTTCAGATCATCGACAGTACCCATAGCTCAAACCTTTGCCCGTGTGACAAGGATCTCCATGCCCTGCGCTGCCAAGATCGCTTTCTTGAGCTTGAACACGTCAGTTTCGTGGCCTTTGCGATCCTCGATCACGGTCACGCCGAGGCGGTTGTCGACATAAACAAAGTCTGCGCGATAGACGCGCTGCTTTGCCCCGCTGTCGGTCATGATCGGGCCGTCACGTCCGGTCAGGCCGATATCGACCTGGCGACGCAGACCGCAGATTTCGCCTGCCTCCTGTAGCAGTTTCAATTCCTGCCAACGTTGGGCCTCTGTCTTGCTGTCATGGGTGATACCGTCTGCCGTGGTGGTCCGTTTGGTGCCGCGCACCCGGCGTTTATCTTCCCCTACCGAGGGGAGTTGGGCGTCCCTGTATTCCTCTGCTGTCATGCGTTTCGTCATTGCGATGCCTTTCTCTTCTTGGCCTCTGCCTCCATTCGTTCTCGAAGATCCTGCTCGAAGAACTGCGCGAGCGAGATTGTCTGAACCCACCCTCCTGTTTTGCCCGTGTCGGTGCTGCGCGACCGGCGCGGCAAGCCCATGACGCCGGCACGTGATCCAATCGCAGAGCGGTGCGAGTGTCCGAAATGCTGCGCCATTTCTGTCGAGTTGACCCCGGCGAGCCACATCCGGCGAAACGTCTCGTTGTCACAGAGCTGTTTGCGCACTTTCGCGCGGCTGGGCAGACCAAGTGTGCGCGCCTTGGAGCTGACCGCCTGCCGGGTCACGCCCAGCGCCTGGGCAATGCGTTCTGTTGGGATATCCTCGCGAGCCCATAGCGGAGCAAGCGTTTCACGGGTGATGTTCTTGAGGGGCTGTGCGGTCATGATGGTCACCCCATGCCCAGACATTCTTTGTACATATCGAGTACCGCCTCTTCCTCGGCGATATCGTTTTCATCGCGCTTGCGCAGGGCAATCAGCTTGCGCAGCACCTTGACGTCGTATCCACGCCCCTTGGCCTCTGCCATGACCTCTTTCTGTTGCTCGACAATGGCCTTCTTCTCTTCGTCCAGGCGCTCGAACCGTTCGACGAATTGGCGCAGCTCAGTCGCATTGGCCCGATAGGCGTTATCCTCGGCATTCTCCCTGACGGTGCGGTCTTCGGCGGTCTCCCGCATGTGGGTAACCTTCTGCCCAGCAATCTGGTCAGCAGCCATGGCGAACAGACGCGCCGGCACCTCGGTGGCGACGATCTCACGGCGTCCGACGTGATCAGATGCGGTCACCACGCCCAGCGCCTCGAGTGCCTCTATCAGGCGGGATGCTTTGTTGTACCCTATGGCGAGAGACCGCTGCACATGTGTCGTGCTGGCCTTTTGGTCCTCTATGAGGATCTGAGCCGCTTTCGCCAGGAGCGCGAAATCAACCGGGGTCTTTTGCAGTTCCTTGTATGCGTCAACCACGGCGCTTCCTTTCCTGTTCTGCTTTCAGGAGCTGACCGGCGAACTTAAGCGCGCTTGCCATATCTCCGGCATGTGGGTGTTGTTGTGGTTTCCGGCTCAACCAGTTCTGCGTTTGATGGGCCGCATAGATCTCATCGAGCGTGTTGAGCCGCGTCTTGCGCTCGACGGTAGACACCGGGCCTTTGCACGGTTGCGGGGCACGGATCATGCAATCACCGGCCACAAGGTCGACCGTGACAACCACAGCGCCGAAACGGTGCCCGTGTGTGGCAGGATCAGCGTGCACACTCATTGCGCCACCTCGAGCATTGCCCGTGCGTCTGCATCCGAAATCTCGAGCCCAGCGCGACGGCAGTCCTCGGCGGTCACGGTACGGGCGGCGAGGCACTTGGTGACCGTGTCGCGGCTGATCTTGCCGAACATGAAATGCCCGGAACCAGCCTTGCCAACCTCACGGATCGTCTTGCCCCACTGCTCGGCGAATGCAGCCGCGTCAGCGCTGGGCGTGGATTTCTGGGCCGGGATGTAAGCCCGCCAGAAGTCATCCGCGAAGAAACGCTCGCTGCGCCGGATGTACCTCGGATCATTGCCCTGCTGCTCGGCGGCATAGGCGCGGGCAGCGTCGAGGATCTGGTCAGATGTGGCACCGTTGGTCAGGGCCTTGCTGATCGCCTTGTGAGTTGCCTGCGCTGTCCCCAGCTTGGGAAACACGCGCTCGAACTCCTTCAACAAATCATCAAGCGTGGGCGCGGGTTCAGCCGCGCAACTTGTTTGTTTTTCTTTTTGTTTGTTGTTCTTTCTTATGGGGCCGGTTTTTCCGGCGGGCGGGGTCAACCGGCGGGCGGGTTTTTCCGGCTCACGGTGAGAGGGTTCGACCGGCTGCGCACCGGTAGCCGGTTTTTCCGGCTCACGGTGATTTCCGCTTTCCCCCGCATCTTGTGGCTCGCTGCCCCCGGCTGACACTGCATCTGGTGCCTGCGGTTCGTCGAACACTTCCCAGATATAGCCCTCCAAGCGCCCGTTTTCGCCGTTCCTGGCGTGAACGCGGAGATAGCCCGCCTCGATCACCTCGCGGCGGATGCGCTGCCACTTGTCTTTTTTGCAGCCAAGAATCCGCTGGCATTCGGAAACGTAGAACGTCCAACTGTCGCTGCACGACATGATGTAGCAAAGCAGGAGCCGCGCCTCTGGCGAGATCTCCACGTCGCGGATCAGAGCGTTCGGGATTGTCGAGAATGCGGTACGGCGGCGAATGCTGACCGATGCCTCTTTCCTGGCCGTCATGACCGCCCCCTGACCTGCGCCCAGATCTGCGCCCAAAACCGAAGGGTGAAAGCGCGGTGATCCCGCGCCGACTGAGGTTTCGGCGGATCTCTCAGGATGCCGTGTGTGATCTCTCGCGCGCGCATCGTCGCGGCGTTCTCAAGCCGGGTGTCGCGCCGCTCCTTTGCGGCCTTCACGGCTGCGCAGGCCTGCTCTCTGGGATTCATGCTCATGCCCTCCCTATAAATTCGGTGCGCCCGTGGTCCTCTGCTGTGAACAGATGCCAGGCGCAGTTGTCTTTTCCGGTGTGCTTGCTGCCCTCGATCCATTTGACCCGCCCGACCGAGACGATCTTGCGGCAATGGCGCAGGTAGGGCTTTGCCTGCTGGGTGTGGCTCCAATCCGCATCGAACAGCAGCCACGTCGGGCTGATCTGAACGCAACGCATGATCAGTGGATGCAGGATCTCGCGCGACCAGGGCGGGTTGGTGATAATGAAATCTAGGGGTCGCAGCGGGCGTTGCAGGGGCAGCCAACACAGGGCGTCTCCCTGCCCTACGTCCCCGCGCCCCGGATTGATATCGACTGCCTCAGCGCACGCCCCGCCGATCCTCCGCAGATGGTCGATCAGCTTGCCGTTGCCGGCGCAGGGCTCAGCGAACCGAAACCGGGCGGGCAGATGATGCTTAAGGACCGGGACCGCGTTCCAGGGCGTGCGATACAGATCGTTCTTGCGGCGTTTGAAAGAGCTGCGCTTACCCATGGGCGGCACCTCCTGAGAATAGCTGACGGTGACGGGGTGGCCCGCCTCTGGCGCCCGCCCGCGCCCCGGTGAACGTGCTTGTCAGGCTCCAATTGACCCTCAGGCCGCGCCGGGTCCTGACGCCAGCACGTTCTTGGTGTTCCGCTGTCCCGTGATGTTCAGCGGGGAAGTATCCCGGCGCGCGTTCGCAATTGATGGAAAAACCGCCAGAGGCGCAGGTAAACGAATCGCCGGATGCTTGGGGTTCGTGCAATCGTGGGATGCGCGGCGGGGTTGCAGCCCCACCGCGCGCATTCATCCCGCCAACAGAACAGGAGACAGCAGGATGAAAGCTGTTGAACCGCGTGGAGCGGCATTCAAAACCATTAATCATTTGCGCCAGCCCCCTCGAAACGAGGCAGGACGGACGCTGGCCACGTACACCTCTCGCGCGAAGGATGCGAGCTGATGGGTATCACGCTGGACACCGCGAAAGCCGCGCTGGATCTTACGACTTCTGGCGCAACGACAATCCAAGCGATCTTCGGAACTATCCGGGCGCTCGAGAAGAACGCGCAGACGCCGCAAGCGACACCAGAACCGGAGATCGCGGGTGCCCTCGAAACCTTGAAAACACAGGTACTCGAGGCGCAAGAGCAGAACATAGCGCTGCGCAAGGCGGTACTCGAACTTGAGCAGGAGTGCCTCGAGCTGAAACGCGCAACGGACAAGTTTAAGGGCTACGAACTGTGGAAAACGCCCGCTGGGCATCTGGTCTACAAATCGGGCGCAGGCATAGAGCCCGTCCACTACCTTTGTCCCAGCTGCTATGACGCAGGAATTAAATCGATCCTGCACGGCAATGGCGCATTGAAGGCCTGCAAGCACAACTCGCATCATGGCAGCTTTCGATTTGAGCCGCGAAACCCAAATTCGGGCTGGGCTGCAAAACGGCGCAGGTGACCGCAGCCCGCTCATGCCGCCACCTCGGTAGCCTGCGCAAAAAACTCAGGCGCGCCGGGGTCAGTCAGCATGACGAGCAACGCGATATGACTGGCGGGGGCTGTGACGGCACCCCACCAGTTCAGTGCGGTTTGAAATGATACATCGCAGAACAGCGCCACCTCGCGCGGGCTGTGGAACCGTGCACGGAAGTATGACGACCAAAGATCAGGCGCGCTGACCTTTAGGGCGTGGGGGTCAAACTGATTTGACCAAGACTTTTGCCCAGCGCCACGCACATCATCACCGCATGGCACATCATTGTTCACAATCAGAGTTAGCCGCGGGCGGTTCATGCGACCACCTCTGGTGCGTCCGCAGGTGCGGGATTGTCGGCCATGTAGCGGCGGATCTTGTCCACGGTGTGCAGCGTCGGGCTGGACTGCCCCGCCTTCCACGCTTTCCACTGGCGCCAGTTGGCGCCGATGGCTTGACGCAGGATGTGCTGCGGGCTTCGGCCAACAGCAGCCGCATAGGCTGTGATCTCTTCGAGAAACTGTTCCATGCCCCTTAATGGGGTTTATTTACCCCATCAGTCAAGGGTCATTTTACGCCATGCGCGACGCTCAACAATGGGGTAATTTACCCCTCATGCAACAGACGTTTAGGGACGCATTTCTTGCGGCGATCAAAACCACCGGCAAATCTATGCGACAGGTCGCTCTGGACGCAGGCGTTTCCTATGAGCAACTCAAAAATCTCTCGCAGGGCAAGAGTAAGTCAACCAACGTTGACGATGCCATCCGCATAGCTGCATCCTTTGGGGCCAGCCTCGAAAGCTTCTTGGAAGGGAATACCGCCCCCTCTGTTCGCCCTACTATCGCCATCGCGGGCACAGTTGGCGCGGGAGCGCAGGTTCCGGTGTTCGATGCCTACCCGAAAGGTGGTGGCCCGCAGGTGGAATGCCCTCCAGGCCTGTCCCCGCATGGCATCGTTGCTGTTGAGGTTGAGGGAGACAGTATGGAGCCGGTTTATTCGGACAGGGACTTGTTGTTTTACAGCCGAAACGGTCACGACAGCGTTCCATCGGACATCATCGGACATCGCTGTGTCTGCGAAGACGAGGACGGCATGGGGTGGGTCAAACAAGTAAAGGCCGGAGACGAACCCGGCCTATTCCATCTTATCTCATTGAATCCCGGCGCGAACAATATCTGGAACATACGCCTAAAATGGGCAGCTCGGGTCCAGCTCCACTGGCCAGCCGACTTGGCCAAAAAGGCATGAAACATCCCTTCATGCGTCACGTCTAGATCGAGCTGCTTGGCGGCTATGCGCAGTTAGCGAAATTTGCAAAGTCGCACTACTGCTTGGATCCTTTATTGACTGCTTGGATAATCAATGCACTAAAGAAGATTTTTGCATTGGTTCGCATTTTTTATAATTTCTGAGATTGGTCAACCTTAACGCTGGAGCAGACTGTTATTTTTCAGTGACCGGATTTACCTATCCAAGATCGAACCCAGTTGCCATCGGAATAGAGCTTTCAGGTGCCCGCCATGTTATTTTTCTCCCTGCCTGTGGAACATGCAAGGAAAATGACGTTTCATTCCCCCCTAAATTCACAGTGTATGCCCCTTCATCCGGCTTATTCCAGAGCCATTTTACCGTTCTACCCTCGCTCCCAACTTCATTAGCACTCAGCGGCTTCCGAAAGGACTTGAGATACGTTCCAAATGTTCGATAGTGCCGAGTTATCAGATAGGGCAAAGCAAAGCCGCCTACACCGTTTCGATTCTGAAGAACGACTTCAAAGAAGGCGTCCAGATTTGAGGCGTATGTATTGGATGTTTCGGGCCGCCCCTCTTCACCCATCCACACAACACCCATTTGCATGTCGAATGTCTCTTGGGGACCAGCATGTTTGACCTCCTGGAAACTCTCGAATGCACTCTTGCTGCCGATCCAGCAAGAGTGCTTCTGTCGAACAACTTGACCATCTGCAATCTTGTAAAGTTTGAATTCACTTTGTGAAGCTAGCAGGAAATCGACCGATTTTCGTTTATTCTTGTGGAACTCCAACAGATATTTTTTCACATCTTCGACGGAGGCGTTACCATACACATGTTCAATGGCTTCATACCCGAACTTGACAACCCCTGCGAAAGCAATTGTTAGATCTGAAGAAATTGGCAACACCTTGAGGGTAAAGTTTGAGAAATTGTCGGCCTTCACGTCCAGTGGGTCAGTGGATTTGGTATCAGAAAAAAATGATATTTGCGCCTTCTCTCTAGTTGCATAAATTAGAGTCATTCTTTTCTTCTCTTTCATTAATTCTGGCGGTTACTGGAGGAAGAGATATTCCTCTAGATGTCCTGAACATTGGTTTTGTCGAGGTAAGCGTGACGGCCCTCGTGTGTAAAATACCGCGAAACTTCTATGTCGGCACTACGAAAAGCTCAGGGTTATTTCCCATTCGCTTCATGCTTACAGACCCATTAAGCGTGCGGTTCGCAATATGTATGCTAATTTGATCACTGGCAACACGGTTGATGTCGCGGCGTTTCCATCAGATCCAGAATCTGACGTTGCAGGGCTTCTGCGGGAAGGTCAGCTCAGGGCTGGAACAGCCCACCCCGGCTCTTGATGAGTCTGCAAGCATCGAGTGGGGTTTTTTTACCCCGGGCACCTTGACGGGGTAATTTTACCCCATTACGGTCACTTCATCAACCGATGGAGGATTGAATGCAAGACCTTACCCAAACCGCTCGACAGATCGCCGGCTCGCCCGAGGAGCACCTCGACGAAATCCACCTGTTCACATCCGCATGGGCCACGATGAAGGCGGCGCGCGGCCAGGGCTTCAACCCTGCGCGCTTGCGTCCCCAGCATCTTATTGAACGCCCAGCGCCCACACCAGAACCGACCGATATGGTTCTGGATCGTGTCGGCCAGAAGGTCCGCGCGATCATGGATGAACGGGGTATCCTGCCGCACCGCCGCCATGCGGCGTAGCGCCCGGCGTTCCCGAAACGCCCCTCCGTTCTTTGCGACCTGCGCGGCGCATATCGGGCAACCCCCACGGGCACCACCCGCCCCACCCTGATACAGAACGCGGCAAGGATTTGAGGATTGGCTTTGCCGCGCATTCCAGAGGTTTCGCACCCGTCTTGCGGTGCGGATCGGGCGCGGGCGGTTCAATCCTCCAAATTGCACGCCGCCCGCGCATTTTCCCGAGAGACAGCATGACTCCTTACACTGCCGCACAGACGCTCAACGCAACGCCTCTACTCGACCGCGCCCGCACGTTTCGTGATCTTGGCGGCAACATCTGGCGCCCTGATCATGACCCTTGGGTTTATGAGGAAATGCTCTGGATGGTGGAGTTGCTCGGCATCCGCGTCGACGCTCCCACAAGGGGGCAGGCGATTTCGCTTTGGATCAAGACGGCCAAAGACCGCGTCACCAAGCGCGCGACCGACGGTCGCCCAGATTGCCCCTTTAACGGCCAATGCCCAGCGCCAGACAAGATCCCCGTCGAGGCGTGAAACCTGCCTACTACGAACTGACGGGGAGTTCTGCCTCCCCGTCCCTTTCTCACACCCTGTGGCTTTGGCCACAGCGGCCGGGGCTGTCTCCGCCACTCACGCAAACAAGCGCGCCCCGGGCAAAATTACAAAGGTGATCCACATGGCAAAGATTCTGATCGGTTGTGAAACCAGCGGCATCGCCCGGCGCGCCTTTGAGGCCCGTGGCCACGACGTATGGTCTTGCGACATTGAAGCGGCAGAGGATGGCTCGAACCGACATATCCGCTGCGACATTCGCGACGGCATCCTTGACGAGGGCTGGGATCTTTTGACCGTGATGCACCCGCCCTGCACACGCCTTTGCCGCTCTGGACGCCGATGGATGAGCGGCCCCGGCAAGTGGACACGGCCCCGTCAGCTCCCCAAGGGAAAGACCTGGCAAGATATGCGCAACGAGTTCGAGGAGGGCGTCAGCATCTTCACTGCTTGTTGGCGCGCTCCAATTGATCGGGTAGCTATCGAAAACCCGGTTATGAACGACCTTGCCAAAGATCGAATGCCCACCGACTTGCCAGAACCGCACCTTGTGCAGCCGTTTTGGTTCGGCGAGCCGATCTACAAGGCAACGGGATGGTATCTGCGGGGCCTCTCCCCCTTAGTTGCTACCGACCACCTTATTGAGCCTGAGCGGGGCTCAGAGGCCTGGAAGGAGTGGAGTCGCATCCACCGCCTGCCGCCCAGCGCTGAGCGCGCGCGCCTCCGAAGCCGCTCCTTTCCCGGAATGATGCAGGCCGCCGCCCATCAATGGGGCGATGAGGCATCCGCACGACATGCCGCAGCTGCGGCTTAGTTCGATCGAAGTCTATGCGATCTGCGTCAACTGAAACGCCTAAGGAGACTTGCCCATGGTAAGCTTTGCACCTGCCGCCCTGCGCGAGGCCAATGCCGCTGCATATCTTGATCTTTCGGTCTCGAAATTTCGTAGCTTGGTGAACAACGGCGCGCTACCTGCGCCAGTGCGATTGGCCGACGGCATCGAGCGCTGGCGGTCTGGCGATCTATTGGCAATTCTCAATGGATCCGCCGACAAGCCACAAAGTGAAGACATGGAATGAAACCGCCAAAGCCCCGGTTAACCAAGCCCAAACTCAAGTGGAAGCTGAACCGACGCGGAACTGCCTGGATGGCCCTCTATAGGGTGACGTGGACTGAGGCAGGAAAGCGCAAGGAAAAGACGATCACGCTTGATTGGCAAGGCGACCCGCAGCGCCTCGATGATCTGTATTGGCAATGTGCCAGTGGCAGGCATGAGGCACAGGAGCGACCCGCCAAGCATACTTGGGGCGAGATCGTGAGGCTATGGCGAGAGGACCCCAAAGTTCAAAAGCGGCTGGCAGATGGGACCAAGCGTAGCTACCGCCGAGAAATGGATAGTCTATTAGACAAGAATGCCGGCAAGGAAATGCGAAACACCACTCGCAAGGGTTTGCGGTCTGTGCATGGCAAACTTGCGGAGACACCGCGCAAGGCTGATTGGCGGATCCAGATCGTTTCTCTGCTGTGGAATTACGCCAAGAACAAACAGGACTGGCCCCTCGGGGAAAACCCAGCCTCCGGTTTCGATCTTTATGGTGTCAGTCGGCCATTCGAACCGTGGCCGGAGTGGATGGTCAAAGCCGCGGAGAACGCGCCACCGGCTGTCAAAACCGCCGTGTATGTCCTTCGAGGAACTGGTCAGCGTCCCAGCGCGGCGGTATCCATGCGCTTCGACCAGTTTGCAGGATCATACATGACGGTCACCGACGAAAAGGGCGATCAGTCTTTCGAGATATACTGTCCCGAATCCCTACGCTTCTACATCAGCGGATTGCAGAAGGCCGGCGCGCACCTCATGGCTCGGAATTTGACGCAACCCCTCGGGTATGATGCGGTTCAGAAACAGTTCGCGTCTTGGCGCAAGAGTTTGGGTGAAGAGGCCAAATCGTACACCCTCCATGGCCTCCGAAAGCTCGCGATTATCGAACTGGCTGAGGCTGGCGCGACTGATGCCGAGATCCAGGCGGTTACGGGGCAGAGTGCTGAAATGGTCGCCTACTATCGAAAGAAAGCAAGTCGAAAGAAGCTCAGCCGCACTGCACAGAAGCGTCGGGACCAGAACAAGAACGGAACGTGACTGTGGGTATCACGTGTGGGTAACACCGGGACACACGTCGCCCAAAGAAAAACCGCCGATCTTGCGACCGGCGGTTTTCTCAAGCGAAAGCAATGCTTTGCGATGGTACCCAAGGTCGGACTCGAACCGACATGATGTTTCCATCGGGGGATTTTGAATCCCCTGCGTCTACCATTCCGCCACTTGGGCCTGCGCCGTTTCCTAGCGTTGCGCGACGATAAGGTCCAGAGGCAAAATCACGCAAGAGTGCAGAAATGCGCCACAGGGATCAGTGTTGAGTTGACGCCCGGATGGTGCCATGCGACCTGATCTTGAACGATCTCCGACAGGATAATTGACCCCGAGATGTTGCGCCCCCTTTACGACCGGACCATGGCTCTTGCGGATCATCCCCACGCTTTGTGGTGGCTGGCTGCTGTATCCTTTGTGGAAAGCTCAATCTTTCCGATCCCGCCCGATGTGCTGATGATCCCTATGATCCTGGCCCGCCCCTCGCGCGCCTGGCTGATTGCACTGGTCGCGCTTGCGGGCTCTGTTGCCGGAGGCATGCTCGGGTACCTGATCGGCGCGGTGTTTTATGACAGCATCGGCCAGCCGATCCTCGAATCGCTGGGCAAGGCCGACAAGATGGCTGAGTTCAACTCGCGCTTTAACGACTTTGGCTTCTGGGCTGTGCTGGTCGCGGGGATCACGCCCTTTCCCTACAAGGTCATTACCATCATGTCGGGTTGGACCGGCATGCCGATCCTCACCTTCCTGGCGACCTCGATCCTGGCGCGGGCGCTGCGGTTTTTTCTGGTGGCCGGTTTGTTGTGGAAATTCGGCGCGCCGGTGCGGGTGTTCATTGAAAAACGGCTTGGCCTGATCTTTACCGTCTTTTGCGTGCTGCTCTTTGGCAGCTTTCTACTGCTGAGGTATCTATGACATTCAGTCGATTTCTTGTTCTTCTGGCGGCGGCGGGCTCCGCAGCGCTGCTGCTGGGGGCCTTTGGGTTTCAGTATATTGGCGATATGGCGCCTTGCAAAATGTGTCTCTGGCAGCGCTACCCCCATGGGGTTGCGATCGGCATCGGCGTGCTTGCGCTGCTGATCCCCGGTGCATTCCTGCCTTATCTTGGTGCCCTGGCCGCGCTGACCTCAGCCGGCATTGGCGCATTTCATGCGGGGGTGGAACAAGGCTGGTGGCCCGGGCCGACCACCTGTACCTCCGGTCCGATCAGCGGGCTGAGCGCCGACGAGTTGATGAACCAGATCATGAACGCGCCGCTGGTGCGCTGGGACGAGATCGCCTGGCAGATGTTCGGCCTCTCCATGGCCGGATGGAACGCGGTGATCTCGCTGGCGCTGGCGGCCATCTGGTTTGCGGCGGCGCGCCATTCACGACGCGGCTAAGGTCGGACGTCGGACACACTTCCGGGGCAAGGCGGAGGCGCCCTGCCCTCTACACCCGGCTGTCCTTCTTGGTCGCCAGGAGCAGATTGGTCTCGCTGCTCACCACACCTTCGAACATGCGGATCTTGGCCAGGGCTTCGTCCAGGGTTTCCAGCGTTTCGGTGCCAAGCTCCACAATCAGATCCCAGCGCCCGTTGGTGGTGTGAATGGCGCGCACCTCCGGCAGGCCTTGCAGCTGTCGGGTGATCCGCGTGGTGCCGCGCCCCTCGATGCCGATCATCATCAAGCCGCGCACCGGATCACGCAGCACGTCCTCCTTCAGAACCACGGTAAAGCCGATGATATCGCCGCGCGCTTGCAGCCGTTCGATTCGGCTGCGCACCGTGGTGCGTGACAAATTCAGCTGGAGCGCCAGATCAGAAAGAGAGCTGCGCGCGTCGTGGCGTAAGGCCGCCAGAAGCCGTTCATCCGTTTTGTCCATGCGTTGATCCGTTTTGAGCGTTCATTGCGCACTATGTGCAAAATGAACGCTGTTTTCCACCTCAAAACGGCGGAACATTCTGGGAATAGCTGTATTGGAGCCGCATCTATGTCTATCCGTCACTGTCTTCTTGTTGGGGCGCCCGTCGATAGCGGCAAGCGCCGTACCGGTTGCCTCATGGGGCCGGACGCCTATCGCACCGCCGGGCTGGCCGCCGCGTTGGAGGGGCTCGGACATACTGTCGAGGATCTCGGCAATATCCGCCCCGCGCCGCATGCGCAGGATGTGGAGGGCGGCAAGCTGCATCAACCCAACCTGACCCGCGCCTGGACAGAGAGCCTGTCGGAGGCGGCGGAATCCGCAATGGCGCGCGGCCTGCCGATCTTTCTGGGCGGCGATCACGCGCTGGCGCTTGGCACCGTGCGGGGGGTGGCCAACCATGCGGCTGCACTGGGACGGCCGCAATTCGTGCTCTGGCTGGATGCCCATAGCGATTACCACACGCTGGAGAGCAGCGATTCTGGCAATATCCATGGCACCCCGGTGAGCTATTTCACCAATCGCGCGGCGTTTCCCGGCTTTCCGCAGGTGCCCCATCCGGTGCCGCCGGAAAACGTCTGCATGATCGGCCTGCGGTCGGTTGATCCGGCCGAACGCGCCGCGATGGAGCAGGTTGGCATTCGACGCCACGACATGCGCGACATCGACGAGAATGGCATCGTGCGTCCGCTGACCGCGTTTCTGAAAGATGTCGCGGCGCAAAACGGCTTGCTGCATGTGTCTTTGGATGTGGACTTTCTCGACCCCAGCCTCGCCCCCGCCGTCGGAACCACGGTTCCGGGCGGCGCCACCGTGCGCGAGGCGCATCTGGTCTGCGAGATCCTGCATGACTCCGGGCTGATGAGTTCGATGGATCTGGTAGAGCTGAATCCCTTCCTCGACGAGCGTGGCCGCACCGCCCATCTGATGGTCGATCTCTGCGCCTCTGCGCTGGGGCGCCGGGTGTTCGACCGCCCCACGCTCAGCTACACCACATGATCATATGAAAGACGCGACATGACCCAACCTTCCAGCAAAGCGCTCGTGCCTTTTGTCAGTGTCGACAATATGATGCGGCTCATTCATCACCTTGGCATAGAGGATATGCTGCGCGATCTTGCCAGCTATATCGAGGCCGATTTCAAACGCTGGGAGCTCTTCGACAAGACCCCGCGCGTCGCCAGCCATTCCGACGTCGGAGTGATCGAGCTGATGCCGACCTCGGACGGCGAGGCTTATGGGTTTAAATACGTCAACGGCCACCCCAAGAACACGTCGGAGGGGTTGCAGACCGTCACCGCATTTGGCCTGCTCGCGGATGTCTATACCGGCTATCCGGTGCTCCTGACCGAGATGACGCTGCTGACCGCGCTGCGCACGGCGGCGACCTCGGCGCTGGTGGCAAAACACCTCGCGCCCAAAGGTGCGGATACCATGGCGATGATCGGCAATGGCGCGCAATCGGAGTTCCAGACCCTGGCGATGAAGGCCATTCTCGGCCTCAAATCCGTGCGTCTTTATGACAAGGACCCCGCCGCGACCGCCAAATGTGCGCAAAACCTTGCGGGGCTTGGCCTGAACGTCACCAAGTGCAACACGCCCGAAGAGGCGATCGAGGGCGCGCAGATCCTCACCACCTGTACCGCCGACAAGCAATGCGCGACGATCCTCAGCGACAACATGGTCGGCAGCGGCGTGCATATCAACGCGATCGGCGGGGGTTGTCCCGGCAAGACGGGACTGGCGCCGGGGGTCCTGGAACGTGCCGAGGTCTTTGTCGAATATCCGCCCCAGACGCGTGTCGAGGGCGAAATTCAGCAGATGCCCGAGGATTTCGCCGTCACCGAGATTTGGGAGATGATCGCGGGCCGCAAGACAGGACGCCGTGACAGAAGCCAGATCACCCTCTTCGACAGCGTTGGCTTCGCGATCGAGGATTTCTCGGCCCTGCGCTACATCCGCGACCGGATCAAGGACACCGATTATTTTGTCGATCTGGATATGTTGGCGGACCCGGACGATCCGCGTGATCTCTTTGGCATGGTGCAGCGGGCGAAACCCTGACCTCGCCCGGCGGGGCTCAGGCCTCCAGCTCGCTGTCCCAATAAAGGTAATCCATCCAGCTTTCATGCAGGAAGCCGGGCGGGAATTTCCGCCCGGTGTTGCGCAGCTCCTCGGCACCGGGGCGGCGGGGTGGCTTGCGCAAGGACATGCCGGCACGGTGCAGCGGCTTGGAGCCCTTCTTCAGATTGCATTGGGAGCAGGCCGCAACCACATTCTCCCAGCTGGTCACACCGCCTGCGGCCCGTGGCACCACGTGGTCAAAGGTCAGATCCCCCCGCGCGCCGCAATACTGGCAGCAGAATTCATCCCTCAAGAATAAATTAAAGCGCGTGAAGGCCACGCGCTTTTGGGGTTTGACATAATCCTTGAGTACCACAACCGACGGTATTCGAATTTCGGTGCTCGGACTATGCACCACCTCGTCATATTCCGCCACGATGGCGACCCGATCCAGCCAGGCGGCCTTGACCGCGTCCTGCCAGGACCACAGCGACAAAGGGTAATATGACAAGGGACGATAATCCGCGTTAAGCACCAGCGCCGGATGCTGTTTCAGAGCGCCCGGCTCCCTTACGAATTCAGTCCTGAAGTCTCCGTCCATAAACGTCTTCCTCGCCCTGCTTGCCTCATGCGGCACCAGAGCGGGGAACCCGCCCCAGCATATGATAACTATATCTCGTGGTAGAGAGCTGACAAGCCCCAATGCGTCACCAGATATCGTGTGACATAGGATGCTTTCGTTACAGCAGCGTGACAGTTATCCACAGCTGCATTTTTAGGCAACTCGCATCGCCCCCGGAGGGCACGCCCTTGCAACGGTGCTTGCGCCAGCGGGGCCAGCGGCTTAGGACCTCTGCCATGGCCCGATTGATCCGCTTCAACAAACCCTTTGATGTCCTGCCGCAATTCACGGATCAGGGCAGCGAGGGCAGCCCGCGCCCGACGCTCAGCGCCTATATCGACTGTCCCGGCGTCTATCCCGCGGGCCGTCTGGATCGCGACAGCGAGGGTTTGATGTTGCTCACGGACAATGGCCGCCTGCAAGCCTGGATCAGCGATCCCAAGCACAAGCTGGAGAAAACCTATTGGGTGCAGATCGAAGGCATCCCCGCTGACGAGGACCTGAACAAGCTGCGGCAAGGTATTGACCTGAAAGACGGAAAAACACGCCCGGCCAAGGCGCGTTTGATTGCGGAGCCAGAGGGGCTCTGGGCGCGAACCCCGCCGATCCGGGAGCGCAAATCGGTGCCAACCAGCTGGTTGGAGTTGAAAATCTCCGAGGGCAAGAACCGGCAAGTGCGCCGGATGACGGCGGTGATCGGCTATCCGACCCTGCGTCTTATCCGCGCGGCCATCGGGGCCTGGACGCTGGAGGGGCTGGCGCAAGGCCAATGGGACGATCTGGAGGCGCCGCGTGTTCCAGGCCCGCCGAAACCCTCGTTGAAACCGCCGCGCCGCAAGGCGACAGCCAAAGCCGCGCCACGCAAAACGGCGGCAAAAACAGTTGAAAACGGCGCGGCGAAACCGATGTCACCACGCCGTAAACCGCGTTCAAAATCAAACCGTTGAGGTTACAAGCTCAGCTTGTCGCGCATGAATGCCAGTGCCACGCTCAGCCCGTCCGGCGCGATGCCGTGGCCGGTGCCTTTCATGACATGGGCAAAGACGTCCTGAAACCCGGCCTCTTGCAGCGCTTCTGCGGCGGCAGGCAGCGATTGCGGCGGCACCACATCGTCCTGATCGCCATGCACCAGTAGTACCGGCATGCGGCTCACCACCTCGTCGCTGAAGGTTTCCGGCGACAGCAAGCGGCCCGAGAAGGCAACGATCCCGGCGACGGGATCCTCGCGGCGCGGGGCGACATGCAGCGACATCATGGTGCCCTGGGAAAAGCCAAACAAAACAACCTGTTCGGGCAGCAAGTCCTCGTCCACCATCAACGCATCGAGAAAGGCGTTGAGGTCATCCACCGCCGCCATCATGCCGCGCATTGATTCTTCCTCGGAGGAGCCATCAATCCACGGAATCGGGAACCACTGAAAGCCCATCGGCGCGCCCGCGCAGGATTCGGGCGCGTCGGGCGCCACGAACAATGTGTCCGGCAGATGCTCCGCCAGCGGATCCGCCAGCCCCAGAAGATCGGCGCCATTGGCCCCGTAGCCATGCACAAATACCACCGCCGAGCGGATATCACCGGAGAGCGGCTCTTTGCGGCCGGCCGTCAAAACACGAGTCATCGGATCCCTTCCCTGTCCTTTGCCACATGGTAATAGGCCCACAAGAGCCGCGCCGCAACAGAGCGCCAGGGCGACCAGGCCTGAGCCATCTCGCGCAGCGCGCGTTCCTTGGGACGCTCGGGCAGATCAAACAGCAGCCGCGCGCTTTCCTGAAGCGCCAGATCGCCGGGGGCAAAGACATCCGCATGGCCCAGTGAAAACATCGCGTAGATTTCGGCGGTCCAGATGCCGATGCCGGATACCTGGGTCAGCTCGGCAATGACATCCGCTGTAGGAACATCGCGCAAGGCTTTGAAATCAATACGGGCCTCGGCCAACGCGCGGGCGTAGCGGATCTTCTGACGGCTGAGCCCAGCTGCACGCAGATCCTCGTCACTGGCCCAGAGGATCTTGCGCGGACCGGTGAGCTTTGCCGCCTTGAGCCGGGTCCAGATCGCATTGGCCGAGGCGACCGAGACCTGCTGGCTGACGATCGCGCTCAGCAGTTGCGCAAAGCCATCAGGCTTGCGGCGCAGGGGCAACGGACCGGTCAGCTCCAATGCGGTGGCAAAGCGCGGATCCTGCGCGGCAAGCCATGCCGCGCCCTCGGCCACGCAATCGGGCGTCTGGATGATGCGGCCAGCGCCCATCAGACCGCTCGACTTGAAATTGTATCAAGGCATATCACGCCGCTTGTTCCTTCACCTGTTCAGGTTTACGCAATTGCCATGACTATGACCGCTCACGCCCCGAACGACCAGATTGCCAAGCGCAATGTTTTGATTCTCGTGCTCGCACAGGCTTTCCTGGGCGCGCAGATGCCGATGATCTTCATCGTCGGCGGGCTTGCGGGGCAGTCGCTGGCGACCAACCCCTGTCTCGCGACGCTGCCGATCTCGCTGATTGTTGCGGGCTCGATGCTCTCGGCGACGCCGGTCTCTGCGATCATGCAGCGCTACGGGCGCTCGGCCGGCTTTGCGCTGGGGGCTGCCGGGGGCGCGCTTGGCGGTCTGATTGGGGGATATGGGCTCTATCTTGGCTCCTTCCCGGTGTTCCTTCGGGGAAGTTTGCTCACAGGTTTGTACATGAGCGCGCAGGGATTTTACCGTTTCGCCGCCGCCGATACCGCCTCTGATGAATTCCGGCCCAAGGCGATTTCCTACGTCATGGCGGGGGGCTTGCTGGCGGCTGTCATTGGTCCGCAGCTGGTGAAACTGACAAGCCAGGCTTTTGTGATTCCGTTCCTCGGCACCTATATGGCGGTGATCGCGGTCAATATCCTGGGCGTCGGGTTGTTTGCCTTTCTGAAAATTCCCCGTCCGGTCGCCCCGTCCGAGGATGCGCCCAAGGGCCGCAGCCGTATGGAGCTGATCAAGACGCCAAAAATCGCGGTGGCGGTGATTTGCGCGATGGTGTCCTACGCGCTGATGAACCTGGTGATGACCTCGACACCGCTGGCCGTGGTCGGCTGTGGCTATTCGCAAAATAACGCCGCCGATATCGTGACCAGCCACGTCTTGGCGATGTATGTGCCGTCCTTCTTTACCGGCCATCTGATCGCGCGTTTCGGGGTGGAGAAGGTGGTTGGCGCCGGTCTGGTGATCCTCGCGGCCGCCGGGGCTGTCGCGCTGCAAGGTGTTGAGATCGAAAACTTCTTTATCGCGCTGATCCTGCTGGGGCTGGGCTGGAACTTTGGCTTTATCGGTGCAACCACCATGCTGGCGGGCGCCCATGAATCCTATGAGCGCGGCCGGATGCAGGGGCTCAATGACCTGATGGTCTTTGGCGGTGTGACCGTGGCATCCCTGGCCTCAGGCGGGTTGATGAACTGCTCCGGCGGCAACCCGGTCGAGGGCTGGTCGGCGGTCAATATGGCGATGGCGCCCTTCCTGGTGCTGGCGGGCGGAGCGTTGCTGTGGTTTGTGCTGAAACCCGAGGCGGAAACCGCCTGAGCCGATCACCAGCGCCCGGTTCCGGCCTGCCACATCAGCGACAGGCGTTTGCGAAATTCGCTCACGCCCAGGGCGCCGGCGGCAACGCGCTGAGGCTCCGCCCTGGCCTGTTTCAAAATCGCCTCTGCCTGCCATCCGGCCAACAATGCCGGACGCGCGCCTGGCGAGATCAAGGCGCGCGCGCGCCGCGCGTCTGACAGCCGGTCCAAGCCCCGTTCCGCCAGGGCCCGGACCCCGGCGCTGGAGCCATCCAGCAAGGGTATGCGCTTTTGTGCTTCCAGCTCCGGCACCGCTGAGAGGTAATTGGCGAGCCCCGCCGCATAGGCGTAATCGCGCACCACGCGGTCCTGAGCCGCGCCGATCGAGGCCGCCGCCATCCACATCAGGCCGCCAGCGGTTGCGTCGATATAGGCGTCCAGCGCAGCGTCATCTTCAAACGGCTCGCGGTAGATATCCCAGCGGCGCGCCTCGGCCATGGCGTCGATCACCTGTGCGGCCTCGTGGTTCACCAGCCGGGCCAGCGGCGTGGCGACATAGTGCCGCCGCACCGGCCCGCCTGCGGTGATTTCCGCACCGATATCGCGCCACCATTGCACCCGCATTTCGGCGATCATGCTCTCTTGGCTGGCCCAGGGCGCGCGCGAGATCTCGACGTTAAAGGCATAAAGCGCGAACAACAGCGGGCGCGCCTCAACCGGGGCCGCCATCGCCGCCATAAAGCGGTTGGGGTCGCTCTTCTGGACGGTTTCGGCGCAGGCGATCAGGTCGTCGTCAAACTGCATCCGCTGCCTCTGCCGCGTCGCGCAACAGCTTCCAGTTCATCGCGTCAAGCAGCGCATCAAAGGAGGCATCTATTATGTTGGCGCTGACGCCCACCGTGGACCAGCGCCGGCCGCTGGCGTCTTCGCTGTCGATGATCACGCGGGTCACCGCTTCGGTGCCGCCCTGGGTGATCCGCACCTTGAAATCGACAAGCCGCATATCATCCAGCATCTGCGAATAGCGCCCCAGATCCTTGCGCAGCGCCTTGGCGAGCGCATTGACCGGCCCGCGGTCGCTGCCGGTCTCGTCCAGCGATTCGCTGACCGAGAGCAGCTTGTTGCCATCGACCTTGACCACCACCACGGCCTCCGAGAGGCTGACCATCTTGTTGTACTTGTTTTTTCGCCGCTCCACCGTGACCTTGTAACGCTTCACTTCAAAGAACTCGGGCATCTGGCCCAGCTCCTCGCGCGCCAGCAGCTCAAAGGAGGCCTGCGCGGTGTCGTAGGAATAGCCCTCGGATTCGCGGATCTTCACCCGGTCGAGGATGCGCCCCAGCGCCGGGTCGCCCTTCTCGATCTGAAGCCCCGCCTCGGCCAGACGTTTGCGCAGATTGGACTGCCCCGCCTGGTTCGACATCGGGATCACCCGGGCGTTGCCAACCAGCCGCGGTTCGATATGCTCATAGGTGGAGGGATCTTTCAGGATCGCGCTGGCATGCAACCCGGCCTTATGGGCAAAGGCGGAGGCCCCCACATAGGGCGCCTGTTTCTGCGGCACCCGGTTCAGGATCTCGTCCAGCATGCGGCTGATACTGGTGAGCCGCTCCAGCGCGGCCAGATCTACGCCGATGTCGAACTGGCTGGCATAGGGCTCCTTGAGCAACAGCGTCGGGATCAATGTGGTCAGGTTGGCGTTGCCGCAGCGTTCGCCCAGACCGTTCAGCGTGCCCTGAACCTGCCGCGCGCCAGCCTCGACGGCGGCAAGCGAGCAGGCCACGGCGTTTTCGGTGTCGTTATGGGTGTGGATGCCCAGATGATCGCCGGGAAGCCCCGCCGCGATCACCTCGCCGACAATGCGATGTACCTCGCTGGGAAGGCAGCCACCATTTGTGTCACATAGAACAATCCAGCGTGCCCCGGCCTCCAGCGCCGCCCGGCAGGCCGCCAGCGCATAGTCAGGATTGGCCTTGTAGCCGTCAAAGAAATGCTCCGCGTCAAACAGCGCCTCACGTCCCTGCCCGACAATATGTGCGATGGATTGGGCGATATTGTCGAGGTTTTCCTCCAGCGAGATCCCAAGCGCCGCCGTCACATGATAATCATGGGACTTGCCCACCAGACAGACCGAGCCGGTTCCGGCGTTCATCACCGCGGCCAGTACCTCGTCATTGGCGGCGGAGCGCCCTGCCCGTTTGGTCATGCCAAAGGCGGTCATCTTGGCGCGGGTGGCGGGGGCCTCGTCGAAAAAGGCGCTGTCGGTGGGGTTCGCCCCGGGCCAGCCGCCTTCGATATAATCCACGCCGAGAGCATCAAGCGCCTGAGCGATCTGCTTCTTTTCCGAGGTGGAAAACTGCACGCCCTGGGTCTGCTGCCCGTCACGCAGGGTGGTGTCGTAGAGATAGAGCCTCTCGGTCATCACAGCCCCTCCAGTTTGGCAGCGTCAAAATCGGCACCGGGCATGAGGTCTACACCGGTCTTGGACATGCGCACCTCGACCCCCGCCGCAAGCAGCGCGGCCTTCATTGTATCAACGGCGGAGAAATCCTTCGTCTCCATCGCGGCTGCGCGCAGCCCGGCGAGCTTCTCTGCAAGGGGAGCAAGATCAACGTTCTGAACCTCCCACCCCGCCAGGTCTGCTGTCAGCAAGCCCAACAGCTGCCCCGAAGCCAGCAGACCGGCGGCGTCGCCCGAGGTTGCCAATTTATGCATCTCAGCGATTGCACCAGCGGTATTCAGATCATCTGCCAGCGCGTCAATGACCGCGGCAGCAGCGCTGGCGGCGGGTTCGATGCCCGCCGTCAGCGCACGCCACTTGCGCAACGTGGCCTCGGCCTCAGCGGCCTTTCTCTCGGTCCAGTCCATCGGCTTTCGGTAATGGGTGCTGAGGAAGACAAAGCGCACCACCTCGCCCGGCACACCCTTCTCCAGCAGGTCCCGCACGGTAAAGAAATTGCCCAGCGACTTGGACATTTTCTTGCCCTCGACCTGCAACATCTCGTTATGCATCCAATAGCGTGCGAAGTCTCCCTTGGGATGAGCGCAGCAGCTCTGGGCGATCTCGTTTTCATGGTGCGGGAACATCAGATCATTGCCGCCGCCGTGGATGTCGAAGCTCTCTCCCAGGAGATCATAGCTCATGGCCGAGCATTCGATATGCCAGCCCGGACGCCCGCGCCCCCAGGGGCTGTCCCATCCCGGCAGATCCTCGGAGGAGGGCTTCCACAGCACAAAATCCATCGGGTTTTTCTTGTATGGGGCGACCTCGACCCGGGCGCCTGCGATCATATCATCGACCGAACGACCGGACAGCTGGCCATAGCCCTCTTTCCAACTGTCCACCGCAAAGAGCACATGGCGCTCGGCCGCATAGGCGTGTCCCTTGGCGATCAGCTCCTCGATCATGGCGATCATCTGCGGGATATAGGCCGTTGCGCGCGGCATATGGGTGGGCTCCAGCGCGCCAAGCGCCCCCATGTCGTCGAGAAACCACTGCGAGGTCTCGGCTGTGATCTCGGAAATCGGGCGCCCGCTCTCTTTGGCACGGGCGTTGATCTTGTCATCCACATCGGTGAAATTGCGCGCATAGGTCACGTGATCGGCGCCGTAGACATGGCGCAACAAGCGAAACAGCACGTCAAAGACCACAACCGGGCGCGCGTTGCCAATATGGGCCCGGTCATAAACGGTCGGGCCGCAGACATACATCCGCACATTGTTGGGATCAATCGGCGCAAAGGCCTCTTTCGTCCGGCTCTTGGTGTTGTGCAGTTTGATCGTCGTCATGTCAGCTCCTTCGACAGCAAGTCGGCCCGGCAGGTCAGCCCATAGTTCACAGGGACCAACAGCACTGCGCGCAGCGCGGGCTTAGCAACTTGTCACATGGAAGGGAACGACAGAAACCAGCCCGCTGAAATTCAGCAGGCAATACAGATGGTAATGAGGGTTTCAGAATACGCCATGACTTGACGATAGCACGATTGTGTTCTCCGGCCAAGCCCTGATGGGGTCAGAACCGAAAGGAGGCGGTGAGCGCCAATTGTCGGTACTCGGGCGAAAGGGAATATTGCCCGTTCTCGTCTTCTCCGCTCAGCAGGCTGCCACGCAGATGCAGTTGCGGCGTCACCGCCATATCCCAGCCGATCCCGATGGCATAGCTGGTCGCCTGCCCGGCAGCGGAGCCAATCTCCGGTGCGGCCACAAGACCGGCGAAGGTGATGGCGCCGGGCGAAACGATCAGCGTCGGACTGCGAAGGGAGAGCGGCTGCGCATCAGTGTTCGAAACGGCGTTTGAAACGGCGGAAAAATCGCCCAAGCTCTCGCCAAGACCCGGTACAGTTGCAGGGTCAGAGGTCGCAGCCGTCATTGGCACGGCGACAGCATCGCTGCGCGGCTGCGCTGCCATCGCCTGATGGGGTGTAATCATCTGCGCGCCGGCGGTGCGCTCGTCAAAATCCACCGGTGCAAGAAAACGCCGGGACCAGCTTTGATCCTGCGCCTGCACCGTGCCTGCTGCCAATCCCAACAGCACAGAAATCAACCGGGCGCTGCTTGCGGAAGTATACCTCATCGGTGCAGTTAAAGACATGGCTTGCGCCCTTTGATGAGGCGCCTGTGCGCCGTTGTTTCCCGGGGTGAAACGCCCCGTATTCCCTCCTCTTCATTCTGTCGGATCATGATTAACAATGCGTTGATTTGCCCTCTAGATGGTGACGAAGCCGCACGAATTTATGACTGGATATCGCTGCGCGCTCAAAGCTGTGGCCAGATGGGGCGACGCGGGATTATAGGGCGCGGCGCATACGGCGCGAATGCAGGCGGGCCTCCGCATTCACGTCCTGCGCCAAGGTATTCTTATAAAACGAAAAAGACCCCCTCCACATCGGAGGGGGTCAGGTTCGCCGATCAGGCTCTTCTCATTGACCGCCCGGTGTTTTTTCTTGCCTGGTCCTTCTCGGCGTATGGGGTGAGCGCACCCACCCCAGACAGGTGTCAAAGGCCCGGGATGTGCCTTTGATCCATGCCAGGGCCGACCCGCAGATCTTGCCCTGTGTTTCGTCGGGGAAAGAGACCCACTGGGCCTCCATCCCCTGCGCATCTTCCCCCGAGGTGGCTTTGATGCGGTGTCGTGACCGGCGCGGCGCGCCGGTGATCCGTTAGCTACACCCCGAGGTCGATCCGCAGGTGTTGCATTTCATGCAGGTGCCGTTGCGCACCAGCGTGTAGTTGCCGCATTCGCCACAAGGATCGCCCTCGTAGCCCTGCATCTTGGCCTTGGTGCGCGCATCCAATCCGGTCGGTGCAACGGAGTCGGAGGTTTCCGGCACCAATGTTTGCAGCGCCGAGACCGGATCCGCGCCGCCCTTCAGCGGAGCCATCGCGCCGCCGCCTTGCAGCACCACCAGCTCTTGCGGCAGGCGTTTGCGCAGATAACCGGTGGAGGAAATCTGCTTCAGCACCTCCAGGGATTTCGAAGCCGCGCTTTCGCTCACTTCGGAGAGGTTGGAAATCCCCTCCTCCGCCTCGCCCCTTCCCAGATCGTCAAAGCTGGCGCCTTCGGGTTTGACATGCGCCAGATCGGTACGGTCGAGATAGGACACAGCCAATTCACGGAACACATAGTCAAGGATCGAGGTGGCGTTCTTGATCGAGTCGTTGCCCTGCACCATGCCGGCGGGCTCGAACTTGGTGAAGGTGAAGGCGTCCACGAACTCCTCCAGCGGCACGCCATATTGCAGACCCACGGAGACGGCGATGGCGAAGTTGTTCATCATCGCGCGGAAGCCTGCGCCTTCCTTATGCATGTCGATGAAAATCTCGCCGAGGTTGCCATCCTCATATTCACCGGTGCGCAGATAGACCTTGTGCCCGCCGACAACCGCCTTTTGGGTATAGCCCTTGCGGCGCTGCGGCATCTTGGTGCGATGGGATTTCATCACCTCCTTGATGACGACCTTCTCGACGATCTTCTCGGCCAGAACCACGGCTTTTTCCTGCGGCGTGCCGCTTTCCAGGATATCTGCGGCCTCGTCGTCATCCTCGACCAGCGCGGCGGCCAGAGGTTGGCTCAGCTTGGAGCCATCGCGATAGAGCGCATTGGCCTTGACGCCCAGCGACCAGCTCAGTTCGTAAGCCTTCTGACAATCCTCGATGGTGGCGTCATTGGGCATGTTGATGGTCTTGGAGATCGCCCCGGAGATAAAGCTCTGGGCCGCGGCCATCATCTTGATATGGCTGTCAACGCTCAGATAACGCTTGCCTTTCTTGCCGCAGGGATTGGCGCAATCAAAGATCGCGTAATGCTCCTCCTTCAGATGCGGTGCGCCTTCCAGGGTCATGGTGCCGCAGACGTGGTCATTGGCGGCCTCGATATCGGCCTTGGTAAAGCCAAGGTGGCGCAGCAAATCAAAGGTCGGATCATTGAGCTTGGTCGCCGGAATGCCCAGCACGCCGGTGCAGAACTCTTCGCCCAGGGTCCATTGGTTGAACACAAAGCGGATATCAAAGGCGCTCCCCAGCGCGGCATCCACCTTGGCCAGCTCGTTGGGGCCAAAGCCATGACCGGTCAGCGAGGTATGGTTGATCCCCGGCGCATTGCCGATGGAGCCATGGCCGACCGCATAGGAAACAATCTCTTCGATCTGGGCGGAGGAATAGCCCAGCCCCTCCAGTGCGCCGGGCACAGAACGGTTGATGATCTTGAAATAGCCGCCACCCGCGAGTTTCTTGAATTTCACCAGCGCAAAATCAGGCTCGATTCCGGTGGTGTCGCAATCCATCACCAGACCGATGGTGCCGGTGGGCGCGATCACCGAGGTCTGCGCGTTGCGATAGCCGTATTTCTCGCCAAGGCTCACCGCCTCGTCCCAGGCGCTCCGCGCCAGGTCGGTCAGTCGCGCATCGGGGCAGCTCTGGATATCCAGCGGCACCGGTTTCACGGTCAGCGCCTCATAGCCTGCAGTGGCGCCATAGGCGGCGGTGCGATGGTTGCGCATCACCCGCAGCATATGGTCGGCGTTCCGAGCATAGCCCGCGAAGGGCCCCAGCTCGGAGGCGACCTCGGCGGAGGTGGCATAAGCGACGCCAGTCATGATCGCCGTCAGCGCACCACACAGCGCGCGCCCCTCGTCGCTGTCATAGCCATAGCCCATGTTCATCAACAGCCCGCCGATATTGGCATAGCCGAGACCCAGCGTGCGGAAATCATAGGACAGCTGCGCGATTTCCTTGGAGGGGAACTGCGCCATCATCACCGAGATTTCCAGCGTCAGCGTCCACAGGCGGCAGCTGTGCATGAAGTCCTCGGCCTGAAACACGCCCTCCTTGAGGAAGGTCAGAAGGTTCAGCGACGCCAGGTTGCAGGCGGTGTCATCGAGGAACATATATTCGGAACAGGGGTTGGAACCCCGGATCTCGCCATCTGCCGGGCAGGTGTGCCACTCGTTGACGGTGTCGTGGAACTGGATGCCGGGATCGGCGCAGGCCCAAGCGGCGTGGCCGACTTTTTCCCAAAGATCACGCGCCTTTACCGTCTTGGCAACCGAGCCGTCGGTGCGGTTGATCAGCGCCCAGTCGGCGTCCTTTTTCACCGCATGCAGAAACGCATTGGTGACCCGGATGGAGTTGTTGGAGTTCTGGCCGCTGACGGAACTATAGGCTTCGGAATCCCAATCGGTGTCATAGGTCGGGAATTCGATGCTGTCATAGCCCTGCTTGGCGTAATCCAGCACCCGTTTGACATAGGTTTCCGGGATCGCGACCTTCTTGGCCTCGCGGATCGCCTTTTTCAGCCCCTCGTTCTCGGCCGGATCATAGGCATCCTCGGCCAGCCCGTCCCAGCTGCGGATCGCGGTGAAAATGCCGTTCAGCATCTTCTCGTGCATCTTGGAGCCGGCAACGATGGAGGCAACCTTCTGCTCTTCCAGCACTTTCCAGTCGATGAACTGCTCGATATCGGGGTGATCGGCATCGACGATCACCATCTTGGCCGCGCGCCGTGTGGTGCCGCCAGATTTGATCGCGCCCGCAGCCCGGTCACCGATTTTCAGGAACCCCATCAGGCCGGAGGATTTACCGCCGCCCGAGAGTTTCTCGCCCTCGGCCCGCAGATGGCTGAAGTTGGTGCCGGTGCCGGAGCCATATTTGAACAGCCGCGCCTCGCGCACCCAGAGATCCATGATGCCGCCGTCCTGCACCAGATCATCCGAGACAGACTGGATGAAACAGGCATGCGGCTGCGGATGTTCATAGGCGCTGTCGGATTTGGTCAGCTTGCCGGTCTTATAGTCCACATAGTGGTGCCCCTGCGCCGGGCCGTCGATGCCATAGGCCCAATGCAGACCAGTGTTGAACCATTGCGGCGAATTGGGCGCGGCGCGCTGCGAGGCCAGCATGTAGCGCATCTCGTCGAAATAGGCGCGCGCGTCTTCCTCGCTGGAGAAATAGCCACCCTTCCAGCCCCAATAGGTCCAGGCGCCCGCGAGCCGGTCAAAAACCTGCTTGGAGGAGGTCTCGCCGCCGAACTCGACATCCGCATCGGCAGGCACGGATTTCCACAGGAACTCGGGCACGCCTTTTTCGCGGACTTTTTTCAGGCGCGAGGGAACACCGGCCTTGCGGAAGTATTTCTGCGCGATGACGTCGCTGGCCACCTGGCTCCAGCTGGAGGGCACTTCGATGCCTTCCTGGCGGAACACGATGGTGCCATCGGGATTGCGGATCTCGGAGGTTGCCCCGACAAAATCCAAAGACGCATATGCATCCTGTCCCGCTTTTGTAAAACGACGTTCTATCTTCATGGTTACACCTGTTCCCAAGAGTCCCGATTTTGTTTTCGGTGCCACGGCACCAGCCTTGATCGCCGCCAGCGACCTGCGCAAATACCGTTGGCTCGGCGCAGGTATATCCTACGCTCGCGGATCCTACACCGATCCGATATTAACGGTTTTGCGCAAAGCACTGTGGTTGGAAAGGCGGCTCACTCATCACAAGATTTAGTGGCTCTCTCCAGCGGCACCCACAATGTCGCGTAGATTGACCCAGAGCGTCAACGTCAAATTTAAAATTTTACGGAGCAGATTTGTATTGACGGTTTTAACGCTTTCGAGGGTCAAAACCGCGCTGTGATTCATCCACAGCAGGGCTGCGATAACTGCAAATTCCTGCATGAGTTAACCAGGTCTAAAAACTGACGATCTGAGAGGGGCTTGCTGCACCAAGGGCGCTCGCCGCCCTGCGGCACCGCCCGATCTGAGGCGCCGACGGGAGGAGTTATCCCCGCCGCGTCGGGCGGGGATATACTGCGACACTCTGGCAACGTCCTGGCATGACGCAGGGCCCCAATCGCAAAAAAAAACAGCGCTGGCCTTCGCGTTCCGACGTTAAATCACGTCAAAGGGTAAGCAAAGGGTAAATACAACATCTGGCGGTGACACAACAGGCGCCCGCAAGCCCTCGAAGTGATTCTAGAAAGCTGCCGCAAAAGGAGAGTGTTCATACGTCAATTCCCCATAAGTAGGGGGAGAGCCACCGACCGTATATCGGCAGAGGCACCCCAAGAAGGGGGGGGTATTTATGACATGGGAAGGAAGGAAAAGAAGTGGTCGGGGCGGCGAGATTCGAACTCACGACCCCCTGTACCCAAAACAGGTGCGCTACCAGACTGCGCCACGCCCCGGACCGTGCGCCTTCCTATCTGCGATGATCTGGTTTGAAAAGCCCTAACAGGGCCAAATTGCGTCCTGGGATGAAAAAACTTCATGGCGCATCTGGCTGCCCAGGGTGATGCCGTATTTGCGCACGATCCCCGCGTTCACCTCCAGCACCACGAGCACGTCATCGCCGCCCGGAATCGGCGTCAGATCGCCCGGCACCGCGCCCTCGTGGATATGGGTGACCGTTCCATCCGCGCCCAAGAAGATCATATCAAGCGGGATCAGTGTGTTCTTCATCCAGAAGGCAACACGCTGGGGGTGTTCATAGACAAAGAGCATACCATTGCGCTGGGGCAGCGCGCGGCGATACATCAATCCCTGCGCGCGTTCTTCGGCACTATCCATGATTTCGACGCGAAACTGCGCCTGCCCCCAGGGGCCGCGCAGATCCACCGCATCTTTTTGACAGGCCGCCTGCACCGGACCCGCCGCAAGCGCCAGCAGCGCAAACCCAATCGCGGAAAGGGTGCGCCGAACCGGGGTCACTCTGAGGCGTTCCGTTCAGCTATGGCCATTTCCCAGGCCAGGACTTCCACCGCCATGCGGCCCCGTTTGCCGTCCACGACCCGCATGGCCAAGGCCTCGCCGGATTGCAGATCGGCGAGGCCGGACTGGCGCAGGATTTCCACATGCAGGAACACGTCTTCGTTGCATCCAAACAGATTGGCAAAGCCAAAGCCCTTGGCCTTGTCGAACCATTTGACACGCGCCGGCTCCAGCGGGCAGCTGCTGATCTCGGCCGCGTCCATTTCGGCAAGGTCGCTCAACAGCGGCGTGTCTTCCCGCTCCGGCGGGGTGATCGCGATGACCTCCACCGCCTGGACGCCGCGGTCGGTGCGATGGGTCACAACCTCGATGCCAGCACCATCGGCGATGGAACTCTGACCAAAGTTTCTCAACACATTGATGTGCAAGAGAATATCTGGCCCACCATCGGGCGAGACAATAAACCCGTACCCTTTGGCCGGATCAAACCACTTCACTAGTCCATGGACATGTTGCAAGCTGCTTAGATCTTCGGCCACTTGAGAATACCACCGATTTTAGTTCGTTCGTGTTAGCGATGCCTATTTACCTGCGCGATTTTACGATCGGATTTCAAGAGCAAAAAAGTCAGGAGATGCGGAAATCGTTAACTGACCTTATATCGCTAACAATCATGGGCACAGCCGCTGAACCTGCCAGTCCTCTTCGGCCGTGGCGCGGCGCCAAACGAAGCGATCATGAAGGCGAAATGCCCCATCTGCCCAGAATTCGATCTCGATCGGAGTGAGTCGGAAACCTCCCCAGAAATGGGGACGTTTGGGATTCGGTCCCTTTTGCGCCGTGACCTTGGCCACATCGGCCATCAAAGCGCTTCGGGACGACAATGGTTGCGATTGACGCGACGCCCAGGCCCCCAAACGGCTTTTTAGTGAACGAGACTGAAAGTAAGCATCGGCCTGCGGTCCCTCCTCTTTTGCAACGTGGCCGCGAACCCGAATTTGGCGGCGCAGAGATTTCCAGTGCATGACGAAAGCGGCGGTGCCGCTCGACGCGATTTCCTGGCCCTTGGCACTCTCGTAATTGGTGTAGAACACAAAGGCAGAGTTTTCGATTTCCTTAAGTAAAACCATGCGCGCATTCGGCATGCCCGAGGCATCCACAGTGGCCAGCGCAATCGCGTTGGGGTCGTTGATTTCGCTCTTTTCGGCTTCCGCGAGCCAGCGGCGTGCGATGTCAAAGGGATTGTCGCCCGCAAAGAGTCCGTCGTTGTCAGCCATGTGCCTGCTCCTTCTGGTTTGCCCGGAACTTAGGAGCCTTTGGGCGCGAATGAAAGCCAGCACAACAGCGTCCACCCTTGATGCAGGGGTCACGGCGGGCTAAAGGACATTCCATTCAACGATCACAGGCGGAGAACCTGCATGTCTAGTCAACTGATGGCCGGTAAGCGCGGCCTGATCATGGGCCTTGCCAATGACAAATCTATCGCGTGGGGCATTGCCAAAGCCTGCGCCGAGGCCGGGGCGGAGCTTGCGTTCTCCTATCAGGGCGACGCGCTGAAGAAGCGGGTCGATCCGCTTGCGGCGCAACTTGGCAGCGATATCGTGCTGCCCTGCGATGTCTCCGACGAGGCCTCCATGGATGCGCTCTTCGCGGCGCTGGCGGAAAAATGGGGCAAGCTGGACTTTATCGTTCACGCCATCGGCTTTTCCGACAAATCCGAGCTGCGCGGCCGCTATGTGGATACCAGCCGCGACAACTTCACCATGACCATGGATATCTCGGTCTATTCCTTCACCGCCGTTGCCAAGCGCGCCGAGAAGCTGATGACCGAAGGCGGCTCCATGCTGACGCTGACCTATTACGGCGCCGAGCAGGTGATGCCGCATTATAACGTCATGGGTGTGGCCAAAGCCGCGCTGGAGGCTTCGGTCAAATATCTGGCGGAGGATCTGGGCAAAGACGGGATCCGCGTCAATGCGATCTCTGCCGGCCCGATCAAGACGCTGGCGGCTTCCGGCATTGGTGACTTCCGCTACATCATGAAATGGAACGAGTATAACTCGCCCCTGCGCCGCAATGTGACCACCGATGACGTGGGAAAATCCGCGCTCTATCTGCTGTCGGACCTGGCCTCCGGCGTCACCGGCGAGAATTTGCACGTGGATGCGGGCTATCACGTGGTCGGCATGAAGGCCGTGGATGCCCCGGATATCGAGAAAGGCTGACCCAGATGAGCACCAAGGACACAAGCCGCCTGCCCCATGAAAAAGGGTTTCACATCTCCTGGGACCAGATCCACCGGGACAGCCGCGCGCTGGCCTGGCGGTTGGATGGTCTGGGCCCGGACGATGGCCATTGGCGCGCCGTTGTGGCGATCACGCGCGGCGGCATGGCCCCGGCGATGATTGTCGCCCGCGAGCTGGACATTCGCACCGTCGATACCATCAGCGTCAAATCCTATCACTCCGGCGGTGGCAAGGCCGATCAGCGGCGCGAAGCGGAAGTGCTGAAGAGCCCGGATGCCGCGATGATGGGGGATGGCACCGGCATTCTGATCGTCGATGATCTGGTTGACTCGGGCAAGACGCTGGAACTGGTGCGCGAGCTTTATCCGCAGGCGCATTTCGCCACCGTCTATGCCAAACCGCAGGGCGAGCCGCAGGTGGATACCTTCATCACCGGCGTGAGCCAGGACACCTGGATCTTTTTCCCCTGGGATATGGCCCTGCAATATGTCGAGCCCTATCGCGGCACCGATTGATCCGCTCAAGCGTCTCACCCTGTCAAAGCGCGCCCCAACCGGCGCGCTTTTTCTTTGCGCGGCGGGGCCTTGTGCCCCTTGCAAGTGTCGCGTGAAATCGCCCTAATGCCGCTGGCCGAACGGCTTGCTCTCGCCCCAGATCAAAGGATGCCCCCGATGACCCGCACCAGAACCGAAGCCACTTTCGTCTCGCCGATCGTGGAATCGCGGCGCTGGCTTCAGGGGCTCGCCTTTCCCGAGGATCAACCGCTCTTGAACCTCAGCCAGGCCGCCCCGGCGGATCCGCCCCCTGATGGTCTGCGTCAGGCCATGGCCGAGGCCGTGCTCACCCAGACCAGCGCGCATCTTTATGGGCCGGTGCTGGGCAATGATGATCTGCGCGCGGCATTGGCTGGGCAGATGCAACGCCACTATGAGGCGCCCTTCACGGCGGCAAATATCGCCATCACATCGGGCTGCAATCAGGCCTTTGCCGCCACCATCCAGAGCATCTGCGGCGAGGGCGACGAGGTCATCCTGCCGACGCCCTGGTACTTCAATCACAAAATGTGGCTGGACATGCAGGGCGTCACCACCCTGCCCCTTCAGGTCGGCGGTGACATGCTGCCCGACCCTGCCCAAGCCGAGGCGCTGATCACCGCGCGCACCCGGGCCATCGCCTTGGTGACGCCGAACAACCCTTGCGGTGTGGAATACCCCGCCGAGCTGCTGGATGCGTTCTTTTGCCTGGCGCAGCGTCACGGGCTGACCCTGATCGTGGATGAGACCTATCGCGATTTTGACAGCCGGAGCGGGCCGCCCCACCACCTGTTTCAACGCGAGGATTGGCCCGGCACTCTGGTGCATCTCTATTCTTTCTCAAAGGCTTATCGCCTCACTGGTCACCGGGTTGGTGCGATTGTGGCGGGGCCGGAGCGGTTGGTCGAGATGGAGAAGTTCCTCGACACCGTCACCATCTGCCCGGCGCAGCTCGGCCAGATCGGCGCGCGCTGGGGGATCGAGAACCTCGACGATTGGCTGGCCGGTGAACGGGTCGAGATTCTGGACCGGCGCGCCGCTATTGAGGAAGGTTTTGCGCCGCTCGCGGCAAAGGGCTGGCGGCTTCTGGGCAGTGGCGCCTATTTTGCCTATGTCGAACATCCCTTCACGCAGACATCGGATGAGATCGCGCAGCGCCTGTTGCGCGCCAAGGGCGTATTGATGCTGCCCGGCAGTATGTTCACCCCCGAGGGCGCGCCGGAAGGGCAGCGCCAGTTCCGCATTGCATTTGCCAATGTGGATCGCGACGGCATCAAAGAGATGCTCGCCCGTCTCGCCGCGTTTGACGGCTGAGCCAACAGCACGAATACTACATATCCGCCGCCCTCTCTGCTTGCCCCTCGGCAGGCAGACGCGTATTCAGGGCGGCGACAGGACATAGCCGATCCGCTCGGCAGAACAGGGCCGCCCGGGCCGTCGAACGCTCCGGTGCGCCGCAAAAAGACGACACAAAGGGCCGCAGGCATGAAAAACCTTTCCAAGACCTTCGTTTGGATCCTCATGGGTCTGTTGTTCGTGGGGCTTGCCGGCTTTGGCGCGATCAACGTGACCGGCACCAATCGCACGCTCGCCACCGTTGGCAGTGCCGAAGTCACGGTGGACGAATATGCCCGCGCGCTCCAGCAGGAACAGCGCGCCATTCAGGCGCAGTCCGGCCAGGCGGTGCCGCTCTCGCAGCTGATCACAATGGGCGTTGATCGCGGCGTGCTGGCGGGGCTTGTCTCTGCCGCGGCGCTGGACAACGAGGTGCATAATCTGGGCCTCTCGGTCGGCGATCAGACCCTGCTGAAGGAAATCACCCAGATCCAGGCCTTTCATGGCCCCGACGGCAAGTTTGACCGCGACACCTATAAATTCGCACTAGATAACGCCGGTCTGAGCGAGAGCGGTTTTGAAGCCGACATCCGCTCCGAGACCGCCCGCACCCTCGTGCAGGGCGCCGTCACCGGCGGTGTCAAAATGCCGGCGATTCTGGGCGAAACGCTGACGGATTATATCGGCGCGCGGCGCAGCTTTTCCTATGTGCGCCTCTCCGCGGATGATCTGGCGCTGACCACCGCCGAGCCGGGCGACGAAGAGCTACAGTCCTATTATGACACCCATAGCGACATCTTCACCCTGCCGGAGACCAAGGTGATCACCTATATCACTCTGCGCCCCGATGCGCTGGTGGATACGGTCGAGGTGGACGAGACCGCGCTGCAAGATCTCTATAAAAAGCGCGACGCGGAGTTCAACATCCCCGAGCGCCGCCTGGTTGAACGCCTGGTCTTTGCCGATGAGGACGCCGCCAAAACCGCCAAGGCACAGCTGGATGTCGCTGGCACCACCTTTGAAACCCTGGTGCAGGACCGTGGTCTGACCCTCGCCGATATTGATCTCGGCGATCTCTCCAAAGAGGCGCTCGGCGCGGCGGGTGATGGCGTGTTTGCGGCTCAGATCGGTGACGTCGTGGGCCCGTTCCCCACGGATCTGGGACCGGGGCTGTTTCGGGTGAATGGTGTTCTGGAGGCCAAGTACACCTCTTATGAGGATGCGCTTCCCGAGCTGCGCGAAGAGCTGGCGCTGGACCGCGCCCGCCGGGTGATCGAGAGCCGCTCCGAGGAGATCGACGACCGGCTCGCGGGCGGTCAAACCCTTGAGGAGCTCGCCGCCGAAGAGGAGGGCGTTGAACTCGGTCGCATCGACTGGACCGCCGACAGCACCGACGATATCGCCGCCTATGACACCTTCCGCGAGGCGGCTCAGGCGGTCACCATGGATGATTTCCCGGCCGTCGCCTTTCTCGACGATGGTAGCCTCTTCGCGCTGCGCCTCGACGAGGTGCTGCCCCAGCGTCCGCAACCCTATGACGCCGCCCTGCCCGCCGTGACCGCCGCCGTCAAAGCCGAGCGCGTCGCAGAGGCGCTCAATGCCGAGGCCGAGGTGCTGAAGGACGCCGTCGACGCCAATGACGGTCAATTCCCCGAAGACCGCGATGTGGTGACCCAAACCGGCCAGACCCGCACCGCCTATATTGACCAGACGCCGGTGGATCTGATGACCGAGGTCTTTGAGATGACCCCGAACGAGACCCGCGTTGTCTCTGATGCCGAGGCCACGGTGGTCGTGCGCCTCGACGAGATCCTGCCGCCCGATACCAGCGATGACATGACCTTCCTGTCGCAGGCGCTGAGCGAGCAGCTCGATCAATCGCTGTCAAACGAGATCTTCACGATCTACATGCAGGCGGTGCAGGCCGAGGCCCGTCCGCAGATCAATCAACAGGCCGTGAATGCCGTTCACGCGTCCTTTCAGTAACCCCTCAAGTTCTAGGCGCACCCCCTATGGCCCTGATCCCCGAATTTGACAGTTTCGCCGCCGCCTATGAGGCCGGTGAAAACCAGGTGGTCTATACCCGGCTCGCCGCCGATCTGGATACGCCCGTTTCCCTGATGCTGAAGCTCACCGGCGCGCAAAAGGATGCCTTCATCCTCGAGTCGGTGACCGGCGGGGAGGTGCGCGGGCGCTATTCCATCATCGGCATGAAGCCCGACCTGATCTGGCGTTCCCGGGGCAAGACGTCAGAGCTCAACCGTCAGGCGCGCTTTGACTCCGAGAGTTTTGAAGAGCTTGCCGGCAATCCCCTCGACACGCTTCGCGCGCTTCTGGCCGAGAGCCGGATGGATCTGCCCGACGATCTGCCGCAGGCCGCCGCCGGGCTGTTTGGCTATCTTGGCTATGACATGATCCGCCATGTGGAGCATCTGCCCAACGTGAACCCCGATCCGCTTGGCCTGCCCGATGCGGTGATGATCCGCCCCTCGGTCGTGGCGGTTCTTGACGGGGTCAAGGGCGAGGTCACCGTGGTCTCCCCCGCCTGGTTCAGCGATGGCCAATCGCCGCGCGCCGCCTATGCGCAGGCCGCCGAGCGGGTGATGGATGCTGTGCGCGATCTGGAGCGCGCCATGCCCGCCGAGACCCGCGACCTCGGCGATGCACTGGAGGCCGGTGCGCCGGTGTCCAATTTCACCAAGGACGGCTACATGGCTGCGGTGGAGAAGGCCAAGGACTATATCCGCGCCGGTGATATCTTTCAGGTGGTGCCTGCGCAGCGCTGGACCCAGGACTTTCCGCAACCGCCCTTCGCGCTTTATCGCTCACTCCGGCGCACCAACCCCTCGCCCTTTATGTTTTATTTCAACTTCGGCGGCTTTCAGGTGGTTGGCGCCAGCCCGGAAATCCTGGTGCGGGTCTTTGGCAATGAGGTCACCATCCGCCCGATCGCCGGCACTCGCCCCCGTGGCGCGACGCCCGAGGAAGACAAGGCGCTGGAACAGGACCTTCTCGCCGATAAGAAAGAGCTGGCAGAGCATCTCATGCTGCTGGATCTGGGTCGCAATGATGTGGGGCGCGTGGCCAAGATCGGCACCGTGCGTCCGACCGAAGAGTTCATCATCGAGCGCTACAGCCATGTGATGCATATCGTGTCGAATGTGGTGGGCGAGCTCAACGAAGACAAAGACGCGCTGGATGCCTTCTTTGCCGGCATGCCCGCAGGCACCGTATCCGGCGCGCCCAAAGTGCGCGCGATGGAGATCATCGACGAGCTGGAGCCGGAAAAACGTGGTGTCTACGGTGGCGGTGTTGGCTATTTCAGCGCCGGTGGCGATATGGATATGTGCATCGCCCTGCGGACCGCCATCGTGCAGGATCAAAAGCTTTATATTCAGGCCGGCGGCGGCGTTGTCTATGACAGCGATCCAGACCGTGCATAAATCCAACGCCATCCGCCGCGCGGCCGCAGATGCCGCCCGTTTTACCGGCAATGGCAATCGCTGACGGTGAACGCCGCAGGCCCTGATGCGCTGAGGGATTTTGGGTCTTTCCGTAAAACCGCTCCGCAGGATCTGCGCAGCGGTTTTGCTTTGTTGGCGGTCTTATCGTGCCCTGATGATCACGCGCTCTTGACGATGGGGGCGCCGCTTTCGGCTTCGAGTTCAAGCCAGACCGTATCCTGTTTGTCCTCGGCGCTGCGCAACTTGAACTGGCCAACCAGATCGGCGAGTTGAACGGCCTCGCGATTCATGACCTGGATGGCCTGGTCGGAGGTTTCGACCATCGACACATTTTCCTGGGTGACCTGATCCAGTTGCGACACCCCGATGTTGACCTCGCTGATCCCCTGCGCCTGTTCCGAGGCTTCGTTGGAGATGCCTGACATCAGTTCTGTGATATTGGTGACATGGCTGATCACCCCGGTCAGCGCCTCGCCGGTGCCATTCACCCGTGCGACACCTTCCTGCACATGGTTGCTGCTGTCCTCGATCAAGGTCTTGATTTCATTCGCCGCATCAGAGGCCCGATGCGCCAGCACCCGCACCTCCGAGGCGACCACCGCGAAACCGCGCCCGACCTCTCCTGCGCGCGCGGCCTCGACCCCGGCATTCAAGGCCAGCAGACCGGTCTGAAAGGCGATATCGTCAATCACCCCGATGATCTGAGAGATCTTCTCGGAGGAGGCTTCGATCGCATCCATTGCAGTGACCGCCCCTTGGACGACTTCGCCGCTGCGCTCCACTTCGCTTCGGGCCTGTGCCACCGCGCCTTCGATCTGTTGTGCGTTCTCCGCAGATGTACGCACGCTGGCTGTCATCTGTTCCAACGCGGCGGCGGTTTCCTCCAGCGTGGCGGCCTGGCTTTCGGTCCGGCGCGACAGGTCATGGGAATCTGCGCTGATCTTATCCGATTGCGCCCGAATCCGTCGGCTGGCATCGACCACGGCGGCAACCAGTTCGTTCAGGCGATCCACCGTTTCATTGTAATGGATGCGCAGCGGGTCATAGGTTTCGTTGAACGGTTCTTCGATGCGGTCACCCAGATCACCGTTGGAAAGGCGCTTGAGCCCATCGCGCAACCGAAGGATGATCTTTTCGCCTTGGCGGCGCTGTTCGGCCTGCTCTTCAAAAGCGGCAAGCACCCGATCTGACACCGCATCAATATCGCGCGCAATGTCGCCAAAGTCATCACCGCGCATGATGTCAGCGATCTTGAGGCCGAAATCGCCCTCGGCGACCTCCTTGAGTGCTGCCCGCATGCGTTCGATCGGCTTGGTGATACTATTGGTGATATTGCGCACATTCAGCAGCATGATCACAATCATAAATCCCGAAAACAGCACATTCCCGAGCAACATCGCATCGTCGTGTTTTTTCGCTTTCTGCGCAGACGAGGATGCAATGCCCTGAATTCGCTCGCTCAGCGGCGCCAGGTCGGCTTCGAGCTTATTGAAAGCGGACATAAAGTCCGGGAGTGCCGCAATCGCCTGTTCTTTGTTTTCAAACGACAGGTTGGTGATTTTTTTGGCGTGGTTAATGAAAATCGGGAAGTCCTTTGCCACCACGTCGATCTCTTCGCGCAGCTCATCGCTCATGTTGATGGACTGGAGATTGTTCAGTGCGCGGGTCAGCGTATCCGCATCCTCGTCAAGCTGTGCAAGGATCGCCGCCCGTTGTTCCGGCGGCGTAGATTCGCCAAGGACCAGGGCCTGAAACACGGTTGCCTCAATGGCGTCGTGGAGCATGTCCATCGACATCTCTTTCATCAAGGTCTGGCTGAGGCTGATCTGTTTGACCAGTTCTTTCTCGCTTTGCCAGAGGCTGTAGATCGCCATGGCTGACAGCACGAGAACCGCAAAAATACAAACAATGCCGGATACCATCAACCGGACTTTCATGTGGATGTGGCGAAACATGCGGGCACCCTTCAAGAGTCAATTCATGCCGCCAAGATTGTCAAAGCGCCTTAACAAATGGAGAATGGAATTTCTTATTTGCGATTCAATATTGGTATCCGCGCGAAATGGCGCGAAATACCCTATTTATAAAGATCTGCGGTTATTTTGCAGATTATTCCGCAGTCGGGTTTTGCAACCGTTTCAGGCTGGCGGAGACCGGCACCAATGTCACCCGCTCGGCGCGATCCTGAAGCCCCCAGATCAGCAGCGCCGAGATCGTATCCGGTTTCAGCCGCCCCAGCATGATCACCGCGCCTTCCTGTCCGGCCCGAAAGGCCGCCTGATCGAGAAAGCGCCGCATCGCGCGGGGATCCTGGCCGGCACCATCAAAGTCGCGGAACACAACCCCGGCGGGCACGCCATCACGCAGCGCCATTTTCTGCACCGTATTTAGCCCGTTGTCCTGCAACACCAGCCCATAGCCGAGATCGCCCGCAATATCGGACACCTGGTCAGCGAGGGCGCGATTGCCCTGAACGCCGCTGGTGACCCCTTCGAGCAGGCCGATCGTCTCTGGCAAACGATCAAACCAGACCGGCAAGGCGGTCTCTGCGTCCTGGGGACCGGCATCGCGGGGCAGATCCGCCAGTACCATGACCTCGAAGCCATCGGCGCGCCGCTCTGCCATGCGTTTGGCGGCCATGGGATCGCTGGGATCCACCGCAAAGGTCAGCGGATAGGGGAATTCCGCCAGGGCTTCCGCACCAACCGCGCCTTCCTCTTCGATCAGGACGATCGACATCAGCGGCAGGCCGGGCGTCACCGCCGCCGGTTCGCTGTTGCGCTCAAAGGGCGTGCTCTGCGGATCGGCGAGCGGCAGGGCACTGGTGTCGCGTTCGGTCAGGGGCACGACGCGGGTGCCGATCCGGGGCCCCTCTTCGGCGCTGTCGCCGGTGGCCTGCGGCAGGTCGGCGATGCGCAGATCCTTCTCGTCGGTCGCCAGACCAGAGTCGGCCTCGGCATCCGTCTCGCCCTGGTCCGAACGCAGGACCGGCGGCGCTGCGGGGGTCGTGATGCTCGGCGGCAGGGTTGCCTCCGGCGCATCAAAGGTCTCGGGGAGCAGGGAGCCGGGCAGCTCGACCTCGGCGATGGGATCCGCATCAGAGGACGGCGACTGCGCCGCGGGCAACTCGGTGCCTGCCTCCGGCGTCGGCATGCTGGGCTCCGCCACTGTGTCCGTCAGAGTGTCCGCCGGCGGCGCGGCGGGCGCTGTGGGGACCTCTGGTGTTTCGTCCGTGCCAGGCTCTGGCAGGGCGGCGCGCTCTGCGGTTGCGGGGGGCTCAGCGGTATCGCTGGTGTCGGCGGCAATTTCTGGCGCGGTGCCGGTGCTTTCATCGCCGTCCACATCGGCCACGCCCATGGTGGCTTCTGGCTGGCTGGCGCTTTCGGTGACGATATCAGCGAGGGAGCCTTGATCCTCGATCCCGTCGGAGGAGGGACCAGAGGGGCCAGTCGGGGCTGTTTCGACCAGATCCGCATCATTGCGCGGGGCGCTTTCCGGGGTCGGCGTGTCCTGTCGGGGCGTCAGAACCAGATCGGGCACCTCGCCCGCAACGCCAACCACCGGCAGCGGTGTTGACAGCGACCAGACCGCCGCGCCGGTCACCGCGACCAGCGCTCCCGCACTCACGCCACCCAGAAATCCTCGCATGCCTGTTCGCCTCTTCTTGCCCGTTCTGCGCGTTTTTTGGATGGTCGGCCCCGGATATGCATGATCGCATATTGGATGTGCTCTTGACGCTGCCGCGCATCCCTGAACATGTATGGTTCCGTTCACTATATCTCGGCGCGGTGCCTGCCCGCCACCCATAAAAGACCCTGACAAGAGCGTTCCAAGATGTTGCTGCTAATCGACAACTACGACTCCTTCACCTACAACCTCGTGCACTATCTTGGCGAGCTGGGCGCCGAGATCGAGGTCTGGCGAAACGATGCGTTGGATGTGCAGCAAGCCATGGCGATGAAGCCCGCGGGCATCTTGCTCAGCCCCGGACCCTGCACCCCCGATGACGCCGGCATATGCCTCGCACTGACCGAGGCCGCTGCCGAGACCCGCACGCCCTTGATGGGTGTTTGCCTCGGCCATCAGACCATCGGTCAGGCCTTCGGCGGCAAGGTCGTGCGCTGTCATGAGATCGTGCATGGCAAGATGGGCACGGTACAGCACCACGATATCGGCCTGTTCAAAGGGCTGCCCTCTCCTTTTGCCGCGACGCGCTATCATTCGCTGGTGGTGGAGCGCGAGAGCCTGCCCGATTGCCTGGAAATCACCGCCGAGCTGGAAGATGGCACCATCATGGGGCTTCAACACAAGGAGCTGCCGATCCATGGCGTGCAATTCCACCCGGAATCGATCGCGTCTGAACATGGCCACGCCTTGCTGCAAAATTTCCTGAACGATATGAAAGTCCCGGCATGACGGATCAGCTGAAACCTCTGATCGGCATTTCAGCCGACCGCCCGCTCACCCGCGCCGAAGCCGAGATCGCCTTTACCGCGCTGTTTGAAGGCGAGGCCACCCCGAGCCAGATCGGCGGGCTTTTGATGGCGTTGCGCCCGCGCGGGGAAACGGGGGGTGAATATGCCGCCGCCGCCTCGGTCATGCGCTCCAAATGCAACAAGGTCGTGGCGCCGGCGGGGGCGATGGATATCGTCGGCACCGGCGGCGACGGCAAGGGCACGCTCAACATCTCGACCGCCACGGCCTTTGTGGTGGCTGGCACCGGCGTGCCCGTGGCCAAACACGGCAACCGCAATCTGTCGTCCAAATCCGGCGCCGCGGATGCGCTCAGCGAAATGGGCATCAAGGTCATGGTTGGCCCCAAGGTGGTCGAGGCCTCGCTGCAAGAAACTGGCATCGGTTTTATGATGGCGCCGATGCACCACCCGGCGATTGCCCATGTGATGCCGACGCGGCAGGAACTCGGCACCCGGACGATTTTCAACATCCTCGGCCCGCTGACCAATCCGGCGGGCGTCAAACGCCAGCTCACCGGCGCCTTTAGCCGTGATCTGATCCACCCGATGGCGGAAACGCTGGGCCAGTTGGGCTCCGAGAAAGCCTGGCTGGTGCATGGCTCCGACGGCACCGATGAGCTGACCATCACCGGCATCAGCTGGGTCGCCGGGCTGGAAGAGGATGGCAGCATCCGCGAGTTCGAACTGCACCCCGAAGAGGCCGGCCTGCCGGTTCATCCCTTCGAGTCGATCGTCGGCGGCAGCCCTTCAGACAATGCCCAGGCGTTTCGCGCGCTCCTGAATGGTGCCCCGTCTGCCTATCGCGACGCGGTGCTGCTCAATTCGGCCGCCGCGCAGGTGGTCGCGGGCACGGTTGCGTCGCTCAAGGACGGCGTTGCCCGCGCGATCGAGAGCATCGACAGCGGTGCCGCGCTGAACAAGGTCACCGAGGTCGCCCGGATCACCTCCGAGGCCGCGTAATGGGTCAGGCCCAAACGCAGATCTCCCCCGAGGTCGCACTCGGGGGCTGGGCGCAGCTGCCCTTCTTTTCCGAGCGCTGGCCCGGGGTGCAATCCGCACTGGCGCAGGAGACCCGGCAGATCCTGCCCCCGGCCCCGCAGCGTTTCGCGGCGCTGGAGCTGACCCCCCCCGAGGCCACCCGCGTGGTCATCCTGGGCCAGGACCCCTATCCCACCCCGGGCCATGCGCATGGGCTGTCATTCTCTGTCGAGCCGGACGTGACGCCGCTGCCGCGCTCGCTGAGGAATATTTATCAGGAACTTTCCGACGATCTGGGGCGTTGTCCCCCGAATGGAGATCTGCGCCCCTGGGCCAGGCAGGGCGTGCTCTTGCTGAACACGGTGCTCTCGGTGCCGGCCGGCGCGGCCAATGGTCACAAGGCGCTTGGTTGGCAAGAGCTGGCCTATCAGGTGCTCGATCATAGCTCTCGCCGTCCAACGGCCTATGTTCTTTGGGGCAATCAGGCCCAGGCGCTCGCCAAGCATATCCGCCCCGGCGATCACCTGATCCTGAAGACGGCGCATCCGTCTCCACTTTCCGCCCGGCGCGGCTTTTTTGGCTCGCGCCCGTTCTCACAAATCAACGGCTGGCTCGCTGAACGCGGTGAGCCACCCATCCAATGGACCCCCTGAGGAGCAGCCGCAGATGACACAGACAATTCTGGACAAGATCAAGGCCTACAAGCTTGAGGAAGTCGCCGCCGACAAGGCCGCAAAACCCCTCAGCGCCGTCGAGGAGGAAGCCCGCGACGCCTCTCCGACTCGCGGCTTTGCCGAGAAGCTGCAACAGGCCACCCATGAGGGGTACGGGCTCATCGCGGAGATCAAGAAAGCCAGCCCCTCCAAAGGGTTGATCCGCGACGATTTCAACCCCGCGGAGCTGGCGCAGGCCTATGCCGCAGGTGGCGCGACCTGCCTTTCGGTGCTGACCGACACGCCGAGCTTTCAGGGCGCCAAGGAGTTTCTGATCGAGGCGCGCGAGGCGTGCGACCTGCCCTGCCTGCGCAAGGATTTCATGTATGACACCTATCAGGTCGCCGAGGCCCGCGCGCTTGGCGCCGATTGCATCCTTATCATCATGGCCACAGTCTCGGATGAGCAGGCAGCCGAACTGGAAGCCTGCGCTTTTGACTGGGGCATGGATGTGCTTTTGGAGGTGCATGACGCCGAGGAGCTGGACCGCGCCTGCCTGTTGAAATCGCCTTTGATGGGCATCAACAACCGCAACCTCAAGACCTTTGAAACCACGCTGGACACCACCCGGGATCTGTCGCGTCTGGTGCCGCCCGGTCGGGCCATTGTCTGCGAAAGCGGTTTGTTCACGCCCGAGGATCTGGCCGATATGGCCCGCTACGGCGCGCGCAGCTTCCTCATTGGCGAGAGCCTGATGCGCCAGGACGATGTCGCCGCCGCCACCCGCGCCCTGCTGGCCAATCCGCTGGTCGCTGGCGTCTGAAAGGAGCCATGTGATGTCGCTTACCCATTTTGACCAGAAGGGCGACGCCCATATGGTGGATGTCTCCGACAAGGCGGTGACCTCGCGCATCGCCGTCGCCGAAGGCTGCGTGAAGATGGCGCGCGAAACCTTTGATATCATTTCAGAAGGTCGCGCCAAGAAAGGCGATGTCCTGTCTGTGGCGCGGCTTGCCGGCATCATGGGGGCAAAACAGACCTCGACGCTGATCCCGCTCTGCCACCCGCTGCCGATCACCAAGGTCGCAGTAGAGCTGACGCTCGATCCCGACCTGCCCGGCATCCGGGTCGAGAGCACGGTCAAGACCACCGGCCAGACCGGCGTCGAGATGGAAGCGCTCACCGCCGTTTCCACCGCCTGCCTCACCGTCTATGACATGGCCAAGGCAGTGGACAAGGCGATGGAAATCAACGGCATCCGGGTGCTGCTGAAAGACGGCGGCAAATCCGGCCTCTACGAGGCATAGACCATGATATCTGTCACCGAGGCGCGCGCCGCCCTTCTGGATCTTGTGTCGCCCGTCGAGCTGGAGGTGGTGCCGCTGGCGCAGGCTGCGGGGCGGGTGCTGGCCGCGCCGGTCAGTGCGCGTCGCGATCAGCCGCCCTTTGATGCCTCCGCGATGGATGGCTATGCGGTGAACGCCGCCGAGGTCGAACTGCACGCCATGTTCAAGGTCATCGGCGAGGCCGCCGCCGGGCATGGGTTTCAGGGTCGTGTCGGCGCCGGACAAGCGGTGCGCATCTTCACCGGCGCACCGGTGCCCGAGGGTGCAAGTTTCGTGGTCATTCAAGAGGATGTGAGCCGCAAGGGTGATCTCATCACAATCACTTACGCGCCCGGCGACAATGCCAATATCCGCGACCGGGGCCGTGATTTCCGTTCCGGCCAGACGGTCGAGGCCCCGCGCCTGCTGCGGGCGCCGGATATCGCACTACTGGCCGCCATGAACATCGCCGAGGTTCCAGTGCGCCGCCGCCCGGTGGTGGCGCTGATGTCCACTGGCGACGAGCTGGTGATGCCCGGTGCGACCCCCGGCCCGGATCAGATCATCGTCTCCAATACCTTTGGGCTCAAGGCGATGCTGGAAGCACACGGCGCCGAGGTTCGCATGCTGCCGATCGCCCGCGATACCGAGGCGTCGCTGCGCATGGCCTTTGCTCTTGCCGAGGATGCGGATCTTCTGGTGACCATCGGGGGGGCCTCTGTCGGCGATCACGATCTGGTCGCGGGCGTGGCCCAAAGCCTCGGCCTGGAGCGCGCCTTTTACAAGGTCGCGATGCGCCCCGGCAAACCCTTGATGGCGGGTCGTCTAGGGGATCAGGCGATGGTCGGCCTGCCCGGAAATCCGGTCTCTGCCATGGTCTGCGGCCGGGTCTTTGTGGTGCCGATGCTGCACGCCATGCTTGGGCTGCCGACCGAGGCCGAGGTGCCGAAACAGGCGCCGCTCGCCGCCGCCCTGCCCGCCAATGGCCCGCGCCAGCATTACATGCGCGCGTGCTGGGATCAGGAGTACCTGCGCGCCTTTGACAGCCAAGACAGCGCGCTGCTGTCGGTGCTGGCCAGCGCCGATGTGCTGCTCCTGCGCCCGCCCCATGCCCCCGCCACAGAGGCGGGCGAGATGATCGACTATCTGCCGCTGTGATCTTCTCGGGATCTGCGGGATTTCAGGCGCAGGCATTCGCAGGCGTTGACACAAAACGGGAACATCACTAGAACATATTGGCAAAGCACCGTGCAGAGGGGATCGCTATGCTGACGAAAAAGCAACTACAGCTGCTGGAGTTCATCCATAAGCGCCTGCAAAGAGATGGCGTCCCGCCCAGCTTTGACGAGATGAAAGTGGCGCTGGATCTGCGCTCCAAATCCGGCATTCACCGGCTGATTACTGCGCTCGAAGAACGCGGATTTATCCGCCGCTTGGCCCATCGCGCCCGGGCCATCGAAATCCTGCGCCTTCCCGAGAGCCTCGGCGGCGCGCCGGAGGGTGGTTTTCAGCCCGAGGTAATCGAGGGCGGCAAACCCGATGCGCCCCCCGCCCCCAGCGCGATAACCACCTCCGGCGTGACCGAACTCACCACCATGGGCCGTATTGCCGCCGGTGTTCCGATCGAGGCGATCAATCAGGCCGCCGCCCAGGTGGCTGTTCCCAATGCCATGCTGTCCAGCTCTGGTCAGCACTACGCGCTGGAGGTCCGGGGCGACTCTATGATCGAGGCGGGCATCAACGATGGGGATGTGGTGGTGATCCGCGAAACCGGCACCGCCGACAATGGCGATATCGTCGTGGCACTGGTCGAAGGTCACGAGGCCACCCTGAAACGCTTCTTCCGCAAGGGCAACATGATCGAGCTGGAAGCCGCCAACCAGGCCTATCCCACGCGCGCTTACCCGGATGACAAGGTCGAGGTTCAGGGCCGTCTGGTTGGCTTGATCCGCACCTATTGACCCGACATTCCGCGCCTGTGGCCGCAGATCTTATTGCGACCACAGACGCGGGTGTTGAGGGTCTTCCGCAGCGGTGATTGCGCCCTGAGCATCAAAGGCAAGACCGCCGCTTTTGCGCAGCAATGCGGGTGTCAGCACAAGACAGTCGCCATCGGGCGGAGCCGCCTCCACCGTCAGGACAATCACGTGATGGGGCTGGCAGGTCTTGCTGAGCTGCTTGGCGCCGGTCTTGCCGATGGCATGAATGAACGTATGGCCGAGCGCGTTGATCTGTTGCAGCTTCCCGGCAGGATCCCCGGCCCAGCGGTCGAATGCCTCCTGTTGCGTCGCGCCATCGCCATCGTTTTCCAACCAGATCCCGGCAACGAAGCTTTTACCACTGGGGCGCGAGAGCGCGCGACCCTGCTCCGTCATCACACCGACCAGACCACCATCCGCCGAGATCAAAACCTTGGGGCGCTCTGACGCCGGCCAGGCGGCAAGTGCGGCGCAGAGCGGCAGCAGACCGACCCAGCGCAACCGCCCCTGCCAAAGCAGCAGGATCAATCCCCCCGCCACCAGGACCGGCAAGATCCAGGCGTCGGGTGCCACCACAAAGCCGCGCGCGCCGGGCCAGTTGGCCACTGTTTCTGCCACGGTCAGGATCCAGGCGATGCCCTGCGACATTATCCAGAACCCGATCGCGCTGAGGCCAAAGGGCGCAAGGCAGAGCGCCAGCACCGCGCCCGGCACCACCACCGCGCCCATGACCGGCACCGCAGCCAGATTGGCGATCAGCCCGTAGTGCGACAGGGTGTTGAAATGCGCCGCACCAAAGGGCGCCGTTGCCAGCCCCGCCACCAGGGAGGACAAGATCAGCGCGCCGCCCCAGCGCAAGGCTGCGCCCAATGATCCGCTCGCAGGAGGCAA
>NZ_JAATOX010000151.1 GCF_011806385.1 Phaeobacter sp. HF9A | reverse complement strand
AGGGCCTCCTTCGGGAGGCCCTTTTGCTATATGCGAGGCGCTGCCTCGCGCTCCGGGATATTTCTCGTTAGAAGAAATGGCGCGGCGGTATTTTTTGGTTTGCGATGTATTTTTTGAGGTCTTTGAGATTTGCACAAAATGATGATTTCCCCACGGCCGTGCCATGGTTGAAGCTGCGTTTCTGATCCTGCTTGTTGGTCTGCTGCTGGTTCTTCTGCGGTTTCGGAAGAGGGCACAGCGGCCACGACTTGCCATTATTGACGGTTCCAATGTGCTGTATTGGAAGGAGACACAGCTCTCGCTTGAGCCGGTTCAGGACGTGATCAAGGCGCTGAGAGTTGCCGGATATCGACCCTGCGTCGTGTTTGATGCGAACGCGGGCTATTTGGTGGCCGGGCGGTACATGAGTGGAGAGCGTTTTGCCAAGGCGCTGGGGCTTCCTAAGGTCCAGTCGCATGTGGTTCCCAAGGGGCAGCCTGCGGATCCCCATATCCTGCGGATGGCCCGGGACAGTGGCGGGATCATTGTGTCGCGCGACAGATTTCGGGATTGGGAGATTGAGTTCCCACAGGTGATGAGGGCGGATCGGTTGGTACGCGGGGGGTACCGTCGGGGCGAGATCTGGCTGGATCTGCCGAAGGAGGCGGCGCGATGAAACGGTTGTGTGGTGGATGTGGCAATGGGCCTTGCCACACAGGGCCAACAGGTGTAGTGGGACCCATCCCGCAGTGCGGGAACAGGGCGGGGTGATTCCCGCCTTTTGGGTTCGATGAAGGTGTGCGGTGGTCGCAGGCCTTCCTCTCAACTCCAACGCCTGACTAAAAGGCTATACGATGCAAAGCCAAAACATCCGTATCCGGCTGAAGGCATTTGACTATCGCGTTCTGGATGCCAGCACGCAAGAGATCGTCAACACTGCCAAGCGGACCGGCGCCCAAGTGCGCGGCCCGATCCCGCTGCCGAACAAGATCGAGAAATTCACTGTTCTGCGTGGTCCCCACGTTGACAAAAAATCCCGCGATCAGTTCGAGATCCGTACGCACAAGCGTATGCTCGACATCGTCGACCCGACCCCGCAAACCGTGGACGCGCTGATGAAGCTCGACCTGGCTGCTGGTGTTGACGTCGAAATCAAGCTGCAATCGTAAGATCGGAGGGTAGTATATATGCGCTCTGGTATTATCGCAAAAAAAGTGGGCATGACCCGCTTGTTCATGGAAGACGGCAAACAGATCCCTGTGACCGTTCTTTCGCTTGATGGTCTGCAAGTTGTTGCTCAACGCACCGAAGACAAAGACGGCTACACTGCTGTTCAGCTCGGCGCGGGTTCCGCAAAGGTCAAACGCGTCTCCAAGGCGATGCGTGGCCACTATGCTGCGGCCAAGGTTGAGCCGAAGCGGAAGCTGGTTGAATTCCGCGTTCCCGCTGACGCCCTGATCGAAGTTGGTGCGGAAATCTCCGCCGAGCACTTCCTGACGGGTCAGAAAGTGGACGTGACCGGTACCTCCATTGGTAAAGGTTTCGCCGGTGCAATGAAGCGCTGGAACTTCGGCGGTCTGCGGGCTTCGCACGGTGTGTCGATCTCTCACCGCTCCCACGGTTCCACCGGTCAGTGTCAGGATCCGGGCAAAGTCTTCAAAGGTAAGAAGATGGCCGGTCACATGGGCGCTGCACGGGTGACCACCCAGAACCTCGAAGTCGTCAAAACCGACGCCGATCGCGGCCTGGTCTTCATCAAGGGCGCTGTTCCTGGTCCGAAATCCGGCTGGGTCACTGTCAAAGACGCCGTGAAGAAAAAAGCACCCGAAGGCCTGCCGTTCCCGGCAGCTCTGAAGACTGCTGCTGAAGCTGCGGCTGAAGCACCCGCGGAAGGGGGTGAAGCATGAAACTTGACGTGATCAATCTGGACGGCGGCAAAGCGGGCGACATCGAACTGTCCGAAGAGCTGTTCGGCCTGGAGCCGCGTGCGGACATCCTGCACCGTGTGGTCCGTTGGCAGCGCAACAACGCGCAGGCCGGCACCCACAAGGTGAAGACCCGCTCCGAGACCTCCTACTCGACCAAGAAGATCTATCGCCAAAAAGGCACCGGTGGCGCACGTCACGGTGACCGGAACGCGCCGATCTTCCGCAAAGGTGGTATCTACAAGGGTCCGACCCCGCGCAGCCACGGCCACGAGCTGACCAAGAAGTTCCGCAAGCTGGGTCTGCGTCACGCGCTGTCCGCCAAGGCGAAAGCCGGCGAGCTGGTCGTGATCGAGAACGCAGAAGCCGAAGGTAAGACCTCCGCTCTGGCCAAACAGGTTGCAAACCTGGGCTGGAAACGGGCTCTGATCATCGACGGCGCAGCTGTGAACGAAGGTTTCGCCCGTGCCGCCAAGAACATCGAAGGTCTGGATATCCTGCCGTCGATGGGCGCAAACGTCTATGACATCCTGAAGCGTGACACCCTGGTGCTCACCAAATCGGCTGTCGAAGCACTGGAGGCTCGCCTGAAATGAGCGCGAAGGCAGAACACTACGACGTGATCCGCAAGCCGATCATCACCGAGAAATCCACCATGGCGTCCGAAAACGGCGCAGTGGTTTTTGAAGTGGCGATCGACTCCAACAAACCGCAGATCAAAGAGGCCGTTGAGGCGCTCTTTGGTGTGAAGGTCAAAGCGGTCAACACCACCATCACCAAGGGTAAGGTCAAACGCTTCCGTGGCTCGCTGGGCAAACGGAAAGACGTGAAAAAAGCCTATGTCACCCTGGAAGAAGGCAACACCATCGACGTGTCCACCGGACTCTGAGATTTGTCTTTCTGAAACATGAAGAGGCCCTCGCGCAAGCGGGGGCCTTTTTGTTTGGCGCCTAGGGGCATGCGCTATGATGGGGAACCTAAGGTTGGGGGGGCATCGAGGTGGCGCGCGAAGCGGGCGGCGATCGCAAGTCGCTTTTTTTGAAGTTTTTTCATCTAAGTCGTTGACCTGTGGCCCGTTTGCGGGCAAGTACAACGGGCTACGTTTGTTCTTCGACTCCTTCCGGCCATCCTGAGATAGTTTCGATGTTGCCTCAACGCGGCCTGGCTGCCGCATCCTGCGGGCAGCTCTTATCAAAAGGAAATACGGAATGGCTAACGGCACCGTAAAATGGTTCAACTCCACTAAAGGTTTTGGTTTTATTGCTCCCGAAGATGGCGGCAAAGATATCTTTGTGCACATCTCCGCTGTTGAGCGCTCCGGCCTGACCGGCCTGGCCGACAACCAGAAAGTCAGCTTTGACGTGGAAGCAGGCCGTGACGGCCGCGAAAGCGCAACCAACCTGGAACTCGTGTAAGACACCCGCCATCCACGTCGCGGCTGTTCTCTGAGCGGTTGACGAATGTGGGACTGGTATGTGACTTCGCGAGACGGCAATCATGAGATGTCCACCGGACGTTCAGTTGCCGCTCTGAGAAAATAGAAAGGCCCTCGCTTCGAAGCGAGGGCCTTTTTCGTCTGGCGATCAGCGGCGCGCAGCCAAAGGGCGGCAGCGCGAGCCGGGGCGCGCTAGTCGCTGCCTTCAGGCGTGCAGGTGGCCACAGCGTCGTAGTCGAGTGAGAAGGGCTCTCGCAGTACCTTCTGCGTCGCGCCATTGGTTACTGTGAGCCAGGCCTGGGTCGGCGTCAGGCAGAAGCTGATCTCTTCAAGCGCACCATCCCCGTCGAGATCGATTCCCAGCCGCTCAGGGCTGGTCAGGAAAATTTGCGCGTCGCTTTCCTCGGTTGCCACAATGAGCCCGATGCGCCCATTGACGACATCGGCCTGAGACGTCGAGAGCTGAAGCTGACCTGCGGCCGAGATCGACACACGCGGGAGGACCACGGCAGCTAGATCGGGCGTACCAAAGAGCACCAGAAGGCTTTCTCCTGCCGCGAGGGGGGCGTCCGGCTCCAGCGCTGTGATTCGCACCTCGTCGCCTGTCGCATCCAGGATGGAGTGGGGAAGGGGGGCGGCCTGCGCGGCGGTGAGGCCCGCAAGAAGTGCAAGCGGGAATGTCAAAATGCGCATGCTATTTTCCATCCGTGGACCAATGCGGGGGGTCTGTGACAAGCTTTACCACTCCATAGCCTTTGCCAACTTTGTGAAGATCCTTGTTCGTTCCGTTCTTGGGAGAGGTTGTGATCGTGACTTCCTTGCCGTCCTTGCCGAGAATCTTCAGCTCCTTGGTCCAGGTGATGGTCCAGTCAATCGCCTTGCCTTGAATGTGGCGGCTGGTCAGGCTGGGTTTGAAGGCAATATTGAAGCCGCTCTTGCCGATCATGTCTTTGGCGGCTTTGATGCTCTTTGCGTCATCGCCGTGATCCCAGTTGATCTTGACGCCGTCGATCTTTGGCACGTCTTTGGGCTTTGTCTTCTTGTTTGCGACCATCCATGCGTGATGCATGATCGCGGCGCGGGCCTTGTTGCGTTTGGTTGTTGATACGGTAATCTTCGCGCCGGCTGCTTTCAGGGCTTTTTCAAAGGCCTGCACCTTACCTTTGAAGCCACTCTCGAGGTCAGCGATCTTGGTGCTGTTAGGATAACTGGATTGATTTGCCTTGAACCAGGACAGGCCAGACAAGGTCTTGTCAGTATCGACCATGATAAATACTCACGAAATCTGTTGAAACACACTATAATGCGCCCAAGGTGTCCGAGGCCTGCGCAGCATGCAAGCTTATTCTTGGATGCGCGGCGTGCCGGCGCGGATCCGTCTGCGGAGGCGGGAACCGGCGCCGGCAGAGCGCTACATCGCGCTTCCCCATTGCCACCTTCCCCAACCTCTGCTACATCGCACCAATCCTGACAGGCCTCGGATTCGTTCCGGGGCCGTTATCTTTGTCGGGATGTTCTAACCTTGGGACCTTCGGGGCCCTTCAGCGGTCACCTGAACCCGGCGCGGATGCGCCAAGGCAGGGGGCTTTAACATAGCTGGGCCAAAGAAAATAACCTAAGGCTCGGCACGCTAAACGGAAGACAGAAAGCATGGCACTTAAGTCGTATAAGCCGACGACGCCGGGCCAGCGAGGGCTGGTTCTGATCGACCGTTCGGAGCTTTGGAAAGGGCGTCCGGTCAAGTCTCTCACTGAGGGTTTGACCAAATCGGGCGGCCGGAACAACACCGGACGGATCACTTCTCGCCGCCGTGGTGGTGGCGCAAAGCGTCTTTACCGGATCGTTGACTTCAAACGGAATAAATTTGATGTCGCCGCGACCGTCGAGCGCATTGAATATGACCCCAACCGGACTGCCTTCATCGCATTGGTGAAGTACGAAGACGGCGAGCAGGCCTATATTCTTGCTCCGCAGCGTCTGGCAGTTGGTGACAAGGTCATCGCCTCCGCAAAGGCAGACATCAAGCCGGGCAACGCAATGCCGTTCTCTGGCATGCCCATCGGTACCATCGTTCACAACATCGAAATGAAGCCCGGCAAAGGCGGCCAGATCGCCCGCGCAGCCGGTACTTATGCTCAGTTCGTTGGCCGTGATGGTGGCTACGCTCAGATCCGCCTCTCCTCGGGCGAACTGCGCCTGGTTCGTCAGGAATGCATGGCCACCGTTGGTGCCGTGTCCAACCCCGACAACTCCAACCAGAACTACGGTAAAGCCGGTCGTATGCGCCACAAAGGCAAACGTCCCAGCGTCCGTGGTGTGGTCATGAACCCGATCGATCACCCGCATGGTGGTGGTGAAGGCCGGACCTCTGGTGGTCGTCACCCGGTGACACCATGGGGCAAGCCGACCAAGGGCGCACGCACCCGTAACAAGAACAAGGCGTCGCAGAAGCTGATCATCCGCTCGCGTCACGCTAAGAAGAAAGGGCGCTAATCTATGACTCGCTCTGTATGGAAAGGCCCCTTTGTCGATGCTTACGTGCTGAAAAAAGCCGAAGCAGCGCGCGAGTCGGGCCGCAATGAAGTGATCAAGATCTGGTCGCGTCGTTCCACCATTCTGCCCCAGTTCGTCGGGCTGACCTTTGGTGTGTACAACGGCCACAAGCACATTCCTGTCAACGTCACGGAAGACATGATCGGTCAGAAGTTCGGTGAGTATTCGCCGACCCGGACCTATTACGGTCACGCCGCTGACAAAAAAGCGAAGCGGAAGTAAGTCATGGGCAAGGATAAGAACCCCCGCCGCGTGGCAGACAACGAAGCAATGGCAAAACTGCGCATGCTCCGTACCAGCCCGCAAAAACTGAACCTGGTGGCTCAGATGATCCGTGGCAAGAAAGTGGACAAGGCTCTGACCGACCTTACTTTCTCCAACAAGCGGATTGCGCAGGACGTGAAGAAATGCCTTCAGTCCGCCATCGCGAACGCTGAAAACAACCACAACCTGGACGTCGATGAACTGATCGTCGCCGAGGCATGGGTTGGCAAGAACCTGACCATGAAACGCGGTCGCCCGCGCGCCCGTGGTCGTTTCGGCAAGATCCTGAAGCCGTTCGCTGAGATCACCATCAAGGTGCGTCAAGTTGAGGAGCAAGCCTAATGGGACATAAAGTCAATCCGGTTGGCATGCGCCTGCAAATCAACCGCACCTGGGACAGCCGCTGGTACGCTGACACCAAAGACTATGGTGATCTGCTGCTGGAAGACCTGCGCATCCGTGATTTCATCAAGGAAGAGTGCAAGCAGGCCGGTATTGCCCGCGTGATCATCGAGCGCCCCCACAAGAAATGCCGTGTGACCATTCACACTGCACGTCCGGGCGTGATCATCGGTAAAAAAGGCGCCGACATCGAAGTTCTTCGCAAGAAGATCGCTGCGATGACTGCTTCCGAGCTGCACCTCAACATCGTTGAAGTTCGCAAGCCGGAGCTCGACGCTCAGCTCGTTGGCGAATCCATCGCCCAGCAGCTGGAACGTCGTGTGTCCTTCCGTCGCGCGATGAAACGGGCCGTGCAGAACGCCATGCGCATGGGCGCCCTGGGTATCCGGGTGAACGTCGCTGGCCGTCTGGGCGGTGCGGAAATCGCACGGACCGAATGGTATCGTGAAGGTCGTGTGCCGTTGCACACCCTGCGCGCAGACATCGATTACGCACACTCTGAAGCAACCACGCCCTATGGTATCATCGGGATCAAAACGTGGATCTTCAAAGGCGAGATCATGGAGCATGATCCCCAGGCGCGTGATCGCAAGGCTCAAGAAATCCAGGACGGTCCGGCACCTCGCGGTGCAGGCGGTAACCGTCGTGGCGATCGCTAGGGAGAACGCGATATGCTTCAGCCAAAGCGTACTAAATTCCGCAAGATGCACAAAGGCCGGATCAAAGGCCTCGCAAAAGGCGGTTCCGACCTGAACTTCGGCACCTACGGCCTGAAGGCAGTGACACCCGAGCGTGTGACCGCCCGTCAGATCGAGGCTGCTCGTCGTGCAATGACCCGTCACATGAAACGTCAGGGTCGTGTCTGGATCCGTATCTTCCCGGACACCCCGGTGACCTCCAAGCCCGTCGAAGTTCGTATGGGTAAAGGTAAAGGCTCCGTGGACTTCTGGGCGTGCAAAGTGAAACCGGGCCGCGTGATGTTCGAAATCGACGGCGTCGGTGAAGACATCGCCCGGGAAGCTCTGCGTCTCGCAGCTATGAAGCTGCCGGTTCAGACCCGCATCGTGGTTCGCGAAGACTGGTAAGCCCGGTCTTTCGAATGTGACTTAAAGCCCCCCGTCAGGAAACTGGCGGGGGGTTTTGCGTTTCAGGCTCCGTCGGCGAGACGCCAGATGCGGTGACGCGCGGGGCTCAGCTGCGCTCCGGCCGCGAAGACGGCGCCAGATCAGGTGTCGATGGATGGGGCAGGGGGCTGCTCATGCGTCGAGCGCTGCTGACCTCGCATGAATGCCTTCTGTATTTGAGACAGATCGTCGGCTCGGGGCTGTGCTCCGACTGTTCCTTAGTCTGGCTTGGCCCGAGTCACCGCCCTTCTGCCTCCCGACTCTTTCGTTTGCGCGAGTCGCCTTGCTGGCATGACTCGTGGTTGCGACTCGATGTGCCGGGGGATTCTTGTGCTTTGATTGATTTGGCCCACTATATATGGTCTTATGAGACGTCGCATCGCGCATGTCCCGCACCGAACGGGTTTTGCTTTTGATCGGCATGCCAACATGGTGCCTAATTATTATCTATATATAACAACGCGTTGCGCAGAAATCATGGAGATTTCACAAAAAGTACAAAAAAGGGGTTGCGGGTATTTGGATCTGACCTTAGAACCCCCTTCACCGGCGGCGCTGAGGCGCTACGGGGCGCG
>NZ_JAATOX010000150.1 GCF_011806385.1 Phaeobacter sp. HF9A | reverse complement strand
CCCATGTCAGAGGAGCATCTCACCATATGATTCGCGGAGTTTGTTCTTCTGAACCTTGCCGGTTCCACCCAGCGGCAGCGCGTCCACGAATACAACAGCATCGGGCACCTGCCACGAGGCCACCTTGCCATCATAGTGTTTAAGAAGCTCTACCTCGGTGAGCGTATCGTCCGATTTCACCACAACCAGCACCGGGCGTTCATCCCACTTTGGGTGGCGTGCCGCGATCGCCGCCGCCTGTGCGACGCCAGGATGGGACATGGCGACATTTTCCAGCTCCACCGTGGAGATCCATTCGCCTCCGGATTTGATGATATCCTTGGAACGGTCGCGGATGATCATATAGCCATCAGGATCAATGGTGGCGACGTCTCCGGTATCAAACCACCCGTCCTTGGTCAGGGCGGGTTGCTCCTGGCCGAAGTAGGTGTCGACAATCCAATGGCCGCGGATTTGCAGATTGCCCTGCGTGTTGCCGTCCTCGGCCAGCGGCGCGCCGGCTTCATCCACGATACGCAGCTCCACCCCAAACGGGGGCCGGCCCTGGCCTTCGCGGATTGCCCCTTTTTCGGCGTCGCTCAGGGTTTGGTGTTTTTGCAGCAACTGGTTCAGAGTGCCCAGGGGGCTGGTTTCCGTCATGCCCCAGGCGTGGATCAATTCGACCCCGTAGGTATCGCGGAAGGTCGGGATCATGATCGTGGGCAAGGCCGAGCCCCCCACCACCGTGCGTTCCAGACTGGGGATCTTGCTGCCGGTTTTCGCCAGCGCCTGCAACAAGCCCATCCAGATGGTTGGCACACCTAGGGCGAGCGTGACCTCTTCGGTCTCGATCAGCCGCACCAGGCTTTCGCCATCCAGATTGGGTCCGGGGAGCACCAGTTTGGCCCCGACCGAGGCGGCAATATAGGGCACCCCCCAGGCGTTCACATGGAACATGGGAACCACCGCCAGCACACTGTCGCGCGCGGCAACAGCCAGCCCGTCCGGCTGGTTCCCGCCAAGCGTATGCAGCACGGTCGAGCGATGGCTGTAGAGCACGCCTTTTGGGTTGCCGGTGGTGCCGGAGGTGTAGCAGAGGCTGGAGGGTGTGTTCTCGTCCAGCTGCGGCCAGATGTAGGTATCGCTCTCCGCCTCCAGCAGCGTGTCATAGAACAACAGACCTTCGATCGCGGCGGCGGCCTCATCATTCGGAGGGCCCATCAAGACCACATGGCGCAGTTTGGGAAGATGCGCGCGCAGCTTGGCCACGGCGGGAACAAAGGTCGCGTCGATGAACAGCACCTCGTCTTCGGCGTGGTCGATGATGTAGATCAGCTGTTCCGGCTTCAGACGCGGGTTCAGCGTGTGGCAGACATATCCGGCCCCGGCGACGCCAAAGTAGATCTCCAGATGGCGGCGGTTGTTCCAGGCAATGGTGCCACAGCGCGTGCCTTGTGACAGCCCCAGCCGATCCAGCGCTGCGGCCAGCCGGCGTGCATTGCCCGCGACCGTGCCCCAATTGGAGTGCTCTATCTCGCCCGTGGTCTCAACGGAGCTGACAATGGTGTCGTGGTGGTATTTGCCCGCATGTTCGATCAACGCGCTGATGGTAAGCGGTTGCGTCATCATCTTGCCCAGCATGGGATCCTCCTCCTGATATGTACAGCCGTTGCGCGGCGGCTTGTCCTGCGACCAGAGAAGACCCCTGGCGTTGACAGCACTATATGCAAGACTGCTGGGCGTGACTTGGACAGAATGTCAAAGAGGGTCAATTCTGACGCATCGTTATGAACCGGAGCTGCCCGCCCTTCGGCCCGCGTTCACGGTCTTCTCGACCTCGAACATGACATCACCCCCGATTGCTGAACCGGGGGTGATGCTGATCCATGTGGAATGCGTCAGTTTGGATAGTAGCTCCGCACCAGCGCGCTTGCGATCAGGCTCCAGCCGTCAGCGACAACAAAGAAGGCCAGCTTGAACGGCAAGGAGACCAAGGCTGGCGGCACCATCATCATGCCCATGGACATCAGAATCGCGGCCGTGACCACGTCGATCACCAGAAACGGCAGGAACACCAGAAAGCCGATCTGAAAGGCGCGGCTGATCTCTGACAGCATGAAGCTCGGGATCAGGACCGAAAGCGGCGCTTCCGGGGTTGGGTCAATCCCAGAAGTTCCCGGGCGCAGATCGGAAATGGCGTAGAACGTATCCGGATCAAGACGGTTCGCCATGAAGACACGGAAGGGTTCGACCGCGCGCTCCAGCGCTGGCACCACTTCCATTTGCTCGTCCAGCAAGGGCGAGATGCCGGTGTTCCAGGCTTCGGTGAAGACCGGTTCCATGACAAAATAGGTCAGGAACATTGCCAGGCTGATCATCAGCATGTTTGGCGGCGCCTGTTGCAGTCCGATGGCCTGGCGCAGGATCGACAAGACGGTGACCAAAAACGGGAAACAGGTGATCATGATCAACAGGCCCGGCGCAACGCTGAGCACGGTGATCAGGAGGATCAGCTGAATGGTCCGGGCGGAAATGGATTGACCGTCGGCGAGGTTGAGGCTCAATTCTTGAGCAAGCGCTACCTGGGGCTGTGCCAGCAGTACAACGACCGCTAGCACCCCCAGAGCGAGAAATTTCCGTGTCATCCCAGCCCGCTTTGCAAATCTGCGATTTCTGTCAGCCGCACTGCGAGTTGCCCCGCCTGGTCGCCTTCCATTTCTTCCAGTTGGCCGCGGGCGACCAAACGATCCCCGACATAAAGGTCCACCGGATCCTCGACTTTCTTGTCGAGAGTGAGGATCGCGTTTTCGCCAAGGTTCACCAGATCACGGATCAGAGGGCGCGCCTTGCCGACCGAGACGATGACCTCCACGGGCACCGAGACGAATGGATTTGCGGCATCGGCCGATTTCGGGTTCAGGTCGCCGGTCTCATCCATATTGGTTGTCCTCTTTGAATTGATAGGAGAAGGCGTCAATCGAATCCTTGATGGACTCGATCAGAGCTTCGGAATTGAGTTCACGTTCACTTTGCCCAACGCGCAGCTGGGCCTGTCCGGGAGAGAGGGCCGCATCCTCGCGCACCCGAACCTCGACGGTGCTTTCCTCGCCCAGGAGAGCGCGCACCGCATTGCCTTCCCCTGCGGCAACAACGATTTCCATCGGTTCGCTGATTTGACCTTTGGCCATTTCATTGAGGTGATCAATGATGTGATGGCCGAAGGTCGCCGCCATTGTGTCCGGCAGGATCACCGAAGTGAGCACCTTGAACATTGGATCGAGCGATTCGATCAGCTGTGTCTGCGCCTCATGGTAAGTAAAGTTGAGATCCTCCAGCGATCCGGCCAGGTTTGCGGAAATGCGCGTGGTTTCCTTGTCCTTGGCCTCGATCGCGTCGTCCCAACCTGCGGTATAACCGGTTTCAAAAGACACCAGCTTAGCTTCTTCGATGACTTCTTCGGAAAAACTGCTGGCAGGTTCGACAGGGGTCTTGATGCCGAAGTCTTCTAGAAGATGTGCAATGGTCATCAGGCGCGCTCCTCATTGTTTTCTTCCAACCACCCGCGCAGGATCTGCACGGTTTCTTCCTGACGTTCGCCGATCATCGAGCGCAGGCGATCCACCGGATCATCGCTCATGCCGCCGCCGCCAAAGCTGTTCAGCCCATCGCCCATGCCCGGCAGGCCACCAAAGTCACCCATCGGTTCAAACTGGCCGGTTTCACCGTTCTCGATTTCACCGTCCAGCGCGATATTGGCGCCCAGATTCGGATTGGTCATGAAGCTATCGTCGCCGCCTCCCATGCCGGGAAGTTCCGGCAAGCCGGAGGACCCAAGGCCATTCGGCGAAGGCAGCGCCTGAACCGAGGCCCCGTTGCCAGCGAGAATCGGGCGTACCACGAAGAGGCCCAGCACCAGGGCAACCACAGCCAGAGCAGCCATCTGAATAAGCGACATGACATCAAAGTAGAGGTTGTCAAAGATCGAGGCGGTGACGGTGGTGCCTTCGGGCTCGACGTTGAGCAAATCCATCGACTTCAGGGTAATGACGTCGCCACGTTCCGGATCAAAGCCGATCGCCGCCGAAATCAATTCTCGCAGAGCTTCCAGTTCGTCGTCGCCACGGGGTTGGAATGCCGCTTGCCCATCAGCCGTGGCAGTGGTCACGCCGTTGACAAGCACCGCGACGGTCAAACGCTTGATCGCGCCGGGTCCACGAACGATCTCCTTTTCGGTCTCCGAGATCTCGTAGTTGATTCGCTCGCGCGTTGCGTTGGTGTTGGCCCGGGATCCTTCGCCGGTGCCCGCATCGCCATCGGGAATGTTGGAGGCCACGGTGACTTCACCAGCCTGATTCTGCGAACTGTCAGTACGCTCTTCAAGATCGGTGCTCACCGCCACCCGGCTATCGGGATCAACGCGTTTTTCGCGAATGGATTCGGTGTCGGTCACCGTATCCACGCTCACTTCGACAACCGCATTGCCGTGGCCTACGCGCGCTTCGACAAGACGCAGCACACGCTCACGAATCGTCTTGGAGCGGTCATCGGTGCCGGCGCCGGCAGCAGCGGCAGCCTCTGGTGAGCCGATCAGCGTACCATTGGCGTCGATCACCGCGACGTTGTCGACCGCAAGCCCAGCTACCGCAGAGGCCACAAGGAAGCGAATCGCATTTGCTTGCGATGGCGTAACCGGTGTGCCCATTGACGTCACAGACACGGAGGCCGTGGGTTCAATGGTGCGTTGAAACGGGTTGCTGCCAGTATTGGCGATATGCACCCGCGCCTGGCTGATGTGGGGGTTGCCCACGATCGTACGTGCCAGTTCGCCTTCTTTCGCGCGCCAGTAAGCGGCATCGAACATCTGTGATGTCGTTCCGAATCCGCTCAATGAATCAAGGAGTTCGTATCCTTTGCCGCCGTTGGCGGGCAGGCCCTGGCTGGCCAGGGTCATCCTGAGTTCATCGCGTTTGCTGGACGGGACATAGATCGACCCGCCGCGTACTTCATAGTCGACACCGCTCGTTTCCAGAGCGCTGACAACATCTCCGGCCGAGCTGCTTTCGAGCCCGGCATATAGTAGTTGCATGGATGGCTTGTTCGCCACCATGGACATGAGGAAGAATGTGAAGATCACGGCGAGAGTCGCCCCGATCGCCATCATCCGCTTCCGCTTGTCCAAACCTGCCCAGACATTCTTGATCTGCTGCACATTAACCTCCGTCGCACCGGCGTTCTCTCCGGCCTGCAACCCTTTTCTCCGATTGGCCTTAACATTCGGTTAGTTCCTGTCGGGTTATGAACAGGGTGCACGACGTTTTAGGGATAGCCATGACAGACGCTGTAGCGAATGTAGAAACAGATGGACCGGCGAAGAAAAGTAAGATGCCCCTTATCATAGGGCTCGTACTGGCGATCGCGGGTGCAGGGGGCGGATTTTATGCCGTTCAGTCAGGCCTTCTTCCCTTTGGCAACAAGGCTGCGCCAGAAACAGCGCATGCCGCCAAAGAGGCGCCAGAAGGCGTGGACAAGGGTGAGTCGGCGGAGGAAATCGCCAACTTAGCCTTTATCGAAATGGAACCGATTGTGGTCACGCTGCGCAAAGCCAGCGGTGTTCAACAACTTCGGTTCCGTGCGCAACTCGAGGTCGATCTGGCCAATCAGGCCGAGGTCGAAAAAGTCCTCCCCAGAGTTGTCGATGTTCTGAACAGCTATTTACGCGCGTTGGAGCTGGACGATCTGACCGATCCGATGGCTCTGCCCAAACTGCGGGCACAGATGCTGCGGCGGATCAACATAGCAACCGGTCAAGGCCGTGTGAAAGATCTGCTGATCATGGATTTCGTACTCAACTAGGAGGACAGGATGGAACTTATAGCTGATATCCTGCTTGCAGCTGGAGCGATGGGTGCCGGGTTTTATTGCCTGGTGCTGTCGCGCCGTTTGAAACGGTTCAACGACCTTGAAAAAGGGGTCGGCGGTGCCGTGGCGGTGCTTTCGTCGCAAGTAGATGATTTGAACAAATCGCTGACGGCGGCGCGCCAGATGTCGGATGGCTCCAGCAAGGCGCTGGAGCAGCTGACGGGCCGAGCCGAATCGGTGTCGCATAAGCTCGAACTGATGATGGCCTCGATGCATGACATCGCGCCGCAACAGGAGCAGCAGGCCGCACCGGCGCCGAAAATGTCCGAGGAAAACGATGCTCTGGCAGAGGCATATCAAGCTGAAGCACAGGCAGAGGCGCCGCAGCCGGAAGCAGAGCCCGAACCGCAGGAAGAGGCAAAACCCTCTGGTCTGATGTTCGTTCGTCATAACCGGAATCAGAATCGGGTGGCGTAATGGCAAAGGTCGACAACAAGGCTCAAAAGCCGGCGAAGATGCAGAAGGTCAAGCGCGGTACGCTTACGGTGCTGGCCGTTCTGTTGATGGGCTCCGCAGTGGTGCGAGTCGCGCTCGAGGCTGCCCCCGCTATTGCGCGAGAAGTGGCGGAAATGAAATCGGGTGACTCCGGCGATCATGCCGCCCCGGCGAAGCAACATAGTGCGGTCCCCGATTCGGCGGAAATGCAGGCCATGCTGGCCGCTTTCAAGAAGCGCGAGCAAATGCTGGACGCGCGCGAAGCCGAAATCGAAGATCGCATGAAAGCGGTCGAAATCGCAGACCAGGCGATCACGCGCAAGCTTGAGGATCTGAAGAAGGCTGAAGAAAAGCTCCTGGCGACTCTGGCGCTGGCGGATGGTGCAGCCGAGGAAGACGTCTCCAAGCTAACCACCGTCTACGAGGAAATGAAGCCCAAGGAAGCCGCAAAGCTGTTTGAAGAGATGGATCCGACCTTTGCTGCCGGGTTCCTAGCACGGATGCGACCGGATGCGGCAGCGGGCGTTATGGCCGGCCTTAGCCCGGAAGCAGCCTATACCATCAGCGTGGTTCTTGCCGGACGAAATGGTCAGGTGCCCAAGGAGTAACTTGGGCCCGACTCAGGCTTTTTTAACAAGACTGACCTACCATCCAAGCAGAGATAGAATTTGGAGCATACCTATGATCGGCATTGTCGGGATCATCGTGATCTTTGTCATGGTGTTTGGTGGTTACCTGCTTGCAGGCGGCAAACTCGGCATCATTCTTAAATCGCTTCCGTTCGAGATGATGATGATTGGTGGTGCCGCGGTGGGGGCATTTCTGATCAGCAACGACATGGCTGGAGTGAAACATACACTCAAGGATGTCGGAAAGGTCTTCAAAGGGCCGAAATGGAAGCCTGAGGACTATAAGGATCTTCTCTGCCTCTTGTTTGCGTTGATCCGCATCGCACGGGCGAATCCGGTTGAGGTTGAGCAACATATCGAGGACCCGGAGAATTCCACGGTCTTTGGAAAATATCCCAAAATCCTGGCGGATAAGGAAGCAATCAACCTGATCAGCGACACTATGCGCTCGGCGTCTATGAACTACGACGATCCGCATCAGGTTGAAGAGGTGCTGGAAAAACGTATTGAGGCCAATTTGCATCATGCGCTGCATTCTGGCCACGCCTTGCAAACCATGGCGGATGGTTTGCCGGCGCTCGGGATTGTTGCGGCCGTACTTGGCGTGATCAAGACCATGGCAGCGATCGACCAGCCGCCCGAGGTGCTCGGCAAGATGATCGGTGGCGCGCTTGTGGGGACCTTCCTTGGGGTTTTCCTCTCCTATGGTCTGGTCGCTCCTTTTGCGAGCAAGGTGAATGCTGTCGTCGAAGAAGACGCGCATTTCTACCAGCTGATCCGCGAGGTTCTTGTGGCGAACCTGCATAACCACGCCGCAGCCATCTGTATTGAAGTGGGGCGTCAGAATACGCCATCCCACATCCGGCCCGGATTCTCTGAGCTGGAGGAAGCTTTGAATGAAGTGAAACAGGACGCAGCATGATATCGCGAGTCATCGCATTCGTCGCCGCAGGAGTGGTGGCCGGATACGCAGAAGCCCAGACAATCGTCACACGCTCGGGTGAGCATGGAGATTTTACCCGTCTGGTGATGCGAATTCCTGACGGGGTGGAGTGGTCGCTCACGCAGAGCGACCGCATCGCAACGGTGAATGTTGGCTCGCCGACAGCGGTTTTCAATACGCAAAATGTGTTTGATATGATCCCGCGCACTCGGATCCAGGGGGTGTCGCAAAACGGTCCTGGTCAGCCCCTGCGTATTGATCTCGGGTGCGAATGTCGCGTTGACTATTATCAACAGGGGGATGGGTATCTGGTGGTTGACGTGCGGGAGGGTCGGCCATTGGAATTGGCTGCG
>NZ_JAATOX010000149.1 GCF_011806385.1 Phaeobacter sp. HF9A | reverse complement strand
AGACTTCGAGCGCCAGGTCGCCGAGCTGCAGGTGCGTATCGCCGTGCTCAACGGCTACACGGCACTTGGAATCCCCGCCACACAGCCCGTAGAGTAAGTCCGTTCGGGGAAGGGGGAAGCTCGCACATCAGCCGATTTGTGCAACAAGGCCGAAAGGGAATATCATGCAGGATCTTGCAACGCGCCTCACCTCTCTCTCTCGCCCGCGGCTTCTGGCGCGTGCCGCCCGGATTGGCGCGGATGACTATAGCCGTGGTCGGGATCTGAAGCGGATTCTCGGCTCCGTGCTGCCGAACCGCCCTGCGGCGATCCTCATGCGTCTGCTTGATCTGGAGGCCGAGCAGGACCACGCCAGACGGCGCCATGACGCGGGATATCCCCTGCCCCGCCATGTTGCGATCCTGATCGCACTGGCTGCCGAAAGCCGCCTGTATCTCGGGGCGCTTGCCAATGGCGACGCCGCAGCAGGCGCCATAAAAAACGGCGCCGCAAAGGGCGCCGTTCTGCTGCAACAGTAAGGGGTTGCGGCTCTTTCTTACATGAAGGCATCCGGCATGGAGGCTTTCTTCTCGGCGACATACGCCACCAGCGCCTCGCGAATCGCGGGATCCATCTCGGGCTGCTGGTAGGTTGCCAGCAGATGCTCCACGCGGGCGCTCGCCAGCTTGTAGGTGTCGCGAGCACCCTCTTCTTCCCATTGCTCGAAGGGTTTGTAGTCGAGCACCTGAGATTTCCAGAAGGCCGATTTAAAGTTCGCCTGCGTATGCTCGCAGCCGAGATAGTGGCCACCCGGGCCAACTTCGCGGATCGCATCCATGGCCTGGCCGTTCTCGTCCATCGAGATGCCCTTGGCCAGACCGTGCAGCACGCCCAGCTGATCCGCGTCCATGACGAATTTTTCAAAATCCGCCACCAGACCACCTTCGAGCCAGCCACAGGAGTGCAGCATGAAGTTCACGCCAGACAGCAGACCCATGTTCAGGGAGTTTGCGGTCTCATAGGCCGCCTGTGCATCCGGCAGTTTGGAGCCGCAGAAAGAGCCGGCCGAGCGGAACGGCAGGTTGAGACGACGGGCGAGTTGGCCTGCGCCATAGGTCACCAGCGAGGCCTCGGGCGTGCCAAAGGTGGGCGCACCGGAGTTCATGTCGATCGAGGCCACAAAGGCGCCAAAGATCGCCGGCGCCCCTTTGCGGATCAGCTGGCTATAGGCCACGCCGACCATGACTTCGGCCAGAACCTGCGTCAGCGTGCCTGCAACGGTGGTCGGGGCCATGGCACCGCCCACGATGAAGGGCGAAATAATGCAGGCCTGGTTGTTGCGCGCATAGACTTCCAGCGAGCCCATCATCACATCGTCAAAGGTCATCGGCGAGTTGATGTTGGTGAGCGAGGTCATCACCGTGTTTTCCTGCACGAAGTCCTTGCCGAACAGGATACCGCACATATCGACGGAGTCCTGGGCGCGGCTCGGTTCGGTCACGGACCCCATGAAGGGCTTATCGCTCAGCTCCATATGCGCCATCATCATGTCGAGGTGACGCTTGTTCACCGGCACATCGGTCGGCTCACAGACGGTGCCACCGGAGTGATGCAGCCATTTGGACATATAGCCGAGTTTCACGAACTTCTGGAAATCATCCAGCGTCGCGTAGCGGCGGCCGCCATTGGCATCGCGCACGAAGGGCGGGCCGTAGACCGGCGCAAGAACCAGGTTGCGGCCGCCGATGACCACGGATTTCTCCGGGTTGCGGGCATGCTGGGTGAACTCGCTCGGCGCGGTGGAGCACAGCTGGCGGGCCAGACCACGGGGCAGACGCACGCGCTCGCCCTGCACATCGGCACCGGCTTCGCGCCAGCGTTCCAGCGCTGCGGGGTTATCGACGAAATTGACGCCAACCTCTTCGAGGATGGTTTCGGCGTTGGCCTCGATGATTTCGAGCGCCTCTTCGTTCAGCACCTCAAAGTTCGGAATATTCCGCTCGATGTACTTGGCGGTCTCGATCTTTACGCTGGTCCGTTCCGCACGACGTGCGGCGCCACCGCCACCCCTGCTCCGACGACGTGGTGCTGCTTCCGTCATTGTTCTACCTCGCGACAGTATGAATTCGGTGAAGTCTGCTTACCGAAGGAGTTCCCAGCATCATCGAATGATAACGGCTATTCTCGCATAAATGCGACATTCCGCCCTAGAAGTTTCGCGAAAGGGGACAGTTTCCTCTCGCATTGCGACACAAATTGCACGCCGTTGTATACCTTGCTAATCGCGGCCTGCGCGCCATCTCCCCCTTGCCAGATGCGCCGCCAAACCCTAAGAGCCAAGCATGATCGAAACAGCCCATGACCGCCTTCTTATTATAGACTTCGGCAGCCAGGTAACGCAGCTTATCGCGCGCCGCCTGCGTGAGCTGAACGTCTATTGCGAAATCCACCCCTATCAGAATGTCACTATGGACTTTGTGCGCGACTTTGCGCCCAAGGCGGTGATCTTCTCCGGTGGACCCGACAGCGTGACGCGCGACGGATCTCCCCGCGCGCCGCAAGAGATTTTTGACTACGGCGTGCCGATCCTCGGCATTTGCTATGGCCAGCAGGTGATGATGCATCAGCTCGGCGGCACCGTTCAGTCGGGTCATGGCACCGCCGAATTCGGTCGCGCCTATGTGACCCCGACCGAGGAGCGTATCGAGCTCCTGGGCGGCTGGTTCCTCGACCAGACCGAACAAGTTTGGATGAGCCACGGCGACCATGTCTCTGAAATCGCACCCGGTTTTCAGGTCTATGGCACCTCTCCCAACGCGCCGTTTGCGATCACTGCCGATCTGGAGCGCAACTTCTACGCGGTGCAATTCCACCCCGAAGTGCACCACACCCCCAACGGCAAGACGCTTTATGAAAACTTCGTGCGCCTCGCCGGGTTTGAGGGCGACTGGACCATGGGCGCCTACCGCGAACAAATGGTTGAGAAGATCCGCGAAGAGGTGGGCGACAAGAAGGTCATCTGCGCGCTTTCGGGCGGGGTTGACAGCTCGGTCGCAGCGGCACTGATCCATGAGGCGATCGGCGATCAGCTGACTTGCGTGTTTGTCGATCACGGGCTCCTGCGCAAGAACGAGGCCGATGAGGTCGTCGGCATGTTCCGCGATCATATGAACCTGCATGTGATCCACGCGGACGAATCCGACCTCTTTCTGGGCGAGCTGGAGGGCGTCTCCGACCCCGAAACCAAGCGCAAGATCATTGGCCGGCTGTTCATCGACGTGTTCCAGAAATACGCCGACCAGATCGACGGCGCCGAGTTCTTGGCCCAAGGCACGCTCTACCCCGATGTGATCGAGTCGGTCTCCTTCTCTGGCGGCCCCTCGGTGACGATCAAATCGCACCACAACGTCGGTGGTCTGCCGGAAAAAATGGGGCTCAAGCTGGTGGAGCCGCTGCGCGAGCTCTTCAAGGACGAGGTCCGCGCATTGGGGCGTGAACTCGGCCTGCCCGACAGCTTTATCGGCCGCCATCCCTTCCCCGGACCGGGTCTGGCGATCCGCTGCCCTGGCGAGATCACCCGCGAAAAGCTGGAGATCCTGCGCGAGGCGGATGCGATCTATATCGACCAGATCCGCAAACATGGGCTATATGACGAAATCTGGCAGGCCTTTGTGGCCATTCTGCCGGTGCGCACGGTCGGTGTGATGGGCGATGGGCGGACCTATGATTACGCCTGCGCCCTGCGCGCGGTGAATTCCGTCGATGGCATGACCGCGGATTATTACCCCTTCAGCCATGAATTCCTGGGCGAGACCGCCACGAGAATCATCAATGAAGTCAAGGGCATCAACCGCTGCACCTATGACATCACCTCAAAGCCTCCGGGCACGATCGAGTGGGAATAACCCCTGCTCCCAAAGCTCCGGCTGCCGCAACGCAGCCGGAGCTTTTTCTTTGCCGGACGCCGTGATCGGTTCCGCCTCTTGCACATCCGCACCACAAGGGCTTGACCCCGCGCGCGTTTCCCGCCCTTCTGCGTCTGATTTTACCCGAGGATATAAGCAGATGCAGGATTCCCCCCAACAGATCGCCCGCGCGGCAACCTGGATGATCGGCGCAATCCTGTCGTTTTCCGCAATGGCCATCGCCGGGCGCGAAGCTGGTCTCACGCTGGATACCTTCGAGATCATGAGCTATCGGAGCCTGATCGGCCTTGTGCTGATTTCCGGGCTGATCACCCTGCAAGGCAAATGGCGCACCGTCAGCGCCGAGCGTCTTTTGCAGCACGGGATGCGCAACGCGGCGCATTTTACCGGCCAGAACCTTTGGTTTTACGCGGTGACCGCAATCCCGCTGGCGCAGGTTTTCGCGCTGGAGTTCACCTCGCCGATCTGGGTCATTCTGCTGGCGCCGATTTTTCTGGGCGAGGCGCTGACACGGATGCGGCTTCTCGCGGTTTGCCTTGGCTTCATCGGTATCCTGATCGTCGCGCGCCCCAGCCCGGAGACCTTCAACCTGGGCCTTGCCTGCGCGGCGGGGGCGGCGTTGTTCTTTGCCATGACCGGCATCGCCACCAAGCGGCTGACCCGCCACGAGAGTATTTACTCGATCCTGTTCTGGTTGACCGCGATGCAGCTGGTCTTTGGCCTGCTGCTGGCTGGGTGGGACCTGGATTTCGCCCTGCCCAACGCCCAGAGCCTGCCCTATCTGCTGATCATCGGCTGCGCGGGGCTCGGCGCGCATTACTGCATGACCAGCGCCCTGTCCCTGGCGCCGGCAGCGGTGGTCATGCCGATTGATTTTGTCCGCCTGCCCTTCATCGCCCTGCTGGGATGGCTGATTTACGGTGAAAGCGTCGAAATCTGGCTGTTCGTTGGCGCGGCGCTGATTGTTACGGGGAATTTCCTCAACATTGTATCATCCCGGCAACAGTAGGCGCCAGGCGGCCGAAAGCTGACGCAACCTGCCGTTCCGTCAACATTGCGAGAACTGTCACATTTCCCTTACGCTCATGGGCAGAACGCACCGCGACATATAATGTCGCCGAGCGCCTGAGGGAGGACATTATGAAACATTACATCGCAGCATCCGTTGCTACGACGCTTCTGGCCACCACAGCGATGGCCAGCGGCCTGGATCGGACCGGCCAGCCGATCGGCCTGATCTTCGAGGAGGGCACCTATGCGGAGTTTTCCTTTGCCACCACATCCGTTGACCTGTCGGGTAACGACCGCACATCGCTCAACCCGTTTGGGTCTGCGACCGGTGACGTCGGGGATCGCTTCAATATGCTCGGTGGCGGTTTCAAGACCGATATCAACGATCAGCTGTCTGTGGCGGTGATCTATGATGAACCCTGGGGCGTGGATGTGAGCTACCCGACCACCGGCGGCTCTGCGCTGCTGGGGGGCACCATGGCCCATGCGGATTCCAACGCGATCACCACCCTTCTGCGCTACAAGTTCAACGACCGCTTCAGCGTCCATGGCGGCCTGCGCTACCAGGAAATCAGTGGCGACATCACCCTGGCAGGCGCCGCCTATAACGCCGTTGTCCCGCTCTCGGGCTACAACGTGAATGTTGGCCGGGACGGCGCCTTTGGTTGGGTTGCGGGCGTCGCCTATGAGATCCCCGACATCGCGCTGCGCTTTGCGCTGACCTATCAGTCCGAGATCGAACATAGCTTCGGTCTGGTCGAGACAACACCCGCCGGTGTGCCGGGCATTGGCGGCACCACGCTCAACACCAGCACCAAGACCAAGACGCCGCAATCGGTGAACCTGGATTTCCAATCTGGCATAGCAAAAGACACCATCCTGTTCGGGAATGTGCGTTGGGCCGAACACAGCGTCACCGATCTTGTCGTGCTTGGCGCGCTTGGCGGGCGCGATCTGATCGACCTGGACGATTCCTTCACCTATACGCTGGGTGTCGGCCATCGCTTCAACCAGAACTGGTCCGCGTCTCTGGCCTATATCTATGAGGATGTGGACGGCGACAATCTGGTTTCGCCGCTTGCGCCCACCCATGGGATGGATGCGATCCGCCTTGGCGTGCAGTATCAGACGGAAAAGATGAAAGTGGCCGCGGGCCTGCGCTATACCAAACTTGGCGACGCCATTGCCTCGCCAGGGGGGACGCCGGTGAGCAACTTCAACGACAACGACGCCCTGAGCCTTGCGGTCAAGGTTGGCTTCTACTTCTGATCCCGCCCCACGACCCTTTGAAACCCTGCCTCTTTTGGCAGGGTTTTTGCGTTTTCATCCCTGCGCGCGCCCGCTTCGCATCAACGGGGCGCGACATGTATTTGACCTTGACGCCGCCGCTCTTTAGCAAGGCAGAAACGGCTGTGAATAAGGTCAAATGATGCTCTACTCTTCCGCTCAGGCCTGGCGCGATGCGCCCTCCAAACGGGTCTTGTTCTTTGGCATGTCTGGCCTTGGCAAGACCTACATCAGCAATATCCTGCGCGGCTCCGGCCAGTGGTTCCACTATTCCGTCGACTACCGCATCGCGACGCGCTACCTCGGCGAATTCATTTCCGATCAGGCCAAGATCGAGGCGATGAAAAACCCCTTCCTGCGCGCGCTTCTGCTGACGGATTCGGTGGATATCCGCCCCAATATCACCTTTGATAACCTCAGCGCGGTGGCCGGCTACCTCGGGGTTCCGGGCGATGCTGCCAAGGGGGGGCTCACGATCGAGGAATATCGCCGCCGACAGGACCAGTTCCGCACCGCCGAGATTCAGGCGCTGACCGACACCGGCTATTTCATCGAACGCTCAGAGCGGATCTATGGCTATCCGCATTTTGTCTGCGATTCCGGCGGCTCCATCTGCGAATGGGTCGAGGCCGCCGACCCAAAGGATCCCCTGCTGACAGAGCTGAGCCAGCGGGCCTTGCTGGTCTGGATCAAGGGCAGCGAGGATCACACCCAGGAGCTGATCCGCCGCTTTGATCGCGCCCCCAAACCGATGGCCTATCAGCCCGAATTCCTGACCCGCGTCTGGGAGGAATATCTGAGCAAAAACAATCTCTCCGAAGGCGAGGTTGATCCACATACCTTCCTGCGCTGGACCTATGCGCAGGCGCTGGCGCATCGCCAGCCGCGCTATCAGGAAATGGCCCAAAGATGGGGCGTGACCGTCACCGCAGACGAGATCGCAGCCGTCAAAAATGCCGCGGATTTCGAAGAGTTGATTTCCTCCGCCCTTGAGGCCCGCGCGTAACGACCCTATTTACCTTCGCCCGATACACTCATCTGATCGTTAAAAAAGGACCTGACATGCCCATCAAGATCCCCTCAGACCTGCCCGCCTACTCCGTCCTGTCGGACGAGGGCGTCATGGTCATGACGCCGGATCAGGCGGCACGCCAGGATATCCGACCGCTGCGGATCGGCCTTTTGAATCTGATGCCGAAAAAGATCCAGACCGAGAACCAATTCGCCCGGCTGATCGGCGCCACCCCCTTGCAGATCGAACTGTCACTGATCCGCATGACAGAACATCAGACCAAAAACACCGCCGCCGCCCATATGGCGGAGTTCTACCGCCCCTTTCAGGAGGTCAAACACGAGAAGTTCGACGGTCTGATCATCACCGGTGCCCCGATCGAACATCTGTGTTTTCAGGATGTCACCTATTGGGACGAGCTGCGCGAGGTGTTTGACTGGACCCAGACCCATGTGCATTCCACCTTTGGCGTCTGCTGGGGCGGCATGGCGATGATCAACTACTTCCACGGGGTGAAAAAACACATGCTGGACCACAAGGCCTTTGGCTGTTTCCGGCATAAGAACCTCAAGCCGACCTCGCCCTATCTGCGCGGCTTCTCGGATGATTTCGTCATTCCCGTCTCGCGCTGGACCGAAATGAACCAGACGGAGATCGACGCTGTCGAGGGGCTCAGCACGCTTCTGGGCAGCGACGAGTCCGGCCCCTGTCTGGTCGAGGATCCCGCGCATCGCGCGCTCTATATCTTCAACCACTTTGAATACGACAGCGGCACGCTGAAACAGGAATATGATCGCGACGTGGCCGCGGGGACAGCCATCAATGTGCCCTGCAACTACTATCCCGACGATGACCCCAGCCAGCCGCCGCTGAACCGCTGGCGCAGCCATGCGCATCTGCTCTATGGCAATTGGGTGTCAGAGATCTATCAGACCACCCCCTATGATCTGGACCGTATCGGCCTTGAGAGCACAGACCTGCGCGTCTGACTGCGTCAAACCCCGCAGAGGCTGGCTGACACCTTGTGCCTAGGCTCAGGACCCATTAATCCTGCATCACTGGCGCGAAATCCACGAAAGATCAGTGCTTTGGCCTG
>NZ_JAATOX010000148.1 GCF_011806385.1 Phaeobacter sp. HF9A | reverse complement strand
CGGCCCGCGCCGGTCCGATCCGACAGGATCGGAAATATCTCATGGCCCCCACATCCGAGGTGGGGCGGACGCTCACATGCTCAGGTCAGCTTGACCAGCTGCTTGCCGGTATTGCCGCCCTTGAGCATCGACAAAAACGCGGCGGGGGCGTTCTCCAGCCCTTCGGCGACATCTTCCAGAAAACGGATCTTGCCGCTGGCCAGCATCGGGCCAACCTCCTCAAGGAAGGCTGGGTATTGGTCAAAATGATTGGCGATGATGAAGCCTGTGACGGAGAGCTGTTTGACCAGCATCGCCCGCCACAGATCCGGCGCGCTGAGGCCCGACACCGGGGAGCCATCATACCAGGCGATCATGCCGCAAAGCGGTATCCGCCCCATCGGGTTCATCAGCGGCAGCACCGCCTCCAGGAGCTTGCCGCCGAGGTTTTCGAAATAGATGTCGATGCCCTTGGGGCAGACCTCGGACAGGGCGGCCTTGAGCGCGTCCACCTGCGCATAGGCGCGGTGATCGAGGCAGGCGTCAAAGCCGAAACTCTCCACCGCCAGCGCGCATTTCTCCGCACCACCCGCAACGCCGACCACGCGCAGCCCGGCGGCCTTGGCAAGCTGGCCTACCATGGAGCCCACCGGCCCGGTGGCGGCGCCAACCACCAGCGTTTCGCCGGCCTTGGGGCGGCCATAGGCGTGCAAGCCATGCCAACCGGTAAACCCCGGCATGCCGAGCGCGCCAAGTGCGAGCGAGCTTGGCTGAAGGGCGGGGGCGAGTTTTTGCAGCTCCGATCCGGGCAGGCAGCCATGGCTGGCCCAGCCGAACATGCCATAGACCTTGTCGCCGGGCGCGAAATCCGCGTGATTGGAGCGCAGAACCTCGCCCACCGCGCCGCCCTGCATGGGCGCGCCGACCTCGATGGGGGGAACGTAGGATTCACTCGGGCTCATACGGCCCCGCATATAGGGGTCCAGCGACATATATTCCGCCTTTACAAGCACCTCATCCGTGCCGGGGTCCGGCATGGGGCAGCTGTCATGGCGAAAATTTTCCAGGCTCGGCGCGCCTTCGGGACGGCTGGCAAGGAGGATACGGTGCATCTGTTCAGACATTTCTCTGGCTCCAACTGAGGGCTGCTCGGGTGGGTGAACTAATCAGTTTAGTGACTTGCGCGCAAGGGGCAGCTATTGGACCGAGACTCCGGGGCCTGTATCAGTGCGCGCTGTCGCATATCGGCAAATGCGCCGGTTTCCCCCCTTGGCAATTGTGGCTGTGCCGTGTAAGGGCAGCCTTTGACCGACATCTCCCCCCGCAAGGACAGCTCGTACAATGATTGGTAGCGCAAATCTCAACGTGATGATCAAGGCCGCTCGCAAGGCAGGCCGTTCTCTGGTGAAGGACTTCCGCGAGGTGGAAAACCTCCAGGTCTCAAGCAAGGGGGCCGGGGATTTTGTCAGCCGCGCCGATATCGCCGCTGAGCAGATCCTCAAGGAAGAGCTGAGGGGCGCGCGTCCGACCTATGGCTGGCTGGCCGAGGAAGGGGGCGAGGAGCCCGGCGAAGATCCCACCCGTCGCTGGATCGTGGACCCGCTGGATGGCACCACCAATTTCCTGCATGGTCTGCCGCATTGGGCGGTGTCGATCGCGCTGGAACACAAGGGCAAGATCGTCGCGGGGGTGATCTTCGACGCCGCCAAGGACGAGATGTTCTATGCCGAAAAAGGCGCGGGCTCCTGGATGAACGAGACGCGGATGCGGGTGTCTGCGCGCAGCCGGATGATCGAATCCGTTTTTGCCACCGGCTTGCCCTTTGGCGGCCGGACCGACCTGCCCGAAACCCTGCATGACCTTGCGCGCATCATGCCGGCCGTGGCCGGGGTGCGGCGCTGGGGCGCGGCGGCGCTGGACATGGCTTATGTGGCAGCGGGCCGCTATGAGGGCTACTGGGAACGTCGTCTCAACCCGTGGGATGTCGCTGCGGGGATCATTATCGTCAAGGAGGCCGGTGGCCTGTGCGAAGCACTGGACCCGGACGCCTCGATTGTCGAGAGCGGCGAGGTGATCTGCTCCAATGAGCCGATCTTTGAGAATTTCACCAAGGTGATCCGCGGCTAAGTTCGACAGTATCCTGTCTGTTTCAGGCGTGCCCATGGATGTGGGCGCGCCTTTTTTGTTGTTCCGCGGGCTGGATGGCGCGGAGCCTCCGGCGGGGATATTTTTTAAAAAGATGAAGAGTCAGCCTGTTCGATCCGCCGGGTGGTTCACGCCGTCGGTCCATGGGATCTCGCCATAGGTTTGGGCGTGGGTGCGGGGGTTGCCGCCGGTGATGCAGCCGAGGTTGACACCACATTCGGCGGGGTCGGAGCGGCGCTGGTGGTAGACATAGATGCCGCAGGTCTTGCAGAAATAATGTTTCGCGGTGTGGCTGCCCCAGCTGTAGCACGACAGGCTGTCGGCGCCTTTCAGAACCTGTAAGCTGCGTGTCAGGGCGGTGACCGCGGGGGCGCCGCGGCGCAGGCAGAAGGAGCAGTCGCAGCGACTGGCCGAGGAGAGGCCAGCGGGGAAGTCCGCGACGATCGCGACTGCGCCGCAGTGGCAGGTGGCGTGGTGGGTTTCCATGTCAAATCCGTGTGTGAGCTGTCATTTGCCCCAGGGACCGGGGCGGCGCCTTTGAGGCTGGCGGGGCACCCGGGGAATGTGGCTGGCGCTGTAGCGCACCTCCGGGTGGGGCGGCTGTCCTGCGGTGCGGCTCCAGAAGCGGGGCCCGCCGCGTTTGAGCCAGAGTGGCACTGTCAGCGCCAGGCCGAGGAAAAAGCCGCCGGCATGCGCCCAATAGGCGACGCCGCCGAGGTTCGGGTCCGCCGCAAGCCCGCCAATGAACTGCATGGCAAGCCAAAGGCCGAGCATGATGAAGGCGGGCAGCGGGATGATGCGGAAAAAGAAGATCAGGATGATCAGGATATCCACCCGCGCCTTAGGAAACATCAAGAGATAGCCGCCCATGACGCCCGCGATCGCCCCGGAGGCCCCCACCAGCGGCACGTTTGACTGCGGGGCAGAGAGGACATGCGCCAGCGTCGCGCCGATGCCGCAGGCGAGGTAGAAAATCAGGAAGGGCAGGTGGCCCATCTCGTCTTCCATATTGTCGCCAAAGATCCACAGAAACAGCATATTGCCGGCCAGATGCAGCAACCCGCCGTGGATGAAGATCGAGCTGACCAGGGTGAGCGGGGCCTCGCCCTGCATGATCTCGCGGGGGACGGCGGCGAAGGTGCCGTAGAAACCGGCGAGGCCGCGCGCCGTATCAAAGCTGGTGGAATACCATAGGTAGCAGAGGATATTGGCCGCCATCAGCAGATAGACAACATAGGGCGTGGAGCCAGAGGGGTTGTGATCGCGCAGCGGAAACATATGCCGAAGCTGGGGTGCGTCTGCGGCGAGGTCAAGTGCAATACGGGCAGCTGCCGACAATGGACGCGGCGGCAGCGGTCGCTCCAGGTGAAAAGGGGGCGCTCCCGCCCCTTTTTCAGGCGGCAAAGCCACCCGTAAAAGCGTTGGGCCGAGCGGGGGCCGCGCCGAAGGCGCGGCCCCCGCTCCCGGGCGTTTCGCGAAGCGAAGCGCAAACCCTCTCTGGCCCGGGAGGCTGGCTGTGAGGTTGGCGCGCTCAACCCTGGCCGCCCAGGAGCGCGGCATTGCCGCCAGCAGCGGTGGTATCTACGCAGATATGACGCTCTGCCAGCACACGGCCGCGATCCGGGAGGCCGGGGATCAGCGGCACGATCGGGCCTTTCCGCTGGGCCAGGTTCTGCTCGATCTCGCGCGCGGTCTCGGCATCGCCCCACCACAGGAGGCCGGAAATGCCCTCGATCTGCTGCACCTGCTTTGGATCCAGCGCGCCTTGGGCGCGGAGAGCTCTGCCGCCGAGGCGGATCACCGCCTTGGCCTGTTCCTCCGCCGTGGCCTCGCCCGGGCCCATACACAGGAGCGGCGGGCGCGAGGATGTGGTCAGGCGATTGGATTCGCCGGTGGGGCCGGGCAGGGAGGTGGTGACCGGTTGACTGGGCTGGCCGCTTTCGGCGGGCAGTTCGGTCTGGGGGCTGGTCCAGCGTGCGTCGCTATGTTGGCGATCCGGGGCGCAGAAGCGCGCGAGGTAATGCGGCCCGCCCGCCTTTGGCCCGGTGCCCGAAAGCCCCTCGCCGCCAAAGGGCTGGCTGCCAACAATGGCGCCGATCTGGTTGCGGTTCACATAGATATTCCCGGCGTGGATGCGATCACAGACATGCTGCACCCGGTCATCAATCCGGGTCTGCAAGCCAAATGTCAGCCCGTAGCCGGTGGCGTTGATCGCGTCGATCACCGCGTCCAGTTCGTGGGATTTGAAGGTCGCCACATGCAGCACCGGGCCAAAGATTTCTTCTGCCAGGTCGCCAATACCGGTGATCCTGATCAGGGTCGGGCCGACAAATGTGCCGCCCTGCGGCGCCTGCATTTCCTTCAGCACCCGGCCCTCGGCGGGGGCCTCTTCAATATGGGCGAGGATCTTTGCGCGGGCGGCGGCGTCGATCACCGGGCCGCTGTCGGTTGTCAGATGCCAGGGATCGCCAAGCTCCAGAAGCTCCATCGCGCCCTGGAGCATGGTCAGCACATCCTCGGCCACGTCCTCTTGCAGATAGAGGCAGCGCAGCGCCGAGCAGCGCTGGCCTGCGGATTGAAAGGCGCTCTCGATCACCGCCTGCACGGCCTGTTCCGGCAGCGCGGTGGAATCGACGATCATGGCGTTCAGCCCGCCGGTTTCTGCGATCAGCGGTGTGCCGGGGGCGCAGTTCGCGGCCATGACGGTTCGGATGCGCAGCGCGGTGGCGGTGGAGCCGGTGAAGGCCACGCCATTCACCCGCGCATCGCCAGTGATCGCGGCGCCCACGGTTGCGCCCGCGCCGGGCAGGAATTGCAGCACCTCGCGTGGCACGCCCGCCTCATGCAGCAATTGCACCGCGCGGAAGGCCACCAGCGGGGTTTGATCGGCGGGTTTGGCCAGCACCGCATTGCCGGTGGCCAGCGCTGCCGCCACCTGGCCGGTGAAGATCGCCAGCGGGAAGTTCCAGGGCGAGATGCAGGTGAAGATCCCCGCAGGGGCGGCATCGGGGATGCGGGCGGCGTAGTAGCGCAGGAAATCCACCGCCTCGCGCAGCTCTGCCACCGCATCCATCTGGGTCTTGCCAGCCTCACGCGCCAAAAGGGCGAAGAGCTCGCCGAAATTGGCCTCATAGAGATCGGCAACCTTGTTCAGCACCTCGGCGCGGGTTGTCGCGGGCGCATCCCAGATCTGAGCCGCGCTCAGGGCCTGTTCCACATCTGCGGCGCTGGCCTCGGCGACACTGCCGATGTCGCTCAGATCGCTGGGGTTGGTCACCGGCTGCGCCGTGTCGGGCCGGGCTTCGCCCGCAAGCAGAGGACCCGCCTGCCAGGTGGCGTCGCGGAAGGGGGCGCGGGCGTCTTCAATGCGCGCCAGCGTAGGGGCGTGGTGCAGGTCGAACCCCCTGGAATTTGGGCGCTCCGGCTGGAACAGCTCCGGGCCGGTGGGAATGTCGCTGGACAGATCCTCAACGCTCAGGAAAGGGTCGGCGGCGACCTCCTCGGGGCGCACATCCTCATCCACGATCTGGTTCACAAAGGAGGAGTTGGCGCCGTTTTCCAGCAAGCGCCGCACCAGATAGGCCAGCAGATCCCGATGCGCCCCGACCGGCGCATAGATACGGCAGCGGGTGGCGTTCTTGTCCATCACCATCTGGTGCAGGGTCTCGCCCATGCCGTGCAGTCGCTGGAACTCATAGGGCTGGCCGTCCTGCGCCATATGCAGAATGGCGCTGACCGTATGGGCGTTATGGGTGGCGAATTGCGGATAGATCCGATCCGTGCGCGAGAGCAGCGTGCGGGCGTTGGCGATATAGGAGACATCCGTCAGCGCCTTGTTGGTATAGACCGGAAAACCCGCCATGCCCTCGACCTGGGCGCGCTTGATCTCGGTGTCCCAATAGGCGCCCTTGACCAGTCGCACCATGAAGCGGCGGTCGTGTTTCTCGGCCATCTCGTAGAGCGCATCAATCGCCGCCCCGGTGCGCGGCCCGTAAGCCTGCACGACGACGCCAAACCCGTCCCAGCCCTTGAGCGCGGGATCGGCGATCACCTCTTCGATCACCTCCAGTGACAGCGACAGCCGGTCGGCCTCCTCGGCATCGACATTGAGCCCCATGCGCGCGGCTTTGGCCAGCAGGGCCAGCGCTTTCAGGCGCGGCACCAGGTTCTGTTTGACCGAGGCCTCCTTGGCGATCTCATAGCGCGGATGTAGCGCCGAGAGCTTGACCGAAATGCCGGGGTTTTCGCGAATGTCGCTGCTGGTGCAGGCGCTGGCAATCGCCGAAATGGCCCGCGAATAAGACAGGTGATAGCGCGAGGCGTCGGCTTCGGTGCGCGCGGCCTCGCCCAGCATGTCATAGGAATAGGTATAGCCCTTGGCCTCCATGCCGGCGGCGCGTTTCATGGCGCTTTCGATGCTTTCACCCAGCACGAACTGGCGTCCCATTTCCTTCATGGCGCGGCCAACGGCGGTGCGGATCACCGGCTCGCCCATACGTTTGATGGCGCCGCGCAGCGCGCTGATCGGGCTTTTGTGTTCGTCCAGCACCTTGCCTGTCAGCATCAGCGCCCAGGTGGAGGCATTGACCAGCGGCGAGGTGGATTGGCCGAGGTGTTTGCTCCAATCAGAGGCCGCGATCTTGTCCTCGATCAGCGCGTCGATGGTATCGGCATCGGGCACCCGCAGCAGCGCTTCGGCGAGACACATCAGCGCCACGCCTTCCTCGGTAGAGAGGCCATATTCGGCCAGAAAGACCTCCATCAGGCCCGGCGCGGAATGGCCGCGGATGTCCTTGACCAGCTGGGTCGCGGCAGAACAGATGGCGCTGCGGTCGTCCTGCGTCAGGGCGGCCTGCGCCACCAGCCGGTCGCGCATCATCGCCTGATCCGCATAGGTTCCCGCATCTATCCGGTCGCGCAGCAATTGGGGGGCATGTGTCATGGTCGGTTCCCAGCAAGATGTATTTGTCCCATGATAGCGCATGTTGACTGGTCATTTGTCCTGATTTTTCATATCCTGCGGTTGAAATGGATTTATTTTGAAGGTTTCACGATGCGATCACGCTTTCCAGGGCTGGATGGGTTCGATCAGGCGATTCTGGAGCAGCTGAGCCATGATGGCCGCATGTCGGTTTCGGATCTTGCCCGCGCCATTGGTCTTTCCAAATCGCCCACCCAGGCGCGGCTGAAACGGCTGGAGGCCGAGGGCTATATTCAGGGCTATCGCGCGCTGATTGACCCGATCCGGCTGGGGCTCGACCATGTGGCCTTTGTCGAGGTGAAGCTGGCGGACACGCGCGAGGCAGCGCTGGCCGCTTTCAACGCCGCCGTGGTGCAGCTGGCCGAGATCGAGGAGGTGCATATGCTGGCCTCGCATTTTGACTACCTCCTGAAAGTGCGCTGCCGGTCGATGTCGGATTATCGCGCGGTGCTGGGCGAGAAGATCTCCTCACTGCCGCATGTGTCCTCGACCTCCACCTATATGTCGATGCAGGCGGTGAAGGACGATGGCGGGCTGGGGCCGATGTAGCTGCCGCTGCGTCCCTTCCGCGCGCGCAATTGTGACTTGCCTGAACGGGGAAACGCGCCATCATCGGGGCATGACCATATCTGACCCTCTGCTGTCTCTTGCCACCGGTCGCGTCCGCGCGGCGCTTTGTGCTGGCGTCCTTAGCTGCGGTTTTGCTGTCGGCGCGCTGGCCGATACCTGTCCCCCCGCGCCGGATCATGCCGCCGAGCTGGAGGCGCTCCTGGCCGATGTTCGGGCGGCCGACAGCGAGGGGGAGGCGCAGCGGATCGGCAATCAGCTCTGGGAATACTGGGCCGATGCGCCGGATGAGCAGGCGCAGGCGATGCTGGATCGCGGTATGACGCGGCGCTCGGGCTATGATTTCCTCGGCGCGCTGGAGGAATTCGACGCGCTGATCGCCTATTGTCCGGCCTACGCCGAGGGCTACAATCAGCGCGCCTTTGTCCACTACCTGCGACGGGATTTCGCGGCGGCGCTGGCGGATCTGGACCGGGCGCTGGAGCTGTCGCCGCGCCATGTGGCGGCGCTGAGCGGAAGGGCGCTGTCGCTACTGGGGCTGTCGCGGCCGGTGGAGGCGCGCGAGAGCCTGCGGGAGGCGCTGGCCCTAAACCCCTGGCTGCCGGAACGCCATCTGCTGAGCCCCGGCGCGCCGCTCGATTTGGGGGACGTGGATCTCTAGCGCCGGTGCCGATTGGCGCAGAAGGCAGATGTGGCGTCACAAGGGGCATGGGCG
>NZ_JAATOX010000147.1 GCF_011806385.1 Phaeobacter sp. HF9A | reverse complement strand
GCGCAAAGAAGATCCACAAGAGATTGACCGCCAGAAAACTGAGGGCGGAGGACAGAAACTCTGTCGAGAGTTCCGGCAAAAAGCGTGGCGCATCGTTGTGTTTCATGGGTCCCCTCCAGGCAGGCAACTGGCCTTCACCCTAGCCCCAAAGGGGTAAACCCGGAGTAAAGCCCGCCCGGGGGCGTCGCGTTTTACCGCTCAGATTGCGCTTTTGGCGGCGGCGAGCGCCTCTGGAAGGGCCGCGGCAAAGGCGGCGCGCTCGGCTTCCGGCCCGCAGCTGACGCGGATGCAGCGGTTCTGCGGCGCGGCAAAGGGCATGCGCACGAAGATCCCCGCCGCCACCAGATGCGCCAGTACCGCTTTGGCGAATTCCCCGTCCTGGCCGCAGTCAATGGCGACGAAATTGGTGGCGGAGGGCAGCGGCTCCAGCCCGTTTTCGCGTGCGATCCGGGCGATATCCTGCCGTGCGATGTCAATCTCGCGCTGGATATGCGCCAGCCACTCCTGATCCTTGATCGCCTCTGTCGCGCCGATCTGGGCACAGCGGTTCATACCGAAGTGATTGCGCACCTTGTGAAAACCGGCGATCACCTCGGCAGCGCCCAGAGCATATCCCACGCGCGCGCCCGCCATTCCATAGGCCTTGGAGAGGGTGCGCATGCGGATCACGCGCGGGTCTGTGATCTCCACCGGCGCGGCGGTGCCCTCGGGCGCGCATTCCACATAGGCCTCGTCCAGCACCAAGAGGCAGCCCTGCGGCAGGTTGTCCAGCGCGGCCACGATATCGGCCCCCCGGTGCCAGCTGCCCATCGGATTGTCGGGATTGGCAAAATAGACCAGCTTGGCGCCGACCTCATGCGCCTTGGCCATCAGCGCAGAGAGATCCTCGTGGTCGTCGCGGTAGGGCACGCTGTGCAGCACCCCGCCATAGCCGGCAACGTGATAGTTGAAGGTCGGATAGGCCCCGAGCGAGGTCACCACCGCATCGCCCGCGCCAACATAAAGCCGCACCAGATAGCCCAGAAGCCCGTCGATGCCTTCGCCAACCATGATATGATCGGGCGCGATGCCATGCAGATCGGCCAGGGCATGGCGCAGCTCATGGCTCTCGGCGTCGCCATATTTCCAGATCTCCGCAGCAGAAGCCGCCATCGCCGCGATCGCCTTGGGCGAGGGGCCAAAGAGGTTCTCGTTTGCCCCCAGCCGCGCCACAAAGGGCGCGCCGCGCTGGCGTTCGTGGGTTTCCGGCCCGACAAAGGGAACCGAAGCGGGCAGGGATTGGGCGAGCGGGGTCTGGCGCGTATCTGTCATGCTGCAAGACCTAGCCGGGGGCGCGCGGGCAGGCAAGGGGCGCTGTGCCCCGGCGTCAGGCTGGAAAGGCGGCGCGCGGCGGGGCAAGCTGGACGCAGTGACACTGCCACCACCGGAGGAGCGCCCATGACCAAGGATGCCGAGAGGGTCTCTGTCGAGATCCAGAACCATATTGCCCATGTCACGCTGACCCGTGCCGACAAGATGAATGCAGTGGATGACAGGATGCTGCACGCGCTGATCGCCGCCGCCAAGGAGGTTGGTGCCTCTGATGCGCGCGCGGTTGTGCTCTCTGGCGCGGGCAAGAGCTTCTGCGCCGGGCTCGACGTGATGAGTTTTGCCAGCATGATGCAGATGCAGGACACCAGCTGGATCACCGAACGCACAGAGGGCACATCCAATGATTTTCAGGCGGTGGCGATGCTCTGGCGTGGGCTGGACATCCCGGTGATTGCCGCGATCTACGGCGCCACCTATGGGGCCGGGCTGCAAATCGCGCTGGGGGCGGATATCCGCATCGCCGCGCCCGACTGTTCGCTGGCCATCATGGAGATGAAATGGGGGCTGGTGCCCGACATGGGCGGCATGGCGATCCTGCCGACATTGCTGCGCTCGGATGTGCTTCGGATGTTGACCTATACGGCGGCGCCGATCACGGCGGAACAGGCGGCCGCCTGGGGTTTGGTGACCGAGGTGAACGCCGACCCGCGGGCCCGGGCGCTGGCCCTCGCCGAGGAGATCGCGGGCCGGGGGCCAAACGCCATACGCGCCGCCAAACGCCTGATCGCCTATGCCGAAAGCGGCGCCTCAGAGGCAGAGGTCCTGCTGCGCGAAAGCAATGAGCAGGCGGGGTTGATCGGCAAGCCGGAGCAAATGGAAGTGATCACCGCCAACATGCAAAAACGCGCGCCGATGTTCGACTGACGCCCCAGCAGGCGCCAAAGCAAAAGGCCGCAGCGGATGCCGCGGCCTTTGATGTTTCAAACCGCCGTCAGCGATCAGAGCGAGGCTTGATAGATCTTGTCGATGTTTGATCCCAGCGCGGCGTTATACTCCGCATCCGACATGGCAACATTCAACCCCTCGGTCAGCGCGCGGCTGAAGGAGGCGATCATCTTGCTGTTCTTGGACAGGCGGGCGCAGGCGTCATCGGTGCTGTAGCCCCCCGAGAGCGCCACAACGCGCACCACGGCCTCGTGATCGGCGAGGCTGTCGTAAAGACCGGCCTCATTCGGGATGGTCAGCTTCAGCGAGACTTTGGTGCCGGCGGGCAGCGCATCGAGCTGAGCGGCGATTTCCGCTTTCAGCAGCGCCTCGGCCTCGGATTTGCTGGCAGAGTGGATGTCCACCTCGGGTTCGATGATCGGCACCAGACCGGCCTTGGCGATTTGCAGCCCGATTTCGAATTGCTGCGCCACCACGGCCTTGATCCCCGCCGCATTGGCCTCTTTCACCACCGAGCGCATCTTGGTGCCAAAGATACCGGCCTCCACCGCGCGGGCCAGCAGCGCATCCAGATCCGGCATCGCCTTCATCAGCTGCACACCATCGGCCTCGGCCTCAAGCCCCTTGTCCACCTTCAGGAAGGGCACAACGCCGCATTCTTGCCAGAGGTAGGTCGGCACCGGAATGCCGTCGATGGCATTGTCCATGGTCTTTTCAAACAGGATCGCGCCGAGGATCTTCTTGCTGTTGAAATCCGGTGCGGTGATGATGCGGGCGCGCATCTTCTGGATTTCACCGAACATTTCCTCGTCGTTGGAATAGGCATCTTCCATCACGCCATAAAGCGCCAGCGCCTTTGGGGTGGAGCCGCCGGACTGATCCAGCGCGGCAATGAAGCCCTCGCCAGTGGCGATCCGGTCAAACTGTTGCTGTTGGGTTGCGGTGTCTGTCGCCATGACGCGCGGCCTCCTTCGGACATGCAGGTCGAATTCTCGCCCCATCTATAGCGGGGCTTTGGCGAGAAACAATAATGGTTTCCGATGGTTGCGCTAACGAAGGCGGTGCCGTCAGCGAAAAAACGCTTTGCGGGCGTCGCGGGCCATATTGTAGCGCATTTCCAGATCGGCAAGCTCTGCCATCGCGGCTTTGCGGGCCTCTGGATCGGTGATGCCGGGATAGGCGGCGCGGGCGGCGTCGAGCTGTTTCTTGAGGGGGAATTCTTCCGGCACGGCCCCTGCTTCGGCCATGATGCGCATGCCGACAGACATGCCCGGATCAATCAGCTCCTCGCCCCGGCGGTCGGGCAGGGGCTTGCCTTCGCCCTCAAGGCCAGAGAGCTGACCGGAGTGGGCCGCTTTGGCCATCTGGCGTTCGATAAGGTCCCGAAATGCACGTATCATGGGCCAATGCTACTCCCACTTGGGCGCTCCGCCAAGCCTATTCAGGCGGCGACGGCGGATCCGATAAAATGTCGCAGGGCCTCATGCGGCGGGCGCTTTTCGCGGGTCCGCCCGGCCAGCCGCACCGTGTCAAACAGCACCGTGAGGGTCATATCGCTGAAGGACAAGCTCCAGTAGCGGGCATCCATCGCGGCCCAGCGGGCGGCTTTTTCGCTGCCCAGGATCTCGGTGATATTCCAGGCGGAGACCGGATAGGGCGAGTCGGAGAGCTCATCGACATTCATCGGATCGACCCGAAAATCCAGCACGTCGTCAAATTCCAGGATCGCCAACCCGCCGCCGGCGATCGGGGCAACCTCGTAACAGAGCAGCAGCCTGTCGCCGTCAAAAAAGACGGCGGGAACCTCTTCGGTTCCAATCACCGGGAAATCTTCCCGCGGTTCCTTGCCTGTTTCTGGGCCTTTATCTGCCATGCAGTGTCTCCGGCCGTTCTCGGCCTTGCCTCTGTCGTATCGTCGACTCAGGAGACTAATTTAAACCGGCTTCTAAATTGCTAACGGCGCGGCGGGGGCGTGGAAAAAGCGCGACCGGAGACCGAGACCGAATTGCCGCTGGGATCTTTGCAATTGGTACAGCAGCAATTGGCAAAACAAAAGCGGCGCCCCATGGGAGGGACGCCGCCTGATATCTGTCATGTCGCCAAGAGGCCTGGGGTCAGACCAGCCGCGAGGTTTCCTTGGCGGCGCGCACGAAATCCTTGAACAGCGGATGCGGCTCGAAGGGTTTGGATTTCAGTTCCGGGTGGAATTGCACGCCGATGAACCAGGGGTGATCTTCCCATTCCACGATCTCCGGCAGGCGGCCATCGGGGCTCATGCCGGTGAACTTCAGCCCGCAGGCCTCCAGTTTTTCGCGGTAAGTGATGTCCACCTCATAGCGGTGACGGTGGCGCTCCTCGATCGCGGTGGAGCCATAGACGCCCGCCACTTTCGATCCTTCGGCCAATGTCGCGTCATAGGCGCCCAGACGCATGGTGCCGCCTTTGTCGTCATCGGCCTTGCGGCTGACCTTATGGTTGCCCTGCACCCATTCCTTGAGGTGGTAAACCACGGGCTCAAACCGCTTTTTGCCCGCCTCATGGTCGAATTCCTCCGACCCGGCTTCCTGAATGCCAGCCACGTTGCGGGCCGCTTCGATCACGGCCATCTGCATGCCGAGACAGATGCCGAGATAGGGCACCTTGTGCTCGCGGGCATATTGCGCCGCCTTGATCTTTCCCTCGGTGCCGCGCTCGCCAAAGCCGCCAGGCACCAGGATCGCGTGAAAGCCCTGCAAATAGGGGGTCGCGTCTTCCTTGTCGAAAAGCTCCGCGTCCACCCATTCGATACGCACCTTGACCCGGTTGGCCATGCCGCCATGGGTCAGTGCCTCGGCGATGGATTTATAGGCGTCCTCAAGCTGGGTGTATTTGCCGACGATGGCCACTTTGACCTCGCCTTCCGGGTTGTAGATCCGGTCGGCCACATCTTCCCAGCGGGTCAGCGTGGGACGCGGGGCAGGGGCGATGCCGAAGGCATCCAGCACCGCCTGATCCAGCCCTTCGCGGTGATAGGCCAGCGGTGCCTCATAGATGGATTTCAGATCCTGCGCCGCGATCACGCTATCGGCGCGCACGTTACAGAACAGCGCCAGCTTTTCGCGTTCCTTGACCGGAATCGGCCCCTCGGAGCGGCAAACCAGGATATCCGGCGCCAGCCCGATCGAGCGCAGCTCCTTCACGGAGTGCTGTGTCGGCTTGGTCTTCAGCTCGCCGGAGGCTTTGATATAGGGCAGCAGCGTCAGGTGCATAAAGATGCACTGCCCGCGCGGCTTGTCCTGGCTGAACTGGCGGATGGCCTCAAAGAAGGGCAGCCCTTCGATGTCGCCCACGGTGCCGCCGATTTCACACAGCATAAAATCCACCTCATCTTCGCCGATGGAGATGAAGTCCTTGATTTCATTGGTGACATGCGGGATCACTTGGATCGTCTTGCCGAGGTAATCACCACGGCGTTCCTTCTCCAGCACATTGGTGTAGATCCGCCCCGAGGAAATCGAGTCGGTCTTGCGCGCCGGCACGCCGGTGAAGCGTTCGTAGTGGCCAAGGTCGAGGTCGGTTTCCGCGCCATCATCGGTCACAAAGACCTCGCCGTGTTCAAACGGGCTCATGGTGCCGGGGTCAACGTTGAGATAGGGATCCAGCTTGCGCAGACGCACCGAATAGCCCCGTGCTTGCAGCAGCGCACCCAGAGCGGCCGATGCCAGCCCCTTGCCCAGTGATGACACAACACCGCCAGTGATAAAGATAAAACGCGCCATGTTTTCGGCTGCCCCCGTGAGATCGTAATCAGGTCCAATTCGGTTCGGTCGTAATCCAAAACATCGGATCCAACCTCTGCCCGGCGGTCATGGGAACCCCTAAGGAATCACCCAAAAAACCGCAGCATCACGGGACTTCAGCATTATCAGATTCGCAAGACATGCGCAAGGGAACCGCAAGATGCTGTTACGGTTCCCGATAATTTGTCTAGGTTTTGTAGGTTAGTCGGCGCTGGGCACCAGCGGCGCATTTTCATCCGCACTCGGCGGCAACAGGTCGCTGCCAAGCGGCGAGGCCGGAACAGCGGGTGTTTCCTCATCCGCAGCCGGCTGCGTCAGGCTGTCTGTGACCGAGCTGCCAGCGGATTTCTCTGCGGCCAGAATGGTCAGGGTGATCGAGGTCGCGATAAAGGCCACGGCAAGTGCCCAGGTGATCTTGCTGAGCGCAGTGGCCACGCCGCGACCGGTCATGGCACCACCGCCACCACCACCCATGCCAAGGCCGCCACCTTCGGAGCGTTGCAAAAGAACAACGGCAATAAGGCCGAGCGCAAGAAGAAGATGGATGATGAGAACGACGTTTTCCATAGGACCCTGCGGCTGTTGGCTGAGTATCGGGCGGTTCATAGGGAAGATTGCCGAGCGGGGCAAGGGCCGAGTTTCCCTCTCTCCCCAATGATCCGGGGCGAGAGGCGGCAATCCCGCCTGTTCCGCCGCGTTCTGGCGGCCTGACGGTAGCAATAGAGGCGGCGCGGCCAGAATTTTTCCCCTTGTCGTCTGATCCCCCGCTGCGGGGGCGAGATTCCGGTTTCCTCGCCGCTGCGGTCTCGCTATACGGGGCGTCGGTTTCAACCAGCATACAAAGGACCTGAGATGGCCAATGTCGTGGTAGTCGGCGCCCAGTGGGGCGATGAGGGAAAAGGCAAGATCGTTGATTGGCTCAGCGAACGGGCGGATGTGATTGCGCGTTTCCAGGGCGGCCACAATGCGGGCCATACGCTGGTGATCGACGGTGAAGTCTTTAAATTGCACGCGCTGCCCTCTGGTGTGGTGCGCGGTGGCAAGCTCTCCGTGATCGGCAATGGCGTGGTGCTGGACCCCTGGAGCCTGCTGAACGAGATCGAGACGATCCGTGCGCAAGGCGTCGAGATCAGCCCCGAAACGCTGATGATCGCCGAGAACACCCCGCTGATCCTGCCCTTCCATGGCGAACTCGACCGGGCGCGTGAAGGTCAGAATTCGGTGGCCAAGATCGGCACCACCGGACGTGGCATCGGCCCCGCCTATGAGGATAAGGTCGGCCGCCGGGTCATTCGTGTGGCTGATCTGGCCGACGACGCCACCCTGGCGCTGCGGGTGGATCGGGCGCTGGTGCACCACAACGCGCTGCGCAAGGGCCTCGGGCTGGAAGAGATCGACCGCGACGGTCTGATCGCCCAGTTGAAAGAGGTTGCCCCCCAGATCCTGCCCTATGCGGCGCCGGTCTGGAAGGTGATGAACGAAAAGCGCAAGGCGGGCAAACGCATCCTCTTTGAAGGGGCGCAGGGCGCGCTGCTGGATATTGATTTCGGCACCTACCCCTATGTGACCTCCTCCAATGTGATCGCGGGCCAGGCGGCGACGGGCGTGGGCATCGGCCCGGGCTCCATCGACTATGTGCTGGGCATCGTCAAAGCCTATACCACCCGCGTCGGCGAAGGCCCGTTCCCGACCGAGCTTGAGGATGAAGACGGTCAGCGCCTCGGCGAGCGTGGCCATGAATTCGGCACCACCACCGGCCGCAAGCGCCGCTGTGGCTGGTTCGACGCCGCCCTGGTGCGCCAGACCTGCGCGACCTCGGGGGTCAACGGCATCTGCCTGACCAAGCTCGATGTGCTGGACGGGTTCGAGACGCTGAAGATCTGCATCGGCTACGAGTTGGACGGCGAACGACTGGACTATCTGCCCACCGCCGCCGACCAACAGGCACGCTGCACACCGATCTACGAGGAAATGCCCGGCTGGTCCGAAAGCACCGAAGGCGCACGCACCTGGAATGATTTGCCTGCCAATGCGATCAAATATGTCCGCCACATCGAAGAGCTGATCGACTGCCCGGTCGCGCTTCTCTCCACCAGCCCGGAGCGGGAAGACACGATCCTCGTGACCGACCCGTTTGCAGACTGATGGCAAAAGAGGGCCTCAGCTATAAGGCGCGCCGCTTCTGGGCGCTGATGATCCTCCTGGTGGGGATGCCGCTCTACATCGTATTGGCGGTCAGCATCATCAACTGGCTGGGCCGCCCGCCGATCTGGCTGGAGCTGCTGGTCTATGTGGCACTTGGCATCGCCTGGGTGCTGCCGTTCAAATTCGTGTTCCGGGGCGTCGGCAAAGAAGACCCGGACGCGTTGCACGACGAACACCCCAAGTAAGCACTGCGCGAAGCAGGAGCGGGGGCGCTCCCGCCCGGCCTTGTGCCCCTTGCGGGACCCATCGCCCCGTTGGGCCCGGCGCC
>NZ_JAATOX010000146.1 GCF_011806385.1 Phaeobacter sp. HF9A | reverse complement strand
CCCCGACCCCGGCAGTGACTCCGACGCCGTCGCAACCAGCGGGCAACCGTGGCGCGCAGGCTTTTCTCGACGCGCTGGAACTGGAAGATTTCAGCGTCCCTGCCGAGGATCATGGCCCGGTGATGGAGCGTATGGGCCGGGTGATGCGGACCTTTATCGTCGGTTTGCGCGAAATCCTGATGACGCGGACCTCGATCAAATCCGAATTCCGCATCGAACAGACGATGATTTCCGCCGGGGGCAATAACCCGCTCAAATTCTCGATCTCGCCGGAACAGGCGGTGGAGGCGATGGTGAAGCCGCGCGCCCGGGGCTATCTCGATGCGCAGGCCGCCGCCGAGGAAGCGCTGCGCGATATCAAGGCGCATGAGATCGCCATGGTGACCGGCATGGAAGCCGCGTTGAAAGGGGTTCTGGCCAAGCTCGACCCCAAGCTGCTGGAGAGTCAGATCGAAAAGAAAGGCGGCCTTGGCGGGCTGCTGCGCAACAGGAAGGCCCAATATTGGGACGTCTACGAGGAGCATTACGCAGAGATCTCCGACCAGGCGGAAAACGAGTTTCATGATCTGTTCAGTCGCGAATTCGCGCGCGCCTACAAGGCGCAGATGGACCGGTTGAAGGATGAGGCCAACACCTAGGTGTCTGGTCAAAAGAGAGGAGAGCCAGGTGTCCTGGGATAGCAAGGTGCTTTGGACCGAGGGGCTGTTTTTGCAGCCGCATCATTTCCAGCAGTCCGACCGCTATATGGAAGCGCAGGTCGCAGGGCTTGCGCGCCGTCTGGTGCCCTATGCCTGGGGGTTCACCGGCGTGGAGGTCGATTTCGAGGCGCTCAAGATCGGCCAGTTCGCGCTGAAGTCCTGCGAAGGGCTGACCCATGACGGCGCGGTGTTCCGGGTGCCGATGGCGGATGATCACCCGCCGGCGCTGGAGGTGCCGCAGACCGTCAAGGATTGCGTGGTGTATCTGACCGTGCCGCAGCGACGGCAAGGCAGCACCGAGGTGGACCTGAGCGGCGCGGAACGGTCTGCCAGCCGGTTGCGGCCGGGCAAGCAGCAGGTGACCGATGTCACCTCTGTGGACCGCAAGCCGGTGGACCTGGACGTGGGCAAGCTCAGGCTGCAATTCGCGCTGGCGGTGGATGATATGGCGGATCTTCTGGCGATCCCGGTCGCCCGCATCATCGAGGTGCGCGCCGACAAAGAAATCGTTCTGGATCAGTCCTTTATCCCTTCGGTTCTGGACATCCGCGGCGCCGCGCCGCTGAATGATTTCCTGCGCGAGCTGGAAGGGCTGCTGGCGCATCGCATGGAGGCGCTCTCCGGGCGTCTGGCCGAGGGCGGTGGTGCCCGGGGCGTGGCGGATGTGTCCGATTTCATGCTGCTGGCGGTGGTCAACCGCAGCCTGCCGCTGGTGCGCCATCTGCGCCAGATCGAGAACCTGCACCCGGAGCGGCTGTTTTCAGTGGCGGCGGGCCTCGCGGGGGAGCTTTCGGCCTTCATGAGCACCGATAAGGTGGCGCCGGAATTTCCGGCCTATACCCATGACAACCTCAGCACCTGTTTTGCGCCGGTGATCCGGGTGTTGCGGCAGTATCTCAGCTCGGTGCTGGAACAGACCGCGATCCCGATCAAGCTGGAGGCGCGCAAATATGGCATCTATGTGGGCGTCATCGCGGACCGCAAGCTGATCGGCAACTCCGGCTTTGTGCTGGCGGTGAAGGCCGATGTGCCCGCCGAGGACGTGCGGCGGCATTTCTCCGGTCAGGCCAAGATCGGCCCGGTGGAGGAAATCCGCCAGCTGGTGAATTCGGCGCTGCCGGGGATCACTCTGCGACCGCTGCCCGTCGCGCCGCGCCAAATCCCGTATCATTCCGGCGTGGTCTATTTCGAGATGGATTCCGAGAGCCCCTATTGGCGCAAGATGACCACCTCTGGGGGCATCGCTGTGCATGTGTCCGGCCAATATCCGGGGCTCAATATGGAGCTCTGGGCGATCCGCAATGCATAAGCGCGGCTGAAGGAGTAAGCCAATGGGCGATTTTGACGATCCTTTTGCAGAACCGGGGGATACCGACAAGACGGTGATCCGGCCCAATCCCGGTGGCCGCCGCTCTGCACAACCGCAACCACAGAGCCAACCGGCGCCGCAGCCCGCTGCTGGCGGCGGTGGCGAGACCTATGGCGTGCCCAGTTCCTCGCCGGCGATGTCTTCGACGGGCAGCAAGGCGCCCGCGGTGGCGCTGACCGGCATGAACCAGCTCACCGCCTGTGCCACGGCGCTGTTTGCGCTGATCAGCCGCATTCGCAACCGCGCCCAGCATATGGACCCGGACAAGCTGCGCCAGAGCGTGGTGGGAGAGGTGCGGGCCTTTGAAAACCGCGCCTTGCAGGCCGGGGTGGCGGCGCAGACCGTCAAGATCGCCCGCTATGCGCTCTGTGCGACGCTGGATGACGTGGTGCTGAACACCCCCTGGGGCGGGCAATCCGCCTGGGGGCTGCAATCTATGGTCGGCACCTTCCACCGCGAAACCGTCGGCGGCGATCGCTTTTATGATCTGCTGGCGCGGCTGGAAAAGGAACCCGCGTCCAATATTGATATGCTGGAGTTCCTTTATATGTGCATGTCGCTCGGCTTTGAGGGGCGGTTGCGCGTTGAACAGGGCGGTCCTGAAAAACACCTGCAAATCCGTGCCGCGCTGGCGCGGATTATTCGGGGCCAGAGGGGGCAGGTCGAATGGGAGCTGTCGCCCCATTGGAAAGGCGTCGTCAAACCCTTTATCGTGCGTTCGGCCTGGCGCTTGGTGTGGATTTCCATCGCCGTCGCCGCCGTTCTGCTGGCGGCGCAATTCGTAGGGCTCAGCTGGGCGCTGTCGAATGATACCGAACGGGTGATCGGCAAGATGCAGAGCGTAGAATCCGGTCAGGTCGCCACGTTGGAGCGCCGCGCGCCGCCGCCGCCACCGCCGCTGCCGGTGCCGACCATCGAACAACAGATCGCCAAGGTCTCCGGCTTTCTGGAGCAGGAAATCAAGGACGGCATTGTCGAGGTCTTCCCCAAGGGCAATACGCTGACCATCCGACTGGCCGGTTCGGGCATGTTTGGTTCCGGCTCTGATCAGTTGAAATCGGCGTTTGATGATCCGATTGATCGTCTCTCCGAGGCGCTGAGCGATGAGCCGGGCAAGGTGATCGTCGTCGGGCATTCCGACAATGTGCCGATCCGCTCGGCCCGCTTCCCGTCGAATATGGCGCTGTCGCTGGCGCGGGCAAAATCGGTGATGGCCCGCATGGCAAAAGAGCTGAGCGACCCGAGCCGCCTGTCTGCCGAAGGGCGCGCCGACCAGGACCCGATCGCGGATAATTCCACCCGCGAAGGCCGCGCCAAGAACCGAAGAATCGAAGTCCTGCTTGTGCAGGAGGTACAAGAATGATCCGTCGCTATATCCTGCCGCTGTTTCGCTCGATCTATACGATCCTGCTGTTGCTTGCGGCTGCCCTGACTGCCTGTATCTGGTATTTTGCCCCCTTTATCGGCAGCGACAGCTGGCGTCCGTTTGACAGCGTGACCGCGCGGGTGGTGACCATTGGCATTCTCTGGGCGCTGACGCTGTTTGTGATGCTGCTGATCGCGCTTTTGCGCGCGCGCCGGGATCGCAAAATGACCGACGAGATGGCCGATGCCGTGGATGTGGTCGAAGACGACGTGGTCGGCGAAGAGCTGGTCGAGCTGAAAGGCAAGTTCAAGACCGCGCTCACCGAGCTTCGCAAATCCAAGAACGGGCGCAAGCATCTGAACCAAATGCCTTGGTATATCATGATCGGCCCCCCGGGTGCGGGCAAGACCACGGCAATCGTCAATTCCGGCCTGCAATTTCCGCTGGCGGACAAGCTGGGCAAGGCGGCGATCGGTGGCGTTGGCGGCACCCGCAACTGCGACTGGTGGTTCACCAATCAGGCGGTTCTGATCGACACGGCGGGGCGCTATACCACTCAGGAAAGCGACGCGGAGGCGGATAATGCCGCCTGGTTTGGGTTTCTCAACCTGCTGAAAAAATACCGCAAACGTCAGCCGATCAATGGCGCGATGATCGCGATCTCGCTGTCGGATCTGTCGTTGCAGGACGAGATGACGCAAAAAGCCCATGCCACTGCGATCCGCAACCGGCTGGCGGAGCTGCGCGAACGTCTGGGCGTGCGCTTTCCGGTCTATGTGGTCTTTACCAAGGCCGACCTGATCGCGGGTTTTCAGGAATTTTACGACACGCTTGGCAAGGAGGAGCGCGAGCAGGTCTGGGGCTTTACCCTGCCGCTGCCGAAGGGCAAATCCGATGTCGATCCGGTGTCGCGCTTTGACGAGGAATTTGCGGGGCTGCTGGGCCAGCTGAACGCCCAGCTTCTGGAAAAGATGCAGGCCGAGACCGATCCGCAGCGCCGCGCCCTGGTGGCGGGGTTCCCGTCGCAGGTGGCGTCGGTGCGGGCTGTGGCGCGGGAGTTCCTGAAAGAGGTGTTTCAGGACAACGCCTACCAGAAACGGCAGATGCTGCGCGGGGTCTATTTTGCCTCCGGCACCCAGGAGGGCACGCCGATCGACCGGCTGATGCTGGGCATGGCGCAGACCTTCGGCATTGGCCGCCAGGCCATCGGCTCCGGCAAGGGCACTGGCCGCTCCTACTTCCTCACTCGCCTGTTCGAGGGCGTCTTGTCCCCCGAGGGGGGGCGGGTGTCTGCGGATGACAAGGGGGAGCGCCGCTAGCGCGGGGCCCGCCGTATCGCGGTGACCGCGACCGTTTTGGTCAGTCTGACCATGGGCGGGCTCTGGGTGAATTCCTTTATTCAAAACAAGGCGATGATCGCCGAAGCCAGCGCTCAGGTGGATGAATACAAGGACGCTGCGGACAACATCGCGCCGAGCCCGGTGGGCGACAGCGATCTGGTGCCGGTGGTGGCCGCGCTGAACCTGCTACGCGATCTGCCGGGCAATCCGGTGCTCTCGACGCCGGACCCGGATCTTTCGGAGACTTACGGCCTCTATCAGGGCGAGGTGATTGGCACACAGGGCGCACAGACCTATCGCACGGCGCTGAACCGGCGCTTCCTGCCCCGCTTGCTGGTGCGGCTGGAAGAGCAGATCGCGGCCAATATCAACGATGTCGATGCGCTCTATGAATCGCTGAAGATCTATCTGATGCTTGGGCTGCAAGGTCCGATGAATCCGGATCTGGTCAAGGAGTTCCTCAACAACGACTGGGAACAGATCACCTATCCCGGGGTTGTGCGCCAACAGCTGCGGGCGGATCTGAACGACCATCTGACCGCGCTTTTGTCGCAGCCGATGGAAGAAATCGCGCTGAACGGCGATCTGATCAAGCAGGCGCGCGGCGTTCTGGCGGAAATGCCGATGTCGCAGCGGGTCTATTCGGGGATCATCAACTCTCAGGCGGCGACCGAGCTGCCGCAATGGCGCCTTACGGATATTGGCGGACCCGAGATTACCCGCGTGATGACCCGCAGTTCCGGCAAGCCGATGGCGGAGGGGATCGAGGGCATCTATACCTATGATGGCTTCAACAACGTCTTCCTCTCCGAGGCGGTGAGCGTCTCCAAACGGGTGCAAAGCGAAGCCTGGGTGCTGGCCGGCGACGGCGAAGACGCCCAGAGCGAAGCCGCGCTGCTCGCCCTGAGCCGGGATGTGCTTGATCTCTACTACAATGATTTCATTGGAAGATATGATGATATCCTTGGCGATCTGGATGTGATCCCGCTGCAATCGCTCAATCAGGCGGTGGATGTGACGCGGGTGCTCTCGGGGGCGAGCTCGCCCATCGAAAACGTGCTGCGGGCAGTGTCGCAGGAAACCAAGCTGACAGAGTCCCGCTCGCTGGTGGATACCTCGGCGGTGAATGACGGGCTGGGGCAGGTCGCCAATCTGGAGGCGCGCTCCAACCTGTCTATCCAGGGGCAGATTCTGCTCGAAGCGCTGATGAGAACTGGCACCACGCAGGGCGGGCAGCCGACGCTTCCACCGGGGAAATTTGTCGAGAACCGCTTTGACTGGCTGCATCAACTGGTGGACGCCCCCGATGGGCAACCTTCGCAGCTCGACGGGCTGATGGGGCTGTTGCTCACGGTCTATCAGGAGCTGAACAAGATGACGATCAGCGGCATTTCCTCCGGGGGCTCCAGCAGTCAGGCGCTGTTGCAGTTCCAGCAAGCGGCGAGCCAGTTCGAGGGGCCGATGCAACGCTGGGCCAAGCAGATCACCGTCGGGTCCTCCGGGATCACCTCCGAGGGCACGCGGGCGTCAATCAATGCGGCCTGGCAATCGGATGTGCTGCCCTTCTGTACCCAGGCGCTGAACAATCGCTACCCGTTCAACCGCTCCGCGCGGGCGGATGTGGCGATGGCGGATTTTGCCAAGCTGTTCTCGCCGGGGGGGTTGATCGACAGCTTCTTCAACGCAAATCTGGCGCAATATGTGAACACCGCCTCCAACCCCTGGACGTTCAAATCCACCGGTGCCGGCGCGGATCTGGGCATCAGCCAATCGGTGCTCAACCAGATGCAATATGCCGCCGAGATCCGCGAGGCGTTCTTTGCCAATGGCGCGGCGCCCTCGGTTCCGTTCCAGATCACCCCCAAGGCGCTGGACCCCAAAGCCAAGGAGATGATCCTCGAAATCGACGGCACCACGGTTGAGTTCAATCACAAGATGGGCCAGCCGACGCCGGTTGCGGTGACCTGGCCCGGTTCGGTCGGGCTGGCGCGGATCACGCTCAATCCCAAACGGCGCGACAGCGAAAACGTGCTGTCAAAGGATGGGCCCTGGGCCTGGTTCCGGCTGCTCGACGCGGCGGAGGTGCGGCGCACCAATGCGGTGGACCGGCGGCGTCTGAACTTTACCGTCGGCGGGCGGCTGGCCTTGTACGAGCTTCAGGCCGGCTCCTCGGTGAACCCCTTTGCGCTGCCAGCGATGGCCAAGTTTTCTTGTCCGAAGTCAATGTGATGACCGCTGCATTCGGGGCATTTGGCAAGATACCGACAGTCGGGGATTTCTTCCGACTGTCGCCACCGGCGGGGTTTGTGCGGATCTGGGACCCCTGGATCCAGACGGTCATGGCCACCGGCCAGAGCACCTATGGCCCGCATTTCGACCGCCACTATATGTCGGCCCCGATCTGGCGCTTTACCCTGCCGGCCGGGGTCGCGGGCGCTCAGAAAGTCACCGGGGTGGTGATGCCCTCGATCGACCGCGTCGGTCGCCGTTTTCCGCTGACCCTGGTCGCCGCCTTGCCGACGCCGGGGCCGGTCGCCCTGGATCATTTCAGCGATAGCGATATGTTCGAAGCACTGGAAGATATTGCATTAGACTGTCTGGAAGATAGCATGGACCAAACCCGCCTGGCGCAACAGCTGGCATCGGTGCGGGTGCCGGATATGCGCGCGGTGGCGCCTTTACGGTCGAGTGACGACAGTATTGTGCTCACCGGTGTCGGAGAGGTGTCGCGTCTGCCGGTCGCAGTGGCGGCGGGTCTGCTGGAACAGCAGGGGCGCGATCTGGGAATTTGGTCAACCGTGTTGGAGGGCCAGCCTCGGATGTTGGCCTGCAAGGGCCTGCCGACGGGGCCACAAGCCATGGGTCTGTTTGACCTTGGCGCCGGTATTTGGAGAGAGGCCCGCCCGATATGACCGAGATGCGCAACACCCGTTATATCGCTCAAACGCACACAGGGCTGGTCCGAAAGGCCAATGAGGATTCCATCCTGGCGCTTCCGGAGCATGAAATCTGGCTGGTGTCAGATGGCATGGGCGGACATGACGCGGGTGATTATGCCAGCAGGTTGATCGCAGATATGGTCGCGACCATTCCGCAAGATCTTGATCCGGCAGGGAAAATGCATGCGTTGCGGGATGCGATCCATGGCGCGCATCGCGCCATTCAGGCGGAATCCGACAATCGCGGTGGCACCACGATCGGCGCCACCGTCGCGGCTTTGGTGATCAGTCGCGGGCATTTCCTCTGCCTTTGGGCGGGGGATAGTCGCATCTATCGGCTGCGCAATGGCGAGATTGAGCTGTTGACCACGGATCATTCGGCTGTTGCCGATTATGTGCTGGCCGGTCGGATGAGCTGGGACGAGGCAGATCAGCACCCACAGTCCAATGCCATCACCCGGGCGGTGGGTATTGATGGTGATTTGATGCTGGACAAGGTGCGCGGCGAAACCGTCGCCGGAGATCGCTTTCTGCTCTGCTCGGACGGGTTGACCAAATACGCTACTTTTGCGATGTTGCAAGATATGCTCAGCTCGACGCCGCTGGAAACCGTTGCGGATCGTCTGGTTCAGGTCGCGCTGACCGGTGGCGGCGGAGACAACATCTCGGTGATTGTGGTGGACGTGCTGTAGCGCCCGTTCGATCACGGCAGCGTCCATCCTTTTTGAATTTTTGCGAACGGCTTAGGGTTTAGCCGTTGTCAGGATGCTGCTGTCCAGAGACAAGATCTGCCCGGCATCCGCGTCGGCGCTGGTCTGGAGCGCCTGCGCAAAACTGGCCGCGCTTTCTGCGGTGGGGCGCATGCCCTGAAACAGCGGCGTGGCGGAATGGAGGATCAGGATCTTGCTCTTGCCCAGGGTGCTGTCGTCCACCTGGAAGGCAATGCCGCCGTTTGTGGCCGATTCCGCCAAGCTAAACGCGACCCGCA
>NZ_JAATOX010000145.1 GCF_011806385.1 Phaeobacter sp. HF9A | reverse complement strand
ATGCTGTCGTTGCCCTCATCCCCGTAGATGATATCGGTGGAGGTATCGCCATGGAGGGTATCGTTGCCATAACCGCCCACCAGGGTATCGGCACCGGTGCCACCGACCTGGCTGTCGTCACCGAAACCGCCGAAGATCAAGTCATGGCCGGCATTGCCGTCCATGACGTCATTGCCGTCCTCGCCATAGAGGACATCGCTGTCGTCGCCCCCTTGCAAGCTGTCATGGCCGAGGCCGCCCCAGAGTGTGTCACGGCCACCATTGCCGAGCAGGTGGTCATCACCAGCCTGGCCATACAGAACGTCAGCGTTGTCGCGCCCGATCAGCCGGTCTTCGCCACTGGCGCCGATCAACTCGCCGGAACTGGTCAGGATCACTGCTGCATCTGTTTCGGGCTGAGGTCGGTAAAGGCCCAGAAGATCCTGGCGCAGGAAATCTTCCATATCGAGACTGTTGCCGTTGCTTGTAAAAAGACGCAAACTTTCGCTGCCATAGCGGATCAGGGCACCATCCGCCCGGGAGGAGATGTTCAGTTGCGCGACCGAGCTGAGCGCGTCCCAGGCGCTGAGGTCGATGCGATCCTTGGTGCTGTCAAACGCTTGGATCATGTCTGTGTCTCCATCAGCCACCAGTACAAAGACATCCTGGCCGAGGCCGCCGATCAGTTGGTCATTGCCATGGCCGTCCAACAGGACAGCGCCAGTGTTCCCGGCGGACAGGGTGTCGTTGCCGCTACTGCCCATCTGCACTGCATCTGCGGCGAGGGTCGCGGTGGTATGGCTCAGGCCAGCTTCGGTTTCGGAAGTGGCAAAGACATGCAGCGTATCGCCTTGCATCTGTAGCGCCAGCCCGTTGACATTGTTGAGGCCTAGTGTGGTGCTGTCGGCCAGACTGTCGAGGACCAGAAGTTGACCGCTGTCCAGGAGGGCAAAGAGTGTCAGCCCGTCGTCCCCCCCGCCTGCGACCACATAGGTCTGGCCGCCATGGATGATCGACTCCATTACGGTGACAGCCCCAAAACGGCTGGAGAGCGTGTCGACCTCATGGTCGAGCAGGCTGAGCTGCCCGTTTCCGTCGACGCCGATCACGGAAATCGAGCTGCTTCCTGCTGCGGCTAGAAGCAGCACTGGCTGGCTGCTGATTTGAGTGGCCAGCAGTGCGGTAGGGGCATTGAGCCCGACGCCGTCGTGGGTTCCAAGGCTGTCCAGATGAGTGAGGCGGCCAGAGCTGTCCAGGCGATAAGCACTGACTCCGGCTTCCCATTCGGAGGCGGCAAAAATGAGTTGTTGCTCCGCCACCACGGCGCTGGCCATCATCTGCACGTCGCCCAGATAGGTGCGGCTGGTGTCACCCTGGCTGGAGAGTGGGCTGAGGAGCTCATCGCTGTTCCGTGCCAGTGTGACCAGCCCGGGCTGACCGAGCCCGGCGGCCACCAGGATCTCACGACCGGTGCTGGTGGTGGCCAGCAGGGTGAAGCGGTCACCAACAAACCCCGTGTCATCGGTATAGAAGGCGGCGCTGCGGGACAGCTCTGTGTGGGTGTCAAACAGGGATTCCACCGCAGCGCTGCGGACTGTGGCCTGTTTCTGGGCGAGGGAAAAGGCGATTTTGTCACCGCTTTCTTCGCTATTCTGGAGATAATCGAGGCCGCCGTTGGAGAGGCAAAACTGCCGTATATCGTCGCCAGCGCTCATGTGCAGATCGATCAGGATCTGGTTGGAGCGGGTGTCCAGTAACAATCGTGGGGCAGTGCCGGTGTAGAACTCACTTGCGATTTGGACGTATTGTGCTGTTTGGAATGTCGTCATGCCCGATCCGCCTTGGCCTGTGGTTGAAACCGGGGCTCAGGCTGCGGGGGAGGGGCGGCTTGTCTGTGTTGGATATGTGGCCAAACCGCGGATCTTTGCGCGGATTGTTTCCAAATTTGACGGTAGAGAAATGTCGCGCTTTTTACCGGCCAAAGGTGATCACCGACACATATATAGAGTCAGCTAGAGGAGGGCAGGGGCGTTACTTGCTGCGCTTCATGTTGGAGACATGTTTGGCGATGGCCTCTTCGACATCATCGAAATAGGTTACCTCGCCGTTTTCCAGTACCGCACCGGCATTGCAGAGATTGCGCACCTCGATCAGTGAGTGGGTGACCACGATGGCGGAGGATTTTTTCATCCGCGCCTTGAACACGGCAGCGCTCTTGCGGCGAAATGCGCTGTCGCCAACCGAGGTCACCTCGTCAACCAGATAGGTGTCGAAATCCAGTGCCATGGAGATGCCGAAGGCGAGGCGTGAGCGCATGCCAGAAGAATAGCTGCGTACCGGCATGTGCAGATGACCACCAAGGGCTGCGAAATCGGCGACAAAATCCAGCATTGCGTCGGTGTCCACACCATAGATACGCGCGACAAATCGGGCATTTTGCGCACCGGTTAGATCTCGGTGAAAGGAGCCAGCAAAACCGACAGGAAAGGAGACGGCGCCCCGGGTCAGGATCTGGCCTGAATCGGGGTTCATATTACCTGAAATCATCTGTAGCATCGTGGACTTGCCCGCTCCATTGCGTCCGAGAAGTGCCATGGCCTTGCCCTGGGGGATGGTCAGGTTGATGTTCTTTGCTACGTATTTGCGCCCGTTGGGGGTGGCAAAGCTTTTGGTGAGATTTTCCAGAATAATCATTGCGAACTCTGGCTCAACGGCGATCCCGAAGTGAATAGAAAATGAGCGCCATGGTGGCCCAAGCGATCATCAGAAACAGCGCCGTCAGGCTGAACAGTAAAACCCGGCGCGGGTATTCTGGGCTTTGAGCTAGGGTCGGGTTCAGGTAGGCTGCGAGATACCGGCTCTGACGCTGGGCTTCAGCCTGGGCTATGTCGTAATTTTGCAAGGCACCGGTATATTTTTGCTCTGCAAACTCCCGGTCCACGCCGAGCCGCTCGAAATCAGCAACCAAGGTGGCATAATCCTCACCGCTTGCAGCACTTCCGCCTCCGCCGAATTTGTTTCGCTCTTCCTGAATGCGGGCGCGAATGGCATTGATGCGTTGCTGTGACTGGTGCAGGCGCGGGTCACCCTCCTGCACATTTGTCAGAAGCAGGTCGTAGTTGATCAATTCGGTGCCCAACTGCTGTTGCAACGTATTTAGGAGACCCATTTGCAACTGAATATCGGCACTCGGGTCAACGATCTGGGTACGTGAGCGGAAAGCAGTGAGGGCTTGGCGAGCTTCCTTCAACTGCTCAACCGCTGTATCCAGTTCCTCGCGCGCATAACGCATGGCGTCTTCGCGCGCGATGGCGGATAGCTCGTTGATCATTACCGAACTCTCGGCAAAAATCATCGTGGCGATCTCATGCGCCTCTTCCGGGGTAAAGGCTTTGACCTTCACCTCGATGAGGCCGGTCCCCGGCGCGTAGGAGATCAGAACCATCTTTCTCCAATATTTGACCAGATCTTCGATTGAACTATTTGGCGCCAATGAGAAGATGGGGTCTATGTTGGTGTGGCGGGTGAAACGTGCACGCAAGTCGAGGCGGGCGTCGATCTTCTCTACCAGTTCCTGGGACTGAATGTATTCGAAGAGAATATCACTGTCCGACGAAGAGGCGCTGGAGAGTTTGGTCAGCCCGCCGAGTATATCGACAGCAGAGGGGGCTTCTTCGCGCCGCACGGTGAAGCCAAGGCTGGATGTGTATTGATCAACTGCCCGGGTCCAGAGGTATCCGGCGGTTAGCAGCAAAGGCACGCAGACGAAGATCAGGAAAGAAACTAACAGCATCCAATGACGCGGTTTTGCCTTGGCGGTACGAGCCGGGGCATAGATCGGGTCTGCAGGCTGTTTGGGCTTGGGTTTCGGAGCGCCTTTTTCCTTGGTTTTGGTCACAGCCTCTTGCGGGGAGGCCTTGTCCAAAGGTCCGAGATTTGATTGATTGTCCGCCAAGTCTGTGATCCAAATGATTGCTCTGAAATCATCTTATCTGATTTCACAGGATAACCGAAAGTACCAGTCTAAATGACACAACTGAAATGACACAGGTCCCTGTATCTGAGGACTTCCGTCCTGTGGCTCGGCCTCGGTTACGATACCGAGGTGTGCGGTCGGTGGTTGCCCTGATCCTGCGAGAGATGTCCACCAGTTATGGACGAACACCGGGAGGCTACCTTTGGGCGATCTTGCAGCCGCTGGCAGTGATTGCAGTATTGACGCTGGCCTTTTCTATGATGCTTAGGTCACCGTCTCTGGGAACAAGCTTCTTGCTGTTTTATGCGACCGGTTTTTTGGTTCTGCGGATGTTTCAGGAGGTGTCCGGGGCTGTCGGTTGGGCGATTGGCTTCAATCAGGCTTTGCTCGCTTATCCAAGGGTCACTTATGTCGATACGTTGATTGCGCGAGCGATACTGGCGGTTTTGACCCAGATCATGGTGAGCGTCATTGTCTTCGCGACGGTTTTTACCATCGAAGACATCCGTATCATCATGGACTTCAAGCCTATCCTGCAGACTTTTGGCGCAGTCGTGTTGTTGGCGGTGGGGATTGGAACCTTCAATGCCTATGCCAGTTTTTCCTTTCCGCTCTACAAGACGGCTTGGAATGTAGCGACCAGGCCGCTGATGTTGGCGTCGGCAATTTTCTATACATATGATGATCTGCCGACTTTTGCGCAGAACATTCTGTGGTTTAACCCGCTTATACATCTGACGGGTCTTATGCGTACGGGGTTCTATGCCAGTTACGAGCCGACCTATATTTCGCTGACCTATGTCTGTCTTGTGGGGGCGGTGCCGCTGTTCTTTGGGGTTCTACTGCTGCGCCGTTATACCAGGGACATCCTTTATAAGTGATGTCCGCTGCGATTGAGGATGGGCATTGGGGTATCCTGAACTGTCCAAGAAAAAGGCCGCCTAGGAAGAGGCGGCCTTTTTAATATCTTACTCGGCGGCCGAGGCGTGGTCTTCTTTGACCCATTTCAGCTTGTCGCGCTGGACCTGCTCAACCGGCAGAATATCCTGACCTTTGTATGCCAGAGCCATGTCTACGTTTTTCAGGTCGCGGCACAGGCGACGTAGCCCATCGGGCTCCAGGCTTGCGGCGTGGTCGGTGCCTTTCCAGGTGCGGTCCAGAGTGAAGTGGCGCTCGATATGGGAGAACTTACCCTTGCCGTCCGCTTCCATTGCGCGGCCAACAGCCAGAGCCGCCACATCGGCAGAAATACCCAAATGGTGACCGGAGAAGCCGATACCTTTGACGGTGGCACCGAATTTTTCCATCAGGTTGCGAATTTCAAAGAGGCAGATGTCTTCGAAGGCCACCGGGTAGCCAGAGGTGCAGGAATAAACCACCAGGTCCTTAGCGCGGCCGCGTTCGGCGTAGAAATTCACCAGATCGACGATTTCCTTGCCGGTGGACATGCCGGTGGAGACATGGATCTCGCCCGCGTAGTTTTCGCAAAGGTAGCCCTGCAGGTCATAGTGCTGGTTGGTCGCCGAGGGGATCTTCAGCAGCGGAGGGTTCAGTGCCGCCATTTCCTTGGCCGAGGTCAGGTCCCAGACGCTGGTGGAATAGGCAATGCCATTTTCGGAGCAGCACTCAATCAGCTCCTTGTGCTGATCTGTGTCCATTTCCAGGAATTCACGGTGCGCACCATAGGTGTCACCATACGCGTTTTCCGGTACCGGGTGTGGGGTGTTGTATTGTTCCGGGGTCAGCAATTCGCGGTTATGACGCTTCTGGAATTTTGCGATATCTGCTTTGCAGACATGGGCTGCGACGCGGATCAGTTCCTTGGCAATCTCCAGGTCGCCTTTGTGATTGCATCCGATTTCGGCAATCACTTTAACGGGGGTCTTATTTTCGCTCATGTTCTGTCGTCCAATGTGTTGGAGAATGTTGAGGCCCTCGTTGCAGGGCGGTGGGTGGCTCTGTATGAGAGCTATAGGACAGCCTTGTAACGGCACAGGCGATCTTGGGCAAACCATAAAGACATGCGATGACAGGCGCTAACATGCAACATTCTCTGGTTCCTGTTGTCTCGGTCATTATGCCTGTCTACAACGCTGAAATGACTTTGGAACAGGCGGTTGAATCAGTGCAGGCGCAGCGCTTTGAGGCCTGGGAGTTGCTGCTCATTGAGGACGGATCGCAGGATGGGTCAGCGGAAATTTGCGCGCGCCTGAGCCTGAAAGACAATAGGATTCGCTTGCTGCGGCAACCGGGAAATACCGGAGCGGCGGCCGCGCGCAATGCCGGGCTCGCTGCGGCGCGGGGACGTTATATCGCATTTCTTGATGCCGATGACCGCTGGCTCGAGAGCAAACTACAGCGGCAGATCGCCTTCATGCAGGAGACCGGTACGGTGTTCTCCTACAGTGGTTTCTGGCGCAGGCATGGCACCGATCAATATCAGGTTCGGGTACCGAAGCGTGTGACCCGTGCAGATTTATTGCGGGGGAACGTAATAGGGTGCCTGACAGCTATCTTTGATCGGACGTATTTTGGTGAGTTGCAGATGCCGTTGTTGCGGATGCGACAGGATTTTGCCTTTTGGCTCTTGCTTCTGGAGCACTGCGATGAAGCCCAAGGTATCGACGAACCTCTGGCTGTCTACAACGTCCACCCGCATTCGCTGACGGCTGGGCGGGCGCGGGCGATGCGGGCGACCTGGCATATGTATCGGACACATCTCGGCCTGCCTGTCTGTCTGGCGGCCTGGTATATGTCGCACCATCTGATGCGCCGGATCCTGCGCGGCTAGGCTGGATCGCTTGGAATTTCGCTATGTGCAGGCTAAGAGCAGTGGTGAATTTCAAAATGGGTGTATGCGTTTTGGACCCGGAACTGAGGAAAATGACGTTAAAAAAACGGCTTTGGGCTGCCTACCACGGATTTAAGGCACCAGAACGGCTTGTAAGTTTTGTTGCTGCTGAACGCATGAAGCAGGCGGATGAGGAACGCCAGGCCTGGCAGGAAGAAGTACCACGCTGGGAGCGGATCGAGACCATCGCGCGTGAAGCCCTGCAGCAAGCCGGTGTTGCTGGGGGGCGTATGTTGGAAATTGGCGGCCGTTTGAACCCGAGGCATGCAAATTTCCCGGAATTTGACTATCATGCACTTGATTTGAAGGAGGCCCCGGGCGCTGGCGTGACGGTTGCTGTCGGAGATATTACCAACTGTCCGCATATCGCTGATGAAAGTTATGACTTCATCTTCAGCCTCGATGTCTTTGAGCATATCAACAAGCCTTGGCTGGCGGCAAAGGAGATCCAGCGCCTGTTGAGGCCGGGCGGTATCACTATGCACAGCACCCTGTTTTCTTGGCGCTATCATCCCTGTCCTATCGATTACTGGCGCTATTCTGCTGATGGGCTAAAGTCGCTGTTTGATGGGCTTGAGTGTTTACATGCTGATTTTGACTATTCGGAACGTCGCCGCGATTTGCGGGGTAGGGATGGCAATATGGTCGAATGTGATGCGCTTGGAGGGTGGCGTGAGAACGTGCGGGTGAACTACGCTGGCCGTAAGCCGCAATCATGACCCGGTTGGCTCCGCGTCTGACGGTGACGGTCGCGATTTCAACGCTCGGCGTCGGGGTGAAACGGATCCGTCTGCCCGAGAAGCACGCAGACATCGACTATCTGATTTTGCTGCAAATGCCGCAGGACGCACCGGCGGGGCTGGTGGAAACTCTGTTGGCGGGGCGGGATGACGTTGCCCTCCTCGCACGTCCCGACCGGGGCCTGTCCAACAGCCGTAACGCAGGGCTAGAACAGGCTCGGGGCGATCTGGTGTTGTTCTCCGACGATGACGTGATGTTACAGGTCGAGGGGATTTTGGCGCTCCGGGACCAGTTTTTTCTTGATCCTGATTTGGTGCTGGCCGCAGGTTGGCGAGCGGAACGCCTACCACAGAACGCTTCTGAGCAACGCCTCACCCGTTTTAACAGTGGTCGCATCTGCGCGCCGGAGTTTATGGTGCGTAAAGGGGCGGTCTTGGCGCTTGGCATACGATTTGACCCGGCGTTCGGCCTTGGTGCGCAGTATGGCATCGGTGAGGACTATATCTTTGTCACCGATATTCTGGGGGCAGGTGGAAAGGGGATTGCAATACCTGTTGTTTGTGGCTCGCATCCCCATGCCAGTACGGGTGATCTTTGGAATGATCCAATTCTGATGATGGCGCGCAAGGCAGTCATACTGCGAGTGTTTAACCGTTTTTTCGGGAGGGCTGTCTGGCTGGTGTATTTGTGGCGCCATAAGTTTAAAAAATGGGCCCTAAGGTAATAAAGATGACGCCTATCTATGAGCGGCTCTGTTGTGCCGGATTGGTTTCAACTGGCTGCGTTGGTTTTGTCACATTCATGGGTCGGACGTTGCTGGTTCATCAATCTCGGCGTAGTCGATGTCGATGCAGACACAAAAGATCAGCTACAATCGCCATCGCTCTCCGTAACCACCCGATTTAGGCCGCCTTGCAATTTTCGCTCGCTGCCGGAGCCCATTTCCAGGGCAGAAATTCGTCGAGCCGGTTGATTTTGTGATCGTTGATGCGGGTGAGAACGTCAGTGAGGTAGGCCTGCGGGTCCAACCCGTTCATCTTGGCGGTCTCGATGAGAGTCATGGCGCGGGCGAGAGTTTCGCCGCCGGTGTCGGATCCAGCAAGCAGCCAGTTGCGGCGACCAACGCCGATGGGACGCATGCCGCGTTCGGCTGCGTTGTTGTCGATGGCCACCCGGCCATCGTCCAGGAATAGACAGAAGGACGGCCAACGGCTTAGGCCATAGCGGAAGGGGGTAATCCCCCCCGATCTTAAGGGGATGCGGAAGTAGAATTTTCTCGGCAGGATGAACGAGGAGATTCCGATG
>NZ_JAATOX010000144.1 GCF_011806385.1 Phaeobacter sp. HF9A | reverse complement strand
AAGATCATCGAAGCGCTGGCCGACAAGCTCGGCGCTGCCGTTGGTGCCTCCCGCGCCGCCGTCGATTCGGGCTTTGCGCCGAACGACTGGCAGGTGGGTCAGACCGGCAAGGTGGTTGCCCCGGATCTCTATGTTGCCATCGGCATCTCCGGCGCGATCCAGCACCTTGCGGGCATGAAGGACTCCAAGATCATCGTCGCCATCAACAAGGACGAAGAAGCCCCGATCTTCCAGGTTGCGGATTTCGGCCTGGTTGCCGACCTCTTCGAGGTTGTCCCGGCCCTGACCGAGAAACTCGGCTGAGCTAGGGGGCACCCCTTGCACAACAAAAGAGAGCCCGTGCATTGCGCGGGCTCTTTTCTATTCTGGCCGTCGCTTGCGTTGCGGGCCCTGCCGCCATGACAGCAGGGCGCACTCAGGCCGCCGCAAGGAGGCCCAGCAAACGCGCTGCCACCGCCTCGGCGATCCGGTCGTGCTCCCTCGGCCCCAGCATCAACTGCGCGACCGGCAGATCCGTCGGGCCAAAAATCATGCCCCGCGTATCCTGAACCTGCCCGGCTGTGGTCACGTCCAGTTCGATCACATCCGACACGCTGGGGCGCAGCACGTCGACCATGGCCGAATCCACCAGGGTCGGCGACGGGCCAAGCGTCTCCGGCACGCCCATGTCATAGCGCAGCCACAACAGCACCACGCGCCCGTTCAACCCGTCAATCAGCCGCCCCATACGGGTCACCCAGACATCTTGCAGATCCGCCTGCACCCGCGCGAACCGGTCCTCGGACACGGATTTGAGCGACGTCAGAAGATGTTTGTTGAAGTGGAAATCGGTAAAATCCACCTCAGGGAACAGATGCGTCAACGCATCATACGGACGCAGAAACCGATCATTGCGACGCGGATGCACCTTGTAGAAACTATTGGTCAAATTCTGCGCGCCCATGACCTGGAGAATGGTCAGATCGCTTCCGGCGGCGACCTCCAGCAGGCTTTCATCATGCACAAAGGCGTCCACACCCGCATTGATGCACCCAAGGTTCACACAGGCCAGACCAAGCTGCCCTTCCACCCCCTGCGGAAAGGGCCGCTCGACAAAACGACCAAATACTTCGGTGCCACCCAGAAAACTGATATAGGGGCCACTCAGGTCCCGCTTGGGGCCCCTGACCCGCAGCCGTGAGTCGCCGTAGCTGCATAACTCGCCCACGAGCACGTCGGCGCTCTTGAGTTCATAACTCATTTTTTCCACCACATTTTCACCCAATGGCCATACTGCCGCCGGAATCTTTCCAAACTGCTAATTGACCATTTTGTTGAAAACGCTTCCGATCTTGCCGGATCAGCCTTGTTTCTGCGCTTGCGAAACCGGTAGTATCCCGGCGCAGGCACAAGGAAAGGCCCTCATCATGGACGTGAACAAAGTCGGTGTTATCGGTGCAGGACAGATGGGCAACGGCATCGCCCATGTTATGGCCCTGGCCGGTTTTAATGTTGTTCTCAATGACATAAGCCAACAGGCGCTGGACAGCGCGCTGTCACAGGTCCAGCAGAACCTCGCCCGCCAGGCCAGCCGCGGCAAGATCACAGAGGCTGAGGTCGAGGCCACCATGGGGCGTATTTCCACAACCCTGTCCCTGTCGGATGTGGCAAAAACCGATCTGGTCATCGAGGCCGCCACCGAGCGTGAGACGGTAAAGCAAGCAATTTTCGAGGATTTGCTGCCACATTTGCTGCCGCATACGATTCTCACCTCCAACACCTCGTCGATCTCGATCACCCGACTCGCCAGCCGCACCGACCGGCCAGAGCGCTTCATGGGCTTTCACTTCATGAATCCGGTGCCGGTGATGCAGCTGGTGGAGCTCATCCGCGGCATTGCCACCGACGAAGACACCTTCCAGACCTGCCAGGCGGTGGTGGAAAAGCTCGGCAAGACCGCCGCCAGCGCCGAGGATTTCCCCGCCTTCATCGTCAACCGCATCCTGATGCCAATGATCAACGAGGCGGTCTATACGCTCTATGAGGGCGTCGGCAGCGTGCGCTCCATCGACGAATCGATGAAGCTGGGCGCCAACCATCCGATGGGGCCGCTGGAACTGGCGGATTTCATCGGGCTGGACACCTGCCTTGCGATCATGAACGTGCTGCACGACGGTCTGGCCGATACCAAATATCGCCCCTGCCCGCTCTTGACCAAATATGTCGAAGCCGGCTGGCTCGGCCGCAAAACCCAACGCGGCTTCTACGACTATCGCGGCGAAGAGCCCGTCCCCACCCGCTGAGCCGCTGCTTCGGAGCCCTCATCGCCTGAGCACGGACAGGCGGGCGGGCATGCCGCCTGCAAGATAAATCGCGGAGGCTCCGCTCCGACAGGAGTGGACACCGCTATTTGTCTTGCGGGAGGCGGGGCCGCCTGCCAGGCAGGGATCTGGAGATGAGGGCGCCGGGGCTGCTGCTTTGGTGACTCAGAAGCCGAGCCCCCGATCACTCCTTTGCGCCGAGGTTCAGCGTGTGCTCGCGCAGCCAGGCCATAAATCCACGCGGATCGGTATGCAGCCGCTCCATCTGGGCGTCGGTCAGCGGCTCCCCCACGATCGGCGCCTGCGGCTTGTTGCACGACCGCACGATCTCATGCAGCAGCAACCCCTGCCGCAGGGTCGGCGAGACCTGACAGGCGATCTGATAGGCCCGCGAATTGCGTCCCGGAAAGAACATCGGCACCACCCGCGCGCCGGAACGGCGGATCAACTGCGCGGTAAAGGCGCTCCATTCGCGCTCCACCGGGGAGCCGAACCAGCTGTCAGAGGACATCACCACACCGGAGGGAAACAGCGCCACAACGCCGCCCTCCTTCAGATGCGCCATCGCCTTGGCGCGCATCTCCACCATCTTGCGTTGCGCCTCCGGGTCATGCGGAAACGGCACCGGGATCATGAAGGAGGTCGCAGCCTCATCCAGCCCCGTCAGAACCGAGCGCGTCAGGATGCGATAATCCAGCCGCCGGCGACCGATCAGATCCGCAAAGATCATCCCGTCCACCATCCCATGCGGGTGGTTGGCCACCACGACAACGGGGCCCTCTTCAGGAATATTGGCGATCTGCTCCGGCGGCGTCAGCAGGTCGATGCCCATGACATTCAGCGCGCCGCGCCAGAACTTGTTGCCCCGGTAGTCGGCGTTCTGCTTTTCGAACTTCGACACCATGCGCAGGATTTTGAACTTGCCGGTCAGCCACTCCAGCGTGCGGATCACCAGCGAGGTCCAGCGATCATCAAAGGAATTGGCATAGGTCAGCGTGCGTCGATCATAGATCTCGCCGGTGGTGCCATCCTGGGTATCCTTCGGCGCGAGGCCGGAGTTGTTGTTATGCGCGGTGTCAGCCACTTTCACCCGTCCCGTCTATTTGGAGCGTTTCGCCAGACTAGTAGCCCTCGCCGAATTTGTCAGCCACCAGGGCTTCCACGGCAGAGGCCAGCGCATCTGCGTCTGGTCCGGAGGTCTCGACGTCAATAGTCGTTCCTTTGGAGGCTGCCAACATCAAAAGCCCCATAATACTGTCGCCAGAGGCCGACATGCCGTCCTTGATCACCTCGGCGGAGGCATCAAACCCTTCGACCACCTCAACCAGCTTGGCCGAGGCCCGGGCGTGCAGGCCCTTTTCATTCACAATTTTGAGCGTCTTTCGAGCCATTTATTCCGCCGCACCTTCTTGAGGTTTTACATTTTGAGCATTGATATATTTACGCCCGGCTTCCATGGCATCGCGCGCCGCATCCGCCACCGGCAGATGGCGGGACTTTGCCAGCTTGATCAACATTGGAAGATTGGCGCCATAAAGGATACGTCGATCCGCCGGGGCACAGGCCCGCAGGCTCAGGTTCGACGGGCTGCCGCCAAACAAATCGGTGACCAGCACCACCCCATCGCCGGCATCAACGGAATCCGCCGCATCGCAGATCTCTTGCTGCTTTGCCCCGCGGTCGTCATCTGGGCCGATGGCAATGGCCATCAGCGCGGGCTGATGCCCGACGACATGTTCGACGGCGGCCACATATTCCTGGGCCAATCCGCCATGTGCAACGATCACGATCCCGATCAAGCGGTTCTCTCACTATAGTTGCTGGCCCAGCAGCTCGCGGTGTCTAATTGACACTTGCTGACCGCCCTGCGCAAGGGCCTTCGCCATGGTTTCCGCCAAAGTGACGGAACGGTGTTGCCCGCCGGTACAGCCAAAGGCGATGGAAAAATGCGATTTCCCCTCCTCGCGATAGGCAGGAAGCAGGAACTGCGCCATGTCCATCACCCGGTCAAAGAAACCCTGAAACCGCGCATCGCCCATCACATAGGCCTGCACCTCAGGATCCCGGCCATCAAACTGGCGCAGCGCCGGCTCCCAATAGGGGTTGGCCAGAAAGCGGCAGTCAAACACCATATCCACATTGCGCGGAATGCCGCGCTTGTAGGAAAAACTATGCAGCGCCACCGCCAGCATGCGACCCTTTGGCGCAAACAGCCGCTCCACTTCGGCGCGCAGCTGATGCACGTTCAGCTCCGAGGTGTCGATCATCATATCGGCGCGGTCCCGCACCGGGCGCAGCAGATCCAGCTCGCGCGCAACGCCCAGCTCCGGGCTCTCGGCGGGGGCCAGCGGGTGGCGGCGGCGGGTCTCGGAAAATCGCCGCAACAACACCTCTGCCGCCGCATCGAGATAGAGCACCGTCGCCTCGATATCCTGACGCGCCGACAGCAGTTCGATCACATCCACCAGCGCCCCGGTGGAAAAGTCACGGTTGCGTGGATCCAGCCCCAGCACCAGCGGGCGATCCGCGCCGCCCGCCTCGACCAGGGCAGGCACCAGCCGCAGCGGCAGGTTGTCAATCGCCTCAAAACCGAGATCTTCGAGCACGTTGATCGCCGTGGTGCGTCCGGCGCCCGAGGGCCCGGTCACCAGAACCACCGGCGCACGACCTGGCGAGGGGACATGCGCGGCACTGCGATCAGCCTGCGTCGGGGTCAAGGGCTCCACCTTTCAGATATTGGATCAGCGCGGCGGGGAAAAACCCCGCCTCCACACGGTTCAGCCTGGGCAGGGAAAGGCCCAGGATCTGTTGGGTTACGTGGCGCGGAAGCCGCTCTGTTTCAAGCTGCGCCAGATCCACAATCACGTGGAGTTGTACCTGCGCCACGGCTTTGGCGCGCAGAAGGCCGACCCCACGCGCCTCGATCAGCCCCGCAATCGCCTCGGGCGCGCGCGCCCAGAGCTGATCCTGCTCGCGCCAGATCTCGGTGCGGTCATCGGCCACCAGCTGCGCCCCCCGCGCCATCAGCTCCAGCGCCAGCGCTGATTTTCCACTGCCCGACGGCCCCAAAATGAGAACGCCGCGCTCGTTGAGCGCGACGCAGCTGGCGTGTTCGATCTGGCACGGGGCGGCGGGATGCGCCATCGGGTTACACCGGCAGGCCAACCACGAAACGCGCGCCCAGCGGCTCGGAGGTCAGATCCGCTTCGGTGGGGCGAATGTTCTCGGCCCAGATCACACCGCCATGGGCTTCGACGATCTGTTTCGAAATCGCCAGACCAAGCCCGGAGTTATTGCCGAAATGCTCGTCCGGGCGTTGCGAATAGAACCGCGTGAAGATCTTTGACAGCGCTTGGTCGGGAATGCCGGGGCCGGTGTCCTCGACCACCACAAGCACGCGATTGTCACGGCGCCGCGCCCAGACGCGGATGGCGTCGCCCTCTTCGCAGAAGGAAATCGCATTGGTGATGAGATTGACAAAGACCTGCGCCAGCCGGGCCTCCAGGCCCCGGATGGTAATCGGCTCCTCGGGGAGTTCGGCGATATAGTCGATGCCCTTGGCGCGCGCGTCCTCGCCCAGATACTGGTTGAGGTTGCCCAGCATGGTCAGCAGGTCGAAGTCCTCCTCGTCCTCCTTCACCAGTTCGGCATCCAGCCGCGACGCGTTGGAGATATCACTCACCAATCGATCAAGACGGCGCACATCATGTTCAATCACTTCCATCAGCTTCTCCCGCTGGTCTTCCCGGTAAACCATGCGCAGCGTGCCGACCGCAGACTGCAAGCTGGCCAGAGGGTTCTTGATCTCATGTGCCACATCAGCTGCAAATTGTTCGTTACTATCGATACGATTATATAGCGCTTTTACCATACCACGCAGCGCGCGGCTCAATCGACCGATCTCATCCGGGCGCGCGGAGAGGTCAGGAATGCGAATTCGGCCCGGTTTGACCTTGTCGTTGTCGCGATCCTTGCCCAGTTCCGCGGCCTCTGCCAGATCGGCCAGTGGATTGGCGATGGTGGAGGCCAGGACCAGGCTCAGCCCCACCGACACCAGAAGCGCGACAAAGAACATCTGAAGCACGCGTTCGCGTTCGCTGCGCACCAGCCGGTCGATCTCTCCGGTGGCGGAGGTCATCACCAACACGCCCGCGATATCGCCGCGATGCTGAATGGGCGCCGCCGCCGCATAGACCGTCCCGCCGGCGGTATCGGGCACCGCACCGACCTGCACTTCACCCGCCAGCGCCTGCTGGACCAGACCGCCCAGCTGCTGTGCGGAAATCTTGGTGTGCTCGGTTGTGGCACTGCGACGGTCACCGCCGCCCACCGCCGACAACACCGCCGTCAGCCCGTCGGTGATCAAGGTCCGACCCTGATCGTTTTCATTCAGCCGGTTCAGAACATCGGCGCGCTCGACCCCCTGTTCCTGATCCAGCAGCCGCAGGGAGGGGTCAAATATGAACACCTCGACCCCGCCGCGCAGCGACAGGTTTTCCAGGGTTTGACGCAGCGCGCGCCCGTCTTCCGAGGCCAGGTCCGCCTCGGTTTCCGCCGGCAATTGCGCCTCAAAGGCATCCGCCGCCAGCATCGCCTCGGAGACCAGCGTGCCCAGGCGCTGATAGACCAGGCTCTGGCGCGAGGAATTCAGATAGAGAATCCCCGATACCAGAATGATCAGCGCAATCAGGTTGAAGGTGATGATCTTGCGGGTCAGCGGCGAGCTGCGCAGGGTGAACAGCCCACGCCGCGCGCGTTTGGCCCGCATCTCGCGGCCCACGGTCTGTTCCGGTGCGACCCAATCGTCGCCCAGGACGAGATCCCCGTCACCGCGGCGCTCCCGGTCCCTATGCCCGTGCGTTTCCGTCATGCCAGTATCGCGCATGCACGCATATCTCCGCCAAAGTGCCCGTTTTGGGGCACTTATTCTTCGTTATAGCGGTAGCCGATCCCGTAAAGGGTCTCGATCGCCGCGAACTCAGGATCGGTGCTGCGCATCTTCTTGCGCAACCGTTTGATATGGCTGTCGATGGTCCGGTCGTCGACATAGACCTGATCATCATAGGCCACATCCATCAGCTGATCGCGGCTTTTGACAAAACCGGGGCGTTGCGCCAGCGCCTGCAACAGCAGGAATTCGGTCACCGTGAGCGACACGTCCTGACCTTTCCAGCTGACCGCGTGGCGCAGCGGATCCATCCGCAGCTGGCCCCGTTCCATCACTTTGGTTTCAGGCGCGGTGCCGACCTCATCGGTGGCCACGGCCTCCTGACGGCGCAGTAGGGCCCGGATCCGCTCGACCAGAAGCCGCTGCGAGAACGGTTTCTTGACGTAGTCGTCGGCCCCCATGCGCAGGCCCAGCACCTCGTCGATCTCGTCATCCTTGGAGGTGAGGAAGATCACCGGCATCTGGGATTTCTGCCGCAGCCGTTGCAACAGATCCATCCCGTCCATGCGCGGCATCTTGATATCCAACACTGCCATATCCGGCAGTCGCTTGTTGAACGCATCCAGCGCGGCCTGCCCGTCGTTATAGGTCTCGACCTCGAACCCCTCGGCCTCCAGCGTCATTGACACCGAGGTCAGGATGTTCCTGTCGTCATCGACCAAAGCAATCTTTGACATCGAATTCGCCCTTATCTGCTCATTATTTGCTTATTTTACGCCCTTTGTCGCTTGGAAGACGCGTCGAATCAATCCCCGATTAACGAATCGGGCAAAATCTTGACGCCCATTGACGCAAAAATGTCTTAGCAATCGTTAAAGACAGCCGTTTGAAGCGGAGATGACGCCTATGCGAAACATGTGGTTGCGCTAAAGGTTTGTCTGGTGGCGCTAACTCCTGCAAACCGACCTGTTCATGTCACAAACCCTCATGTTAAGACCCGCTCAGGAGTGTTAAATTCCACTCCGGTGCCCTTTGGCGCAGCGATAGTTCCATGCGGCCCACTGCATATTTGCCAAGGCCGCCACCCAGGAGAGACAAGAGATGACATCTGGACGGGTAAACCCGCAATTCCGGCTTGAGGATCAGGGAATAGAGGGTCTGGGCAATGTCTATTACAACCTCATGGAGCCAGCGCTGGTCGAAGCAGCCCTGAGCCGCAGCGAAGGCACCCTGGGTAAGGGCGGCTCTTTGCTGGTAACCACCGGCAAGTTCACCGGCCGCTCCCCCAAGGACAAACATGTTGTAAAAACCGCCTCTGTTGCCGACAGCATCTGGTGGGAAAACAACGCCGAAATGAGCCCCGAAGGCTTTGACGCGCTTTATGCCGATATGCTGGAGCACATGAAGGGCCGCGATTACTTCGTGCAGGATCTGATCGGCGGCGCCGACCCGGTGCATGCGATCAACGTGCGCATGATCACCGAGCTGGCCTGGCACAGCCTGTTCATCCGCCACCTGCTGCGTCGCCCGGATCGCGAAGATCTCGAAGGCTTCCTGGCCGATTTCACCATCATCAACTGCCCCAGCTTCCAGGCCGACCCGGCCAAGCATGACTGCAAATCCGAAACCGTCATCGCGCTGAACTTCGACAAGAAGATCATCCTGATCGGCGGCACCGAATATGCGGGCGAGAACAAGAAATCCGTCTTCACCCTGCTGAACTACCTCTTGCCCGAAAAAGGCATCATGCCGATGCACTGTTCGGCCAACCACGCCAAGGGCAACCCCGTGGACACCGCCGTGTTCT
>NZ_JAATOX010000143.1 GCF_011806385.1 Phaeobacter sp. HF9A | reverse complement strand
GCAGGGTGAATGGCTCCCGAGCCTAATCGTCGCCAACCGTCAGCGTCACCCGATCTCCGGCGAACCAGGTGCGGCCAAATTCAATCGGCACCCCGTTCAGATCCACCGAGATCCCGGTGGTGCGCAGGATCGGCGCCCCTTCCGAGATACGCAGATGCAGCGCCTGTGTGGCGGTGGCCAGCTTGGCGGTGATGCGGGTCTCGCGCCGGGGGTAATCGGCGACACCGCAGGCCTTTAGCGCCTCGGTGATCGAGGCCGTCTCCTCCAGCGCCGCCTGAATGCCGGGCAGCCGCGCGGCGGGAAACACCGCGCGCGCCAGCGCCACCGGGTGGTCGTCGGCGTAGGAGAGCCCCTCGTAGACCAGCACCGGATCGCCCGGTTCCAGCTCCAGCGCATCCGCCTCGCGGCTGTCGGCGGCGCGGGCCTCCAGCAGCAGCAGCTTCTTGCGCGGCACCCGACCGGCGCGACGGATGTTCTGGTGAAAGCGGATGCGTTTGCCCACCGGGTAATCCGTCGGCCGTGCCGCCACAAACACCCCGGCGCCGCGGCGGGCATGCACCAGCCCTTGCTCCGCCATCTGCGCCAGCGCCCGGCGCACCGTGTGCCGGTTGACCCCGAAACGCGTCGCCAATTGTGCCTCTGCCGGCAGCTTCTCGCCGGTGGCGTAGCGCTCTTGCGCGATGTCATCGGTCAGGGCGATGGCGATCGACTTCCAGACCGGGGTGCGTGCGGGGGCAGGGGGCATGTCATCAAACTTTCGCAATTCACGGGCTTGCGCATCGGGGCGCGGACTCTGTATTATTTGTCTAGTTGTATAGTATATATAGACAGCTTGCCAAGGGGCGACAGAACAGATGACACAGGAAAATTTGCGCCAGGAGCTTTCCCAGGCCGCGCGCAAGGAATGGATGAGCCTTCTGGCCACGGCGCCCGAGCCCCGGCTGGCGGCGCTGTTTGACGGGCTCGACGCGGCGCCCGGCCATGACTGGCTGCGCGCGCCCGAGGTGGGCGGCGTGATGCTGCGGGGCCGCACGGGTGCCAGCGGGGCGCCCTTCAACCTCGGCGAGATGAGCGTCACCCGCTGCACGCTCAAACTGCCCTGCGGCGCGGTGGGACATGGCTATGTGCAGGGCCGCAGCAAGCGGCAGGCGGAGCTGGCGGCCAAGCTTGACGCGATGATGCAGACCGAGGCGGCGGCAGAGGTGGAGGAGAAGATCCTCACCCCCCTGCGCCAGGACCGCAGCGCCCGCAAAGAGGCCCGCGCCGCCAGGGCTGCGGCCACCAAAGTCGAGTTTTTCACCATGGTACGGGGCGAAGATTGATGGACCAGTTGAGCGAAACACCCACCGATATCTATGCCGGTGGCTTTGCCGATCCCCCGGCCGATGCGGCCCACGGCTTTCGCGCCGTGATGGAAGTGCTGGCCCGCCCCGGCGAGATCCGTTCCCTCAGTGGCGGCTGCGCGCCCGAGGGGCTCAGCCCCGCCGCTGCCAGCCTGCTGCTGACGCTCTGTGATCCCGAAACCGGGATCTATCTCGCGCCGGATGTGGACAGTCCCGCCCTGCGCGGCTGGCTGGCCTTTCACACCGGCGCGCCGCTGGTTGCGGCAGCCGAGGCCGACTTTGCGGTGGGGGGCTGGGAGGCCCTGATGCCGCTGGAGCAATATAAAATCGGCACCGCCGAATACCCGGACCGCTCGGCCACATTGGTGGTGGAGCTGCCCGCGTTCACCAGCCCCAACGCGCGGCTGACCGGCCCCGGTATCAAGGACAGCGCCGCGATGGCGCTGCCGGATGTGGCGGCGCTTCAGCGCAATGCCATGCTTTATCCGCTGGGGGTGGATGTCTTTTTTACCAGCGGGGCGCAGGTCATGGGCCTGCCCCGCTCCAGCCAGATCACAGCGGAGGGCTGAGCCATGTATGTAGCCGTAAAAGGCGGCGAGCGCGCCATCGACAACGCCCATGCCTGGCTCGCCGAGGAACGCCGGGGTGACCCCAGCGTGGCCGAGCTTTCGCTGGCGCAGATCCGCGAACAGCTGAAGCTCGCGGTGAACCGGGTGATGGCCGAAGGCTCGCTCTATGATCCCGATCTGGCAGCGCTGGCGATCAAGCAATCGCGCGGCGACCTGATCGAGGCGATCTTTCTCATTCGCGCCTATCGCACCACCCTGCCGCGCTTTGGCTGCTCCCTGCCGGTGGAGACCGGCGAAATGGCCTGCGACCGCCGCATTTCCGCTACCTTCAAGGATGTGCCCGGCGGGCAGGTGCTGGGGCCGACGTTTGACTACACCCATCGCCTGCTGGATTTCAAACTGGCGGCGGAAGGCGAGACCCCCGAGGCCCCGCGTGCGGCACCCCGGCAGGAGCCAACACCGCATGTGACGTCTTTCCTCGGCAGCGAGGATCTGATCCAGCCCGAACCCGCGAGCGAGGCAACGCCCAGGGATATCACCCGCGCGCCGATGGCCTTTCCGGCGGATCGCAGCACCCGGCTGCAATCACTGACGCGCGGCGACGAGGGCTTCATCCTCGGCATGGCCTATTCGACCCAGCGCGGCTATGCGCGCAACCACGCCTTTGTCGGCGAGCTGCGCATCGGCACGGTGCCTGTGGAGATGGAGATCCCCGAGCTGGGCTTTGCCATCGAGATCGGCGAGGTCGAGCTGACCGAATGCGAGACGGTGAACCAGTTCAAGGGCTCCAAGGTTGAGCCGCCGCAATTCACCCGCGGCTATGGGCTGGTGTTCGGCCAGAGCGAGCGCAAGGCGATTGCCATGGCGCTGGTGGACCGGGCGCTGCGCTGGAAGGAGCTGGGCGAGGATAACCTCGGGGCCGCCGCGCAGGACGAGGAATTTGTCCTCAGCCATTGCGACAACATCCAGGCCACGGGGTTTTTGGAACATATCAAGCTGCCCCATTACGTGGATTTTCAGGCCGAGCTGGAACTGGTGCGCAAGCTGCGCGCCGAGGCGGAGGCCGCGCGCGCCGTGACCGATGCCGAGCAAGCACAGGAGGCGGCGGAATGAGATCAGTCGTCGCCAATTTCGGCGCTGGGATCACCTTGCTGGCCGAGCTTTCTCCAGTCAATTCCAAAGCCGTCAAAAGCCGCGAAAATCACAAAAGCAACAGCCGCCGTGATCGCGATGCCAACTGCAATCAAAGTCTCCAAAGCAACCTCCTTGAGGGTTCTGAACGCTGGGCGAAGAGGATTCTCCATGTCTGACTATAATTTTGCCTATCTCGACGAACAAACCAAGCGGATGATCCGGCGCGCGATCCTCAAGGGGCTCGCCATTCCCGGCTATCAGGTGCCCTTTGCCAGCCGCGAAATGCCCATGCCCTATGGCTGGGGGACCGGCGGCGTGCAGGTCTCGGCGGCGGTGCTGACGCCCGAGGATTGTTTCAAGGTGATCGACCAGGGCGCCGATGACACCACCAATGCGGTCTCGATCCGCAAGTTCTTTGAGCGCACCGCCGGTGTGGCAACCACCGAGGAAACGGAGAAGGCGAGCATCATCCAGACCCGCCACCGCATCCCCGAGGCGGCGCTGCGCGAGGATCAGATCCTGGTCTATCAGGTGCCGATCCCGGAACCGCTGCGGTTTCTGGAGCCGCGCGAGACCGAGACCCGCAAGATGCACGCGCTGGAGGAATACGGGCTGATGCATGTGAAGCTCTACGAGGATATCTCGCAGCATGGGGCGATCGCGACCTCCTACGCCTATCCGGTCAAGGTCGAGGGCCGCTATGTGATGGACCCCTCGCCGATCCCGAAGTTCGACAACCCCAAGATGGAAATGGCAGCGATCCAGCTGTTTGGCGCCGGGCGCGAACAGCGCATCTATGCGGTGCCGCCCCATACGCGCGTCGTGTCGCTGGATTTTGAGGATTATCCCTTTGAAGCGGCCAAGGCCGATCACGCTTGCGATCTCTGCGCGGCCGAGGACAGCTATCTGGACGAGGTGATCCTGGATGACGCGGGCGGGCGGATGTTTGTCTGCTCGGACACCGATTATTGCCGCAGCCGGCGGGATGCGGGCCATGTCGGACGTCTGGGCGAGGTGGCCGCATGACGCACCGGGGTTCAAAAAATTGGAAATTTTTTGCCCGGATTTTTTCAAAAAATCCGGCGATGGGAGCAGAGCGATGACGCCTCTTTTACACGTGAATTCCGTGGCGAAACGCTATGGGGCCCATATTGGCTGCCTTGATGTCAGCTTTGATCTGTATCCAGGCGAGGTGATGGGGATCGTGGGTGAATCCGGGTCCGGCAAATCGACGCTGTTGAATTGTCTTGCCGGGCATCTGGAACCCGATGAGGGGCAGGTGGTCTTTGACACCCGCCAGAACGGTCCCCAGGACACTGTCACCATGTCCGAACCCGAGCGGCGCCTGCTCAGCCGCACCGACTGGGCCTTTGTGCATCAGCACGCCCGAGACGGCTTGCGCATGTCGGTCTCGGCGGGGGGCAATATCGGCGAGCGGCTGATGGCGGTGGGCGATCGCCACTATGGCAGGATCCGCGCCGCCGCCGTTGACTGGCTCGACCGGGTGGAGATTGCCGAGGATCGGGTGGACGACCGCCCCACGGCGTTTTCCGGCGGCATGCAGCAGCGGCTGCAAATCGCCCGCAATCTGGTCACCGGCCCGCGACTGGTGTTCATGGATGAACCCACCGGGGGGCTGGATGTCTCGGTGCAGGCGCGGCTTCTGGATCTCTTGCGCGGCTTGGTGCGTGAAATGGGGCTTTCGGCGATCATCGTCACCCATGACCTTGCGGTGGTGCGGCTGCTGGCGGATCGGCTGATGGTGATGAAATCCGGCCATGTGGTTGAAACCGGCCTCACAGATCAGGTGCTTGACGACCCGCAACATGCCTATACTCAGCTTCTGGTCTCTTCAGTGCTACAGGTGTGACGCATGCTTTTTGCCTATACGATGGATAACGCAACCCTGACCCCGCTGCCCGAGGGCGCGCCGCTGGAGGAGGCCCATTGGGTCGATCTCTACCGGCCGCAACCCGAACAGGTGGCGCGGGTCCAGGCGCTGGGGGTCGACGTGCCGACCCTTGCGGATATGGAGGAAATCGAGATTTCCAACCGCTTCTATCGTGCGGGCAAGGTGGATGTGCTGACCGTATCTTTGCCGGGGCTCGACCCCGAGAAAACCCGCATCTTCGGCCCTGTCGCCTGTCTGCTGGGGCCGGATCGGCTGATCACCGTGCGCTATCATGCGCCGCGCCCCTTTGTGACCTTGCAGGCCCATGCCGAGGGCAGCAATGCGGGCTGCAAGACGGTGGCGCATCTCTTCCTGACCCTGATGGAGGAGATCGTCGCCCGCATGGCCGACCTCCTCGAAGGGGTGGGGCGCGAGTTGGACGAGCGCGCCGCGCATCTGTTTGACGACAAGGGCGTCTGGGGCGATGCGCTGGAGGTGATGCTGCGGGACGTGGGCCGCGCGGGCGAGATGCTGGCCAAGTATCGCCACTGCCTGCTGACGCTGGAGCGCGCGCTCTCCACCTTCGGGGTCGGTCATGACGCCAAGGATCTGCGCAGCTACACCAAGGCGACCGGGCGCGATATCCAGGCGCTTCTGGTGCATGCGGATTTCCTGTCGGGGCGGATTGCGCATCTCACCGATGTGATCCTCGGCATGGTTACCCTGGAACAGGGCATCACGGGGCGCATTGTCTCCGTGGTGGCCGTGATCTTTCTGCCGCCGACCCTGGTGGCCTCTGTCTATGGCATGAACTTTGAATATCTGCCCGGCGTGCATTCCGATTACGGCTGGATGATCGCCACCGGCCTGATGGCCCTGTCGGCGCTGGGCACGCTTCTCTTCTTTCGCTGGAAAGGCTGGTTATGACCACGTCCCATACCCCTATGATCGACATCCGAGATGTCTCCAAGAGCTTCATTCTGCACAATCAGGGCAGCGCCCTGATCCCGGTGATGGAGGGCGCGACGCTCGCTGTCAGCCCCGGCGAATGCGTCGGGCTGGTGGGGGCCTCGGGGGCGGGGAAATCGACCCTGATGCGGCTCATCTACGGCAATTACCTCGCCGCCTCCGGCCAGATCCTGATCGGCGGGCTGGATGTGGCCAGCGCCGAGCCGCGCCAGATCCTGGAGCTGCGCCGCAGCACATTGGGCTATGTCAGCCAGTTCCTGCGGGTGGTGCCAAGGGTGGCGACGCTGGATGTGGTAGCGGAACCGCTGCTGGCCGTCGGCACGCCGCTTGAGGCCGCCCGCGATCGCGCCGCGACACTGCTGGCGCAGCTCAACATCCCCGAGCGCCTCTGGTCGCTGAGCCCCACCACCTTTTCCGGCGGCGAGCAGCAGCGGGTGAATATCGCCCGGGGCTTTGCCTATGATTACCCGGCGATGCTGCTGGACGAGCCGACCGCCAGTCTGGACGCGCAGAACCGTGCCACCGTGCTGGGCCTGATCGCGCAGGCCAAGGCGCGTGGCGCGGCGATCATCGGCATTTTCCACGACGAGGCCGCCCGCGAGCAGGTCTGTGACCGCTTTGTCGATGTCTCCGCCTTCGCCCCCAGGGCCGCCGCATGAGCGCGCCTGCCGACGCTTCCCAGCGCAAAGGGCCGGTGATCGCCGTCGTTGGCCCCTCTGGCGTCGGCAAGGACAGCCTGATGCAAGGGCTGGCGGTCGCTGATCCCCGCCTGCGCGCCATGCGCCGGGTCATTACCCGCGCGCCCGAGGCGGGCGGCGAGGACTATCAACCGGTCACCGAGGCGGAATTCGAGGCGCTGGCGACGGCGGGCGTCTTTGCGCTCCACTGGCGCGCCCATGGGCTGCGCTATGGCATCCCCCGCGATATCGAGGCGCTGCGCATCGGCGCTTCGGGCGTGCTGGTCAACCTGTCGCGGGCGGTGCTCTTGCAGGCGCAAGAGGTGTTTGACGACTTCCGGGTGATCTCGGTCACCGCCACGCCGGAGGTGCTGGCGGCCCGGCTCGCCGCACGCGGGCGCGAGGATGCGGCAGAGGTGCAGCGCCGACTCTCCCGCGCCAGCCTCGCCCTGCCGGAGGGGCTCGCGCAGCTCTTTGAGGTCGATAACAGCGGCGCATTGGGCAAGGCCGTCGCCGCCGCGCAGGCGATCATTCAGGCCGAGAGGGCATAGCGTTGGATCAGGTGAAACCGCCCATCCGGCGCCTCGCCCATCAGCGCCAGATCGCGGATGACAAAGGGCTTTGGCAACACAGGCGCCAGTTCGGTCGCGAGATAGGCCTCGACCGCGGGCAGATCGCCCTTTGGCAGCTTGCCGGTCAGGGTGATGTGAAAGCGGAACTGCTCCAGCACGTAAGGGTAGCCCCAGCGCGTGAGGTTCTGCTCCTGCTCGGGGCTGAGGTTGGCCGCGCGGCGGCGCTCCAGCTCGGCTTCGGAGGCCGGGGCGCGGAAGGCATCCAGCTCCGTGACGCAGGCCGCTGCCAGCGCGTTCAGCGCCGCCTCATCGCCCAGGGGGCGCAGCGCCAGGAACCGGCCGAGGCGGGCGATTTCCAGCCCCTGCAAGCTCACCGGGGCCTGATGGCTGGCAAGGGCGGCACAGGCGGCGCGCAGCTGGGCCTCATCGCGGCCCTCGGCCAGCCGCATCGGCGGCTTCATCGTCGCATGCAGCCCGTATTTGCGCGGCGTGGCGGTGATGGACGCCACATCCAACCCCTCGGCGGCGAGTGGCGAGAGCTCCGTCCCGGCCTCCATATCCCAGCCCAGCCATTGGGTCGCCCAATTGCTCCACGCCGCATCGGCGGGGGGCGCATAATAGATCGCATATCGCGTAAATGTCACATTGGCCTCCTAGAACATGGGCCTTCTCTACCTCGAAAGATGTGAATTCCAGATGACACAAGAGCTGATCCTTGCCAATGCCACGCTGATCCTTGCTGGCGAAACCCGCACCGGCGCCCTCAGGATTGTTGACGGGGTGATCGCCGATATCAGCGAGGGCGCGGCCGTGCCTGCGGGGGCGCAGGACCTTGGCGGCGATTTCCTCGCGCCGGGGCTGATCGAGCTGCACACCGACAATCTGGAACGCCATATCGAGCCGCGCCCCGGCGTCGACTGGCCCCACGCGGCGGCGATCATCGCCCATGACGCGGAGCTCGCCTCCACCGGTATCACCACGGTGTTCGACGCCATGCGCTGCGGCTCGATCCCCAGCGGCAAAAAGGGCGGCTACAAGAAATATGCCCGCCAGCTGGCCAGCGAAATGCTGGAGCTGCGCGGCAAGGATATGTTGAAAATCAGCCACTTCCTGCATCTGCGGGCAGAGGTTTGCTCCGAAACCCTGGCCGAGGAGCTGTCGGAATTCACGGAACAGGATCGCGTCGGGCTGGTCAGCCTGATGGACCACACCCCGGGGCAGCGCCAGTTCCGCGATATCTCCAAGCTGGAGCAATATGTGAAATCCAAACGCGGCATGTCGGATGCGGAATTCATCGACCACGTGGCGCGGCTGAAGGATCTCAGGGCGCAATACGGCGACCTGCACGAGGCCGCCACGGTGGCGGAGGCGGCGCGTTTTGGTGCGGTGCTGGCCAGCCATGATGACACCACCGCCGCGCAGGTCGCGGTCTCGGCGGGGTATGGCATCCGACTGGCGGAATTCCCCACCACGGCAGAGGCTGCCCGCGCCTGTCACGACCACGGCATCGCGGTGATGATGGGGGCGCCGAACCTGATCCGGGGCGGCTCGCATTCGGGCAATGTGGCCGCGCAGGAGCTGGCAGAGCTGGAGCTTCTGGATATCGTCTCGTCGGATTACATCCCGGCGGCGCTGTTGCAGGCGGCGGTCAAGCTGGGCGAGATCTGGGGCGATCTGGCACGCGGCATCGCCACGGTGACGGCAGCGCCCGCGCGGGCCGTGGGGCTGACGGATCGTGGCGAAATCGCCCTCGGCAAACGCGCCGACCTGCTGCGTTTTGGCCTTGGCGAGGGCACGCCGATGCCGCGCGCCGTGTATTCCCGCGGGCAACGCGTGGCGTGATCTGCCCTCTGCCGCTGGACGTGGCTCGGTAATTCAGCGGAGCGCGCCCCAAATTGGGGCGCGCGCTTTGTTTGTAAAAGGGCAAGGGGAGAGGCGACATGCCACTGCTCTTGCTGGTGCTCTG
>NZ_JAATOX010000142.1 GCF_011806385.1 Phaeobacter sp. HF9A | reverse complement strand
CAAATCGTCAAGAAGCGGGCAGAATTCCCAAGGCAGGCTTGCGGCGGGCAGGCGCGGGCGGTAAATGCGAGGACAAGACGAGATGAGGATTTCCATGTCGATTGACCAAAGCACTGCCGCGAAAGTGGCCAAACTGGCCCGGATCAAGGTCGAAGAGGACGCTCTGCCCGCGCTGGCAGAGGAGTTCAACACGATCCTCGGGTTCATCGAGCAACTCAATGAGGTCGATGTCGATGGCGTCGAGCCGATGACCTCCGTCACCCCGCAGCGTCTGAAACGCCGCGTCGACGAGGTCACCGACGGCAACCAGCAGGAAAAGGTCCTGGCCAATGCCCCCGACGCCCGCGAGGGTTTTTTCGCCGTGCCCAAGGTTGTGGAGTAAATCATGTCCGATCTGAACAAACTCGGCCTTGCTGAGGCCCGCGATCTGCTGCGCAAGGGCGAGACCACCTCGGTCGAGCTCACCCAAAGCTGCCTCACGGCCATCGAGGGCGCCGGTGCGCTCAACGCTTTTGTGCATAAAACACCCGAGATCGCGCTGGAGCGCGCCAAGGCAGCCGATGCCCGCCTTGCGGAGGGCGACGCGCCCGCCATGTGCGGCTTGCCGATCGGCATCAAGGATCTCTTTTGCACCAAGGGCGTCGACAGCCAGGCGGCTTCGAACATCCTCAAGGGCTTCAAGCCGGAATATGAAAGCACCGTATCGCAGAAATTGCAGGACGCGGGCGCGGTCATGCTTGGCAAGCTGAACATGGATGAATTCGCCATGGGCTCCTCGAACGAGACCTCGGCTTATGGCGCAGCGATCAGCCCCTGGCGGCGCGGCAATGATGAGACGGCGCTGACACCCGGTGGCTCCTCCGGTGGTTCGGCTGCGGCGGTTGCGGCAGATCTCTGCCTGGCCGCGACCGGCACCGACACAGGTGGCTCGATCCGCCAGCCTGCGGCCTTTACCGGCACCGTCGGCATCAAGCCCACCTATGGGCGCTGCTCGCGCTGGGGCATCGTGGCCTTTGCCTCCTCGCTGGATCAGGCCGGACCGATGACCAAATCGGTGCGCGATGCGGCGATCATGCTGGAAGCCATGTGCGGTTATGACGCCAAGGATTCGACCTCTGCCGACCTCGCGGTGCCGAATTTCGAGGCGATGCTGACCGGCGACATCAAGGGCAAGAAGATCGGCATCCCGCGCGAATACCGCATGGAGGGCATGCCCGCCGAGATCGCCAAGCTCTGGGATGAGGGCAGTGAGATGCTCAAATCCGCAGGCGCCGAAATTGTCGATATCTCGCTGCCGCATACAAAATACGCGCTGCCTGCCTATTACGTGATTGCCCCGGCCGAGGCCTCTTCGAACCTCGCGCGCTATGATGGCGTGCGCTACGGCCACCGCGCCAGCATCGAGGCGGGCGACGGCATCACCGAGATGTACGAAAAGACCCGCGCCGAAGGCTTTGGCCACGAGGTGCAGCGCCGGGTGATGGTTGGCACCTATGTGCTCTCGGCAGGGTTCTATGACGCCTATTACAACCGCGCCCGCAAGGTGCGCACCCTGATCAAGAAGGATTTCGAGGATGTCTTTGCCGCCGGTGTGGATGCGATCCTGACCCCGGCGACCCCCTCCGCCGCCTTTGGCCTGGGCGAGATGACCGACGCGGATCCGGTCAAGATGTACCTCAATGACGTCTTCACCGTCACTGTGAACCTCGCCGGTCTGCCGGGGATTTCGGTGCCCACCGGGCTGGATGCGCAGGGGCTGCCGCTCGGCTTGCAACTGATCGGCAAACCCTGGGAAGAGGGCGATTTGCTGAACACCGCCTATGCGCTGGAGCAATCGGCTGGTTTTGTGGCCAAACCGGCGCAGTGGTGGTAAACCCTCCGTCACAGCAAGACGGAGCAGACAGGTGAGACCGATGCGATTTTCGGGAAGTTTGATGGCCTTGAGTGTCCTGGCGCTTGCGGCCTGTGATCCGCAGGTGCCCGACAGCGCAGCGGGCATCGGAGAGGCGACCAGCCCCTTCAATGCCCCGCCCGAGGTCGAGGCGGGACGGACCCTGAATGGCGACCCGCTGGTGCCCGGCGGGCGCTTTGCGGACGAGAGCGGCTCTTCCGCCACAGCGAACTGGCAGGATCCGCTACCCAGCGGCGGCGCCAGCAGCGATGATATCGCCCGCGAGACCGCCGCCGCGCTTGCGGCCACCGGGCAGAATTCTGGTCGTGAACCGCTGCAAGCCAGCCCGAGCAACCCGGCACCGGCGGTGATCGGCAATCCGGGTATCTCGGATGAAAACGACTTTGAGGCTGTGTCGAACCGGCAAACCATCGAAAGCGATGCCGAGCGTTTGCAACGGCAGCGCGCCCAGTACAAGGTGGTCAGCCCCACCGACGTGCCGGATCGCCCGGACGATCTTTCCCCGAATATCGTGCGCTATGCGCTGTCCACATCCAACCCCAAGGGGCAGCGGATCTATAGTCGCGCTGGCATCAACCTACAGGCCCGCTCGCAGCGCCATTGCGCCGAATATGCCTCTGCCGATCTTGCCCAGACCGATTTCCTGGAAATGGGCGGGCCCAAGCGCGACCGCAAATCGCTGGACCCGGATGGCGACGGCTACGCCTGCGGCTGGGATCCGGCCCCCTTCCGCGCCGCCGTGCGTGCGCAGGGCAATTAGGCGCGCCTTATGAGCGCGTCATGCCCAATCTGGCACCCGAGCCCGAACTTCGGGCCGCGCCGGGATGGGCTGCGCCCGCATCTGATCGTGCTGCACTTCACCGCGATGCAGAGCGCCGAGGCGGCGTTGCAGCGGCTCTGTGATTCCGAATTCGAGGTCTCCGCGCATTATCTGATCAGCAACAGCGGCAGCCTCTGGCAGCTGGTCGACGAGGACATGCGCGCCTGGCATGCCGGTGCCGGCGAATGGGGCGGGCAATCCGATATCAATTCCCGCTCGATCGGGATCGAGTTGGACAATCGCGGCGATCATCCGTTCTCAGAGCCACAGATGCGCATGCTGGAGGCGCTTTTGCCGCAGATCATGCAGCGCTGGGATATCCCGCGGGAGGGGGTTATCGGCCACTCCGATATGGCACCGGGGCGCAAGTGGGACCCGGGGCCGCGCTTCGACTGGCGGCGGCTGTCCAGCGCCGGATTGGCGCGGTCTGCCACTGCGCCGTCTGTCGCCCCCGCCGCCACGCCGCAGCGCTTTCGCGAGGCGGCCCGGGCCTGCGGCTTTACCGCCGATGTCGATGATTCCACGCTCCTGGAGGCCGTACGCCTGCGCTACCGCCCCTGGGGGCGGGGACCACTATGTGCGCTGGACCTGACCCCGCTTCTGGCGTGACCTGTTTGCCTTCTTCTAACGAATAATATCCTGGGGTGAATTGGCCGCAGGCCAAGAGGGGCAAAGCCCCCATCGCACGGCAACCTCATCTTGACGCTTCGTCAGCAGCCGCGTAGGGACATCGGGCGCAGAGAGCCGGATGGCCGCGTGGGGGTGCAAGCCCTCGCGAGGAAAGTCCGGACTCCCTGAAACAACGGTGCCGGGTAACGCCCGGGCAGGGCAACCTGACGGAAAGCGCCACAGAAATGAGACCGCCCCGCATGTCGGGGTAAGGATGAAACGGTGGGGTAAGAGCCCACCGCGCCCCTGGCAACAGGGGTGGCACGGCAAGCCCCACCGGGAGCAATGCCAAATAGGGCCTCCGCGCGGGCCGGTCGGGGCAACCCGATACCGCCGCTAGGGTCGTTTCACCCGAGAGAGGCCGGGTTGGCAGCTAGAGGCGTCCGGCAACGGGCGTCCCAGAAGAATGGTCATCGAACCCTGCCCTTCGGGGCAGGGGGAACAAGATCCGGCTTACAGGCTCTCTGCGCAAATACCCGTCGCGCCATCTGGTGCGATTTCAACGGGCGGCGATGATATTCCGGGCGAATCCTATTGACACGCGCCCGGATGAAGGTAAAAGCGCACGCTCATATAGGAATTAGACCCGAGAGGCCCCCTGCCTTTTCGGACGCAGGAGAAGCAGAAATGGCGAAGCCGACGACCATCAAAATCCGCCTGAACTCGACCGCGGGCACGGGCCACTTCTACGTGACCAAAAAGAACGCTCGCACCATGACCGAGAAAATGACCGTACGGAAGTACGACCCGGTTGTGCGCAAGCACGTCGAGTACAAAGAAGGCAAAATCAAGTAAGCCTTTCGGGATCTTTCGCGGATCCGGTGATTTAAAAAAGGGTCGTGCCCGTGGCGCGGCCCTTTTTCGTGGCCTGTGGTATGCGTGGCCTACGGTATGAGTGACCTATGTTCTTCGTGCCCAATGCTGGCCCGAATCTGCCAGTCCGCTCCCCGTTGAATTTGCTTAAAAATCACCGGGAGTTGCGAAGCTGCGCCACGGAGTGCGCATGTTTCCGCCACAATTTGACAGCAGATTTGACCCATGTGTGAGTGTGAGTTATGGGTGCGACATGAAAAGTCTTCTTGGATTGGCAGCTTTGTTGCTGCTGTTGCCGGCAACCGGCGTGGTGAGCAGCAATGCAGATACGGCGGCGGCCTTTGAGGCACCGCCTCAGGTCAGCGTGGGCCTGCTCTGACTGGCGCCATGAGGGGGCCACGCCCCTTCATGGAATTTATACAATTGGTCGCCATCGCATTGGCGCGGCTGGCAAGACATCATCTCAGACGCTGACAGATTTTGTCATTTCGGTTGCGGATGAAAACCCAAATACAATGCTTAGCGGACCAAGCGAGGTGACCGATTTCGCGGTGAAGCCCTCACGTTCATAGAGGGCGCGCGCTCTGGGGTTGGTGTTGATCACATCCAGCCGAATGCGATTGAGGCCCGACTGCACGGCGCGGGCCTCAATGGCCTGCAACAGCGCCTTGCCAACGCCCTGCCCACGGGCCTCGGGTTGCACAAAAATTCCGTCCATGAGCAAGGTCTCCGGCACGCAATCCCGTTCCAACGTGCCGATCAAAAGACCGCGGAACGCCGCGCTGAGCCAGCCATAGACGGCCACAAGGTCTTTGAACTCCCCTCCGACAAAGGCCCCTTTGGGCGACTTATAGCCAGCGATGCCCAGAAAACTCCCATCACTGGACACGGCGCTGATCGCATGGGTGGGGTCCAGAGCCCGTTCAATGAAGGCGATGGCCCTGGTTTCGGGGCCAAGCGGATAGCGCAGCTTGCGCGAAAACGCCTGCCAATAGCCCTGCGCGGCGCGTGTCCTGTGCTCTGGCCGCAGGCCGGGTTCGATCTGAAACGGCAGTGATGATCGGTTTGTATTCATTGTGGCCTCTCCCTATCTCTGACAGGACATGGCGAGGCGGCAAGGTGATTTCAATGAGGGTTTGTATTGGTGCCATTGCTGCCCTGCTGCTGGCGGTGGCTTTTGCGGTCTGGCGACTGTCCGAACACGACCTTGATTGGCGGCGCAGCACGCGCTTTGATTTCGCCTCCGACGGCCATGCCATTGCTGGCACGCTCTGGCTGCCCAACGCCGCGCCGCTGGCGGCGGTGGTGCTGGTTCATGGCGACGGGGCGCAGGATCGCAGCGCCGCCGGGGGCTATGCGCCCCTCATCCACGCCTTTCTGGATCGCGGCATTGCGGTGGCTGCCTGGGACAAACCCGGGGTGGGCGCGTCCGAGGGAAACTGGCTGGATCAATCCATGGCCGACCGCTGCAAGGAGACCCGCGCCGCGCTTCACGCTCTGGACATGCGTTTTGACGGCATCGCCCTGGGCGCGGTTGGGTTCTCTCAGGCCGGATGGGTGCTGCCGGGTCTGACCTCAGCGGATGCGGGTTTCCTCGTGCTTATCGGCCCTGCCGTGTCCTGGCAGGATCAGGGCGACTATTACACGCGTGTCAGGCTGGCCCGCGAGGGTCTGGAGCAAGGCGCGATTGCGCGTGTCCTGGCGGAGCAGCACCAGCGCGACGACCGCGCCTTTGGGCCAGATGCGCAGGCCAGTGACGCCCCCGAGGGTATGTCGCTTGATCGTTGGCAGTTCATCCGGCGCAATCGCAGCGCAGATGCCCGCGAGGCGCTTGCGCAGCTCGACCTGCCGCTGCTCGCCGTTTGGGGGGCGGAGGATCTGAACGTGGATGCCACGGGCGATGCGGCGATCTACGCGGATCTGCTGGCCGCGCAGGATGACCGCACCCGGGCCATGATCTGGCCAGAGGCCACACATGGCCTGCTGAAATCCAAGGCTTACAACTGGCAGTTGGTCGGCGATTGGTCGCAATTTGCAAAGCTGAGGTTCATCCTGGAGGGCCGCCATGCCTATGTGCCCGGAGCGCTGGACATGATCCTGGACTGGATCGAGCACCGGAGCCGAGACGCGTCCTAGCGCTCGCCCGAACTCCAGCCCCCTTTTCTTAAGCTTGCGTGCCGCTCGGTCAGGCGGCGGGCTGCGGCGTTCTGCGCCATTCGGCCATGGTCAGCACCGGCTCCAGCCCATGGCTGCGCATCAACCCGGCAGAGGCGGCGTTGAAGGGCGCATAGGTGGTGGCGATCACGCTCACCCCCTGATCCAGCGCCCGGCGCTTCATCTCCGACATCAGGGCGCGCCCGACACCCATGCGGCGAAAGGGCTCGGCGACGGCGATATGTTGCACGGTGGCGCGCGTCTCGGCCGGGCGGACGGGCAGGGCGCGGCGCTCCTCGATCTCATAGACCAGATAGCCCATAACCACCTCCTGCGGGCTCCGGGCCACCAGCGCGTGGCTCTGCGGCTCTGCGAGCCATGCCTGCATCCACTCTGCCATCGCCTCTGGATCGGGCTCCGCCGGGTAGCGTTCGGGGTGATGTGCCACATGCAGCGCATGCAGGTCCTGAAACAGCGGCAACAGGCAGGCGGCCTCGGCGGGATCAAGGAGGGAAAGTTTCATGTGATGAACCTCGTTACGTTTTTATATCGCCTGCACGGAGGGCAGGCGTGTTTGGGCCCAAATGGCCGGTGACGTCAGTGAACAAAAAAAAAGGGGCGGATCTGAGTGATCCGCCCCGGCTGTCTTTGGTCTGGAACTCTGCGTTTATTCGCGGTTGCCAAGAAGCTGGAGCAAGAACATGAACATGTTGATGAAGTCCAGATAGAGGCTCAGCGCGCCCATGATCGCAGCCTTGCCCAGAAACTCCTGGTCGCCGGAATGCGCCATTTGCAGATAGGTGGTCTTGATCTTCTGGGTGTCATAGGCGGTCAGCCCGGCAAAGATCAGAACGCCCAGCAGGCTGATGCCAAAGCGCATGGCGCTCGGGTCATAGCCTTGGATGAACATCGGCAGCACGAAGTTCAGCAGCGATGCCGCCAACAGGCCCCAGACGCCCATGATCAGGAAGCTGCCCCAGCCGGAGATGTCCTTCTTGGTGGTGTAGCCCCAGAGCGAGAGACCGGCAAAGGCGATCGAGGTCACCAGGAACACCTGCGCGATGCTGGTGTCGGTATAGACCAGGAAGATCGACGAAATCGACAGGCCCATCAGCGTCGCAAAGACGTAGAAGGCCAGCTGCACGCCAGCGGCGGAGAGGCGCTTCATCGCGGCGCCAAAGCCGAAGAAGATGAAGGCCAGCGGTGCGAACATGATCACCCATTTCAGGGGCGAGGCATAGATCGAATAGCCGAACTGGGTCAGGTAGGTGTCATTGCTGATCTGCGCCACGGCGCCGGACGGGTCAGAGGTGACCGCCAGACCGGCAATCGCCCAGGCTGCAACAAAGGTGATCAGCGTGCCTACGGACATGGTGCCGTAGACTTTATTCATATGGGCGCGAAGCCCTGCGTCGATCTCGGCGCTGCGCGCGCCAGCAGCAGATCGGATGGTGTCAAACTGTGCCATATGTCATGGTCTCCGTATTCATCCCAATATTCTCCCCGGGCGGATCTGTCGCCAGATACCACCAGTTGTGTTGAATATCGGTATTTGTAACCATGGGTTCAAGGGCTTCGATCCCGCAAAGCGCGCAAAGATTTGCCTGGGCTGCATGTTTTTTTGTTGGCGTTTTGCCAACCGTTTCGCTCATGGCTGGCGCCGACGGCGCGGCCGCCTCAGCGCCGCCAGCTGCAAGGGGCATCCCAGAGGGGGCGGCGGGCTTCTTCCAGTGCCTTCGTGCGCGAAATCCCGATGTCATTCAGCCGCGTCTCGTCAAGCTGGCGCAGGGCGCGGCGCTGGCGGCGCAGGGCGAGCGCGCTGCGCAGCCGTGAGACAAAGGATGGGCGTGATGTGCGAAGGGGGCTGTTCTGAGAAAGACTATTGGCCATGACCGGGCTCCGTGATTGGATTGTATCAATTTGTGATGGGTGACCTTGAATGCATCACGTAAGTTGATGTACTATCCGGGTATGCATTCTTCAAACGAATGTTTATGAATGAATACATCAAGGATTGTTATGATGCGGAATTTGGATATCACCACGTTGCGATCATTCGTCGCGGTTGCCGACACCGGCGGCGTCACCCGCGCGGCCTCTTTTCTGCATCTCACGCAATCGGCGGTGTCCATGCAGCTCAAGCGGCTGGAAGAGACATTGGGCGTGGCGCTCCTTGACCGCAGCGGGCGCAACATCGGCCTCACGGCCTCGGGCGAGCAGCTCTTGGGGTTTGCGCGCAAGATGCTCAGCCTCAACGACGAGGTGATCACCCGGCTCACCGACCAGGCGTTTGAAGGCGAGGTTCATCTCGGCGTGCCGCATGATGTGGTGCATCCGGTGATCCCGATGGTGTTGCAGCGGTTCAATGTACAGTTTCCGCGGGTCAAGGTGAACCTCACCACCTCCAACACCCGGCACCTCAAGAGCGAATTCGACCAGGGCCAGTATGATCTGATCGTCACCACCGAAGGCGCGGCCGCCACCGACAGCGAGACAATCCACCAGATGCCGCTGCGCTGGATCGGGGCACGCAACGGCCATACCTGGCGGCAACGCCCGTTGCGCATCGGCTTTTGCCGCAACTGTATTTTCCGGGGCGTGGCCATGGCGGCGCTGGATACGGCGGGCATCCCCTGGGAGATGGCCGTAGACAGTGAATCCGACCGCACGGTCGAGGCGACCATCAGCGCCGATCTTGCCGTGGGTGTGCTGCTGGAAGGCACCCAGCCCGGCCATCAGGAGCTGATCGACCATGGTGGCAGCCTGCCGCCGCTGCCGGTGCAGCATATCAACCTCTA
>NZ_JAATOX010000014.1 GCF_011806385.1 Phaeobacter sp. HF9A | reverse complement strand
CGGGTCGGATCCGATGACCGAGACGAAGACCCCGAAACAAGCCGAAATCAGCCCCTTGATCGGGTTGCCCCCCAAGAGGAAGATGATCGAGGCAAGCCCGAAGACCGCGACCCAGAACACTTCGGAGGGGCCGAACAGCAGCGTGACCTTGGACAAAGGCGGGGCCAGCAGCATCAGCGCAAAGGCCGAGGCGATGCCGCCGATGGACGAGGAGACGACCGCGACTTGCAGGGCGAAACCGCCTTCGCCCTTTTGCGCCATCGGGTAGCCATCAAAGGTGGTGGCGACAGCGGCAGGGGTGCCGGGGATGCGCAAAAGCACAGCCGGGATCGCGCCGCCATACATCGCGCCGTTGTAAATGCCCGCCATCAGGCCGAGCGCGACAAGCGGCTCAAGACCAAAGGTGAAGGGCACGAGGACAGAGATCGCCATGGTCGCCGAGAGACCCGGCATGGCGCCGACGACAATGCCCGCGATCACACCGATGATGACGGCGGCAAAATTCGTCAGGGCAAAGACGTTGGGCAGGGCGTGAAGAAGATCAGCATACATGGTTCAGCGCCCCCAAAAACGGCCAGTGGGAAAGTCCTGCGACATCCCGAAATCAAAGATCGCCCAGATCGTGCCGACGACGATCACCGTCGCGATCAAAAGGCCGATGGGGCTGCGATAGCCGAAGATCCACGCCACCAGCGGGATCGTCACGGCAGTGCTGATGTAAAAGCCGATGAAATCGGTGGCGATCGCATAGCTGACGATCAGCAGGAACGCCCCGATCACCCGCTTTGGCGATTTGGTCATGGGCTCGGCATCCTTGCCCGCGCTGGCCTTGCGTTGATCCGCAACCAGGAGGGCGACCGACAGCACGATCAGGCCGATCAGCATGGCGGCAGGCAGCAGCGCGGAAATGGCGCGCAAATCATAGGTCGGGATCAGGAACCCGGCGGCGACCACGATGATACCGAGCGCGGTCAGGGTCTCGGGCCTTGTCAGGCGGGAATTACGGCTCTCGGGCATGGGATTGCTCTTGATGTGAGGGAGGGGGTGGGCGTGAGAGAGAAAGCTCCCTCACGCATTTGGCCTCAGTTCCAGGGGGTGGTTTCCCACACGCCGTTGGCGAGGTCATAGAGATCAGAGGTCAGTTGTTTGAAATCATCGCCGGTCACGACTTCGACCGGGTTTGCGGTCGCGGCCATGGCGTCGAGGAACTCCTGATCGCTGGACAGCTGAGTGAAGGCTTCAATCAGCTTGGCCTTCACATCTTCGGGCAGGCCCGCAGGCGCGATAAAGCCGCGCATGGAACCGTTCACCAGATCGAGTCCCTGTTCCTTGAAGGTCGGCAGGTCGGGTGCGAAGGGCGAACGTTCCTTGGTGGCGACGCCCAGCACGTTCAGCTGGTCCTGGAATTCGGCCACTTCGGAGATGTTCAGAATGCCCATGGCAACGTGGCCACCCAGCAGCGCGGTGCGCGCGGGGGCAGAGCCCTTGAACGGTACGATGGTGAACTCGGTCTCGGTCGCGTTTTGCAGCTTGATCAGCGCAAAATGGTCATCGCCGCCCAAAGACGACATGCCGACGGTCACGGCAAAGGGGTTTTCCTTGGCTTCGGCGATCAGCTTGTCCAGCGTGTCCAGGCCGCTGTCCTTGGAGGTGACGATGACGTTGGGGTCATTCACAACATTGGCAAGGTAGGTAAAGCTGTCGCGGTCGTAATCCGCCTCGCGGTCGATGGTGCGTGCCATCATGCCGGGCAGGTTGAAGGTGCCAAGCGTGTAGCCATCGGGTTCAGCATTGGCCGCCTCGGTCACGCCAATCTGGCCAGAGGCGCCGGGCATGTTCTTGACGACGAGGCTGGCCCCCTCGCCAAGGTATTTTTCGATAAAGGGCGCGGCGGTGCGTGCCATCACATCGGTGCCGCCGCCGGCGGAATAGCCGACGATCACCTCGATCGGCTTTTCCGGGTATTCGGCCAGCGCCGCGCCTGCGGCAAGGCACATCGCACCTGCGATGGCGGTTTTCTTGAAGATATTCAGCATGTGACTCCTCCTGTTCATGCGGATTGTCTCTTGGTGGTTCAGTCTTTGGGCAAAGCGCAACCGAGTTTTGTCAGGGTTGCATCAACCCAGGATCGGTCGTTCTTGCCTTCGGCGATGGCCTGCATCTGTGCGGTTTCTGCCGCCAGCTTTGCCTGCGCTTTCTTGAGGATGCCCTCGGCCGCATCGATCGGCACGCAGAGCACGCCGTCGCCGTCGCCGATGATGATGTCGCCGGGATGAATGACCATGCCGTCGATGGCGACGGGCACGTTGATTTCACCGGGGCCGTCCTTGTAGGGGCCGCGATGGGTCACACCGGCGGCGAAGACCGGGTGATTGACCTCTTTCATCGCGTCCGAATCGCGGATTGCGCCATTCAACACCAGCCCGGCCACGCCGCGCTTGATCGCGTAGGCCAGCATCATCTCGCCGAACAGAGCATTGGACGTGTCGCCCCCGGCGTCCATGACGATCACATCGCCGGGCTGTGCCATGTCGATGGCCTTGTGCAGCATCAGGTTGTCGCCGGGGCGCGCCTTGACCGTCAGGGCGACGCCCGCCATGCCGCCAGAACTGTGCATCGGGCGCATGGTCGGGCCGGCGGCGGTCATGCGCGACATGCTGTCGGATACGTTGGCGACGGGCAGCTTGGCGAATTCGGCGACGAGCTCGGCCGGGGCGACGCGGTCACGGTTGAGGATACGGAATCCGATGGTCATGGTTATTTCTCCATGTTGTTGGCCGGCGCCGCCTGCGCGGCGGCCAGCAATTTGCGGTTGATGATACGTTCGGGGGCGACGGGCTGGCCGCTCAGGATCTGGAAGATGCCGCGCACCGCATCGACGCCGACGCGCGCCCCGGCCTGGCGGGTGACGCCGCCGATATGGGGCGTCAGCACGATTTCCGGCAGGGCAAAGAAGGGATGGTCGGCTTCGGGCGGTTCAACCGCGAACGTGTCCAGCCCGGCGCCCGCGAGATGGCCGCTCTGGATCGCGGCCACCAGGGCGTCCTCGTCTATCAGGCCACCGCGTGCGGTATTGATGACGTAGGAGCCGGCAGGCATCCGCGCCAGCGCCTCGGCGTTCAGGATGCCACGGGTTTGTTCGGTCAGCGGGCAGTGCAGGGAGAGGATATCGCTCCGCGTCAGCATGTCCTCGAAGCTGTAGCAGCGGATGACGCCCAGCTCTTCAAAGGCGCTGTCGGGGGCAAATGGGTCAAACCCGACCAGCTGAAGGCCCAATCCCTGCGCGATGCGGCCTGTTGCCTGCGCAATCGCGCCCATGCCCATCAGGCCCATGGTCGATCCGGCGATCTCGCGGCCCGAAAACCCCGGTTTTTCCCAACGACCGGCGCGCAGCCCGGCATCCAGCGGCAGCACGCGCTTGACCGTCGCCAGCAACAGCGCGATGGCATGTTCGGCCACCGATACCGCATTGGCGCCAGTGGCGACCAGCACCGGGATGCCCCGTTCTGCGGCGGCCTGGATGTCGATATTGTCAACCCCGACCCCGTGTTTGGAGATCACCTTGATCTGCGGCGCCGCATCCATCACGGCGGCATCCAGACGGCCCATGCGGGAGACGATGCCCTCGGCGCCGGTCTGCTGGAGATAGTCAGAAATCACCGCGCTGTCGGCGTAGGGTGGGGTATGCACCGTCTGATACCCGTGTTCCGCCACCAGGCGGGCAGCGGCCGGATCGAGGTCAGGCCCCGTTACGAGGATTGTTTTGCTCATCGCGCGTGTCTCCATAGCGTCCCGAAGCGTCGGGGCGCGCCATTTCGTGTCATTGTCTGTCGAATGGCCCACAGCGGCCTCCCAAACCGGGCTGCGGGTGTCCTCCTTGGTGGGCTATCGTAATGCCAAGAATGTCTTCACAAAAGCGCGTAATTCTGGTTATTAGATTTAGAAAAAATGGATTTGATGATGGATACCCGGCAACTCAGGACTCTTTTGGCCATTCAGTCGCATGGCACCTTTGCGCAGGCGGCGGATGTGGTTGGCCTCACGCCTTCGGCTGTCAGCCAGCAGGTTCACGCGCTGGAGGAGGAGCTGCGCGTGACCATCTTTGACCGCAGCACCCGTCCGCCCAGAACCACGCCCGAGGGGCTTCAGGTTATTGAAATGGCACGCGATATCCTCCGCCGCGAAGAGGACACCAAGGCCAGCCTGCGGGGCGATCAGATCGCCGGGACGCTGATGCTGGGCTCGGTGCGCTCAAGCGCGCTGAACCTGCTGCCGCGGGCGCTGGTGCAGATGCGCCAGCGCTATCCTGATCTCAAGCCAAACCTGCGTGTTTCGCTGTCGTCCACGCTCATCGCGGATGTGGCCGCTGGGCGGCTGGATGCGGCCATCGTCGCCGAACATCTCGGATTTCCCAGCGCCCTGCGGTGGAGTCCGTTCCTGCGCGAGCCGCTCTGGCTGATTGCGCCGCGCGGGATGGAGGCAAGCGATCCGATCAACCTGCTGAACACCCGCCCCTATATCCGTTTTCGAAGCGCGGTGCCGCTGGCCAATCTCATCGACACTGAGCTGTCCCGTCTGGGAGTGGTGACGAATGATGTGGCCGAGATCGACACGATCGGCTCGATCGTGACCGGTGTGCGCCAGGGGCTGGGCATATCGGTGGTGCCGCATGTGGCGCTTCAGGAACCCGAAGACCTTGATATCACGCGTCTTCCCTTCGGCCACCCGCAGGTGACCCGTCAGATCGGCATTGTGGAGAGAACGACCTCGCCGCGCGCCGAGATCATCGCGCGGCTCCATGCGGTGTTGGCCGAACTCTGCGGCGATTACGGTGTGGACCGCGCTGCCGGGGCTTGACGACTGCGGATCAGCGTCAGCCCTGTTGCGATGAACCAGGCGAAGGCCCCAATCCCAAAGAGTGCCCCGGCGATATCCCCTATCGGCGCAAACAGGGTTGCAATCCCGCCGGCCCCGCTGAGCAAGCCAAGGCCAGCGGTCACTTTGCCAAGCTTGCGCGCTGCGAGGCCAACAAGGCTGACGCAGCCGATCCAGAGCCCTCCGGCGATTTCATTGCCGCCGCCGAGGCCAAGCTCGACCGCATGCAGGGTCTCCCAAAGCGACACGGCGCGATCAAAGTCGATCGGTGCCAGATGGGCGGCACGTTCCACCGCGACATTGCCGATCATGCCGGCCCCGATCACCAATGTCGCCCAGATCACCCCGAGCGCACCGGTCATGGTTGCCCAATCTGCCGTGGCCCTGCGCAACCTTGCATGTATCGCAACGACCAGAACCGCCAGGGCCAGTCCGTTCAGAATATAGATCACACTGTTCCAAAGGATCAGAAAACCGCTGTTGGCCTCTATGAACCTCACGACCGCTTCTGCGTTGATGTCTTGCGTGCCATAGCCGAACGGCGCCAGCACCGCGACCAAACCGGCAAAGCCGAACAGATATGTGGCGGCGCAGGTGAGGCCGGCAATGGCTCCAAGTGTTTGAAGTTTCATGAATGTTCTCAGTCTAAAGATTCAATCGGGGCAGAGGGCTACTCGCCGTGCTCTGTCATTGATTTGAAATGATCCACCAGCTTGCGCGTCCCGGACGCGGGTGCGGTCATGTTCATTGCGGCGGCGCTCAGAAAGAACTGCGCTGGGCCGGCGATCCGGCGGGGGGCAAGCCTGGGAAGCAGGAAGAGCGCGCAACGTCGTAGGACATCCGGCAGATGGGTTATCCGGGGGCGGGAGCCCAGAACATCAAAGCACAGCCTGGCAAGATCGTTCTGCGTAAAGGTCTCCGGCCCGCCGATGTCCGCCCCGGCAGAGCCCCGTTCAATGGTGTCAAAGATCGCCGCCGCAAGGTCGGCGCCATGGATCGGGTTGATCCGGTATTGTCCGTTTCCGAACAACCAGACGCGCCCGGCCTGCGCCATCGTCAGGAAATCTCCCATATCGGAAAAATACCCGGTGGGTGCGATCACCGTGGAGGCAAGATCGGCGGTCTGAAGCCTGCGCACAAAGGCGGCCTTTGCTGCGACAAGGGGCACGTGATCCATGCGGTCGGCGTTCAGAACGTGGACATAGGCAAAGCGCGTGACAGGGCTGCGTATTGCTTCTTCCAGGAGGTTCACATTGGCCTGGTAATCGACATCCCAATAGCCGACACCATCTGCCTGGCGCGTGATCCCCAAGGCGGAGATGACCAGATCAATATCGGCCATCGTTCCCGTCAGCGTTTCCGACCAGGTGGCTTCTGCCTCGATGATCCGGTCCGCAGAGGGTGCCCCGTTGCGGCTCGATCTGCGGACCAAGGCAGTGACATGCCAGCCGCGCGTCTGGTATTCTTGGCAAAGAAACCGGCCCAGATAGCCGGTCGCCCCTGCGATCAAAACACGTTTCATGTCTTCGGTTTCCTCATTTTCCGGGCTGAGGCGCGCGCCGGAGTGGACAGGATGCATGCCGTCTGGCCCGCATGCGTGTCAGCCCGCGCGCCTTGGGTAAAACAGGCCCGGCATCGTTTTGACACCGCGTTGCGCCGTTGTGGCCTGGGGGCCGCCCGGACGCTGCCAGATTATGCCAAGGTGCAGAAGCGCCGAGAAGCGGCGTCGGCGCAGACGGATGATGCCAGACATTGCGACTGCCTAGCCTACGACCCGGTGCCCGCGTCCGCGCAGGCATTCCACAACAATGGCTTCGCGCCGTTCGGAGGCGTTGACAGCCCCGGCGGCACCCCCGGCGAGCGCACCAAAGATGGCGCCACCCAGCGCATCCGAATCGTCATCAATATCGCCCAGAATAGCCCCGGCACCCGCGCCCAGTACCGCTGCGCCAAGGGTTTCCTGATCGAATTGTTTTTGATTGCGGGCGAGGGCCTGGCAGGCGCTCAGATCGGATTGGAATGCCGCCGTCGGCGGGCCGTCCAGAATCGGCTGGCGGTTTGCGCCGCTGTCAGCGCATGCGGCGATGGCAAGCAGTGCGGGCAACGTGATCAGGTATTTCATATTCGGGTCCTTTTCAACAATAGGGCCAACGCGGTCCCGGCTCGTCCGAGCAGCGCGTCGGCTGATGTGAAAAGGAATAGGCGGCAGTCCTGCTGCGCGCGACCGGGCGGGCTGGTCGGGACGTTCGAACAAGCTGGATCGAACGGGGCTAAGCCATTTGTTTTATTGGCGTTCCGTTTTTCTGAACCTAGGGTTTATGCGTCGCCCGCCATTGCGTTGGCGTCTGGTCGGTGACCTTCTTGAACCTGGTGTTGAAGGTCGATTTTGCGTTGAAACCGACGGTCTCGCTGATCTCCAGGATCGACTCATTGGTTTGGATCAACAGCTCACAGGCATCGCGGATGCGGCATTGGTTTACGTAGTCGTAAAAGGACATGCCGACCTTGGTGTTGAGCACTTCGGACAGGTGGATCGGCGGGATCGAGATCAGCGTCGCGAGGCCCCGCAGGTTCAGGTTGTGATCACGCCAAAGCTGCCCCTCTGCCATGCGCTTTTCCAGCCGCATCGCATAGCGTTCGATGTCTTGCTGGGTCAGCCCCGAGCGCGCGTAACGAGAGGTCGATGGGCCTGGTTCGGTGATCGGGTCTTCTTTCGGGGCGGCTTCTTCTTTCAGCACCGAACCGCTCCAGCCGGGCAGGGGCGGATTGGCGCGCAGGGCAAAGATCCCGAAGGACATGGGCAGGATCACGTCAAAGAGCAATGACCAGATCCCCTCCCGCAGGGAGTTGTATCCGAGCAATTGCCCGATTTCATCGGCAATCACGATGAATGCGATGGTGAAGATCGTTGCGACCAAAGCGTCAAGCCAGCGCAGGGTCTTGCCTTCGAGATCGGAAAACACGTCGCGGATATTGCGTTTGTGAAGGATCAGACGTCGGATACATATGGTGCCGTAGACCATGAGAATGGCGACCCACACGATCCAGAATATCGTTTCGCCGGTCTCTATCACGTCCTGACGGCGGTCCGAAATCGCGCCGTCAACCAGCCCGATGCGGATATCTCCGGGCAGGATCAGCGCTGGCGAGAGACACAGAAACCCCGCCACGAACGGTAGGAGGTGGACAAGATCGGCACGCGCGAGCTTGGGGGTGGGGCTGGTCAGGGCCCGCACATAGAAATAGAGCGCAACGATATATCCGGGGATCAGGACGTCATTCCACCGGTATAGCGCGCTCGGGCCGATGAAGATGTCTGAATAGACGAGGGAGTCGAGGCAGTCGCAGATATTGACCGAGAAGAAGGCAATCATTGACCAGATGTGCATCCTTGGCGGGTCGGTGTCGCGCAACCGCAGGAGCAAGCCCAGCAGGACGAAGGTTGAAACTGCCAGCGCCTCCGCGACGCCGAGGTATTCCCAAAAGAGTTGTTCCCGAAGGATGATCATGCGTTGCGGCCCCCATCTTCGGCTGTTCTAGCGCCTGCGCGGGAAATGCAAAGTCACGGTTCTGCTTGGACCGGAGTGCTGTGTCTGGGCGGCAACGTGGCGCTGGCGTGATCAGTTGTGCCAGGGCGGAAAGCGGGCATGGGAAGGCCGCGAACTTGGAATGTCGCAGCCTTCCCCGCTCGGGGACGTTGGTTAAAGGAACGCAATGTCCGTTAGCTCAGAGAGGCCGCGCAGGAGGATGGTGTCTGCGTCTCCATCCAGCACCAGTGTCAGACCTGCGTCCTCCACCGAATGGCTGATGACTGTCCGCCCCAGCAGGGCGATGCTGTCCACACCGATCTGATAGTCGGAAATCACATCGTGATCGCTGTGCCCGTCAGCCGCACCTTTGCCGAACACAAAAGTATCCGCGCCCTGGCCGCCGGTCAGCAGATCATTGCCGCGGCCTCCATTGAGGCGATCATCGCCCCGCCCGCCAGAGAGCCGGTCACCGCCCGCGCCGCCAGACAGCCGGTCGTCGCCGGACTGTCCCAGCAGGCGATCCGCGCCAGAGCCGCCGACGAGCCTGTCCTGGCCGCCGCCACCGCGCAAGGTGTCATCACCCCTCTGTCCGAATATGGTATCACGACCGGCCCCGCCCCAAAGCAGGTCATCGCCGCCTTGCCCCAAAAGCCGATCAGACCCGGCGCCGCCAAAAAGCTGATCCTTCCCCGTTCCGCCAAGCAGGGTATCGGCACCGATGCCGCCTCTGAGCTGGTCATTGCCTGCGGCCCCGCTCAGCCTGTCGTTGCCGGCAAATCCGCGCAGTTGGTCATGTCCTGCGCCGGATGCGTCAAGCACGTCATCGCGAGCCGTGCCGAGATCGAGGATCGACCCATCCGAGAAGACAAAATCATCGCTGTCGAAGGACTTGATGTGGTCTGGCAGTTGAAAACCTGCGCCGTCGGCGCTCAGCACGGAGATACCATCCTGTGTGTCGATGCTCAGCTCAGCCGCGCTGATGCCCTCGATCAAAAGCGGATCACCGAGCGGCTGCTGTTGCCAGGCGTCATCCTCTGCGAGGGTGGCGGCGCTGCTGATGGCGGCGCCGGTTCCGGTTGCGTCCCCGTTGCCGAGGTTGACCATGGTCGAAATGATCTGACCGGTCTCGACATGCAGATAGGTGGCGCTGTCGGTGCCGTAGATGCCGCCGGCAAAGCCCACAAACGTGCCGACGCCCTCGAATTCCATCAAGCCAAGCCCGTAGTTGAAGCCAAACCCGCGCGGGTCCTGACCGGCGGTATCAAAGTCGGTCATGGTGGCAAGCACGGTTTCAGACGTCAGCGTGCGGTCCACCAGTAGCGCTTTCAGAAAGCGGGTCATGTCGGCGGCGGTGGAGACGACACCGCCTTCGCCATGGGCATCCACCCGCAGGGCGCTGGTATCGACAAGGGTGCCGTCGAGCTCCAGATAGGAGGACACCAGTCCAGGATTATCGCGGTAATCTTCCAGGTAGGTGTCGCCCATGCCGAGCAGTGCAAAAATCCGCTCGTGAAACACTTCTCCCAGATCCTGCCCGGTGACTGCTTCGATCACTTTGCTGAGGTAGAAATAGTTGGTGTTGGAATACTCATAGGCCTGCCCGATCTCGGCAGTAGCGGGCACCCCTTGCAAGAGTGCAAGAATATGGTCGGCGCCGATGATGTCGTCCGGGTTTTCGGTGATCACGTCAAACAGCGTCGTGCCATCCGGGCGCGCAACGGCGGTGTAGTTCGGAATGCCCGTTGTCATCTGCAACGCCTGCCTGACCGTTGCGGTATCGGCATTCGCCACCCCGGCAATCAGCGCGGGGTCGATATAGTCGGCCAGCGGGCGGTCGAGATCAATCCGCCCCTCTTCTGCCAGTTCCAGAACCGTGACCCCGGTCATCATCTTGGTTTGTGAGCCGATCTTGAAACTCTGGTCAGGTTGGAGCGCGACAGCCTCCTCGATATTGCTCAGCCCGCTTGCGACAGAGGCAGAGCGCACGCCGTCGGAAACGGAGATGATCATACCGGGCGCTGCGGAATCCTGCGTGTAAGCGTCGGCCACAGATTGCGGGCCCAGCGTGAGAGCCTGAGGTGCGAAGAGAGGCATGGTATGTCCTTGGGTCTGTATTCAAAGAGGTCAGCGCGATCTGCTGTTTGGCCTCCAGATACGGATCGGATCCGGCCCGCGCGACCGAACAAGCCGGTGCAGACGTTCGAACCAGCTTGTTCGGACGGGGTTTTGCTGGCGGTAGGTAGAAATTCTGCGATCTGCGTGTCGGCTTTTGCGCGGTTCAGTCCTGGAGGGTCGGCGTCTCGGCCGCCTCTGTCTTGTCGCCCAGCGTTTGCTTGAGCAGATGAACCGCATCCATGATATCCGCCTGAATGGCCAATCCAAGCGCATCGGCGTCGTTGCGCCTGATCGCCTCAAGGGTCATTTGATGCTTGTCGACGATGTCGGATTTTTCATCCATGCTGAAGACGCTGCGCATGAAGGGGCCGAACTGCATCCAGACGCTTTCCAGCAGAGGCACCAGAACCTCGGAGCCGCCGGCACGGTAGAGCGTAAAGTGAAACTGGTAGTTTTCGCGCATATAGGCATCGACATCGCCGGTGTCGTAGCTTTCGTTCATCCGCCTGTCGCAGGCTTCCATTTCAGCGATTTTCTCTGCCGTCATGCAGGGCAGGGCGCGCATGGCGCAGAGCGGTTCCAGCTGCTGGCGGGCCTGCATCAGTTCCTCAAAACGGCTACGGGTCAGCTCTGGCACGCAGATCCGACCATTGCGCTGCACTTCAAGTGCGCGTTCACCGCTAAGGCGTGTAATGGCGCCCCGGACCGGCATCACGCCGACCCCCATCGTCTTGCTGATGCCGCGTGTGCTGACGTTTGTGCCGGGGGCGAAGCGCCCGGAGATCAGTTGCTCGCGCAGGGTCTGATAGATCTGCTGGTGCTGGGTCGAAATATCTCGCATTCAGTCCTGCCATTGCGACGGTGATTGGGCACTATGGTGCCCGTATTCTGCGTGCCGAACGGGGCGATCCCGAACGTCCCGGTCGATAGGCCAGCCTAACCAGTCCTGCGGGTTTTGCCAATTCCATCCGTCCCGGGCGACCGACCCCGCCGCGGGCAGACGCGCGGGTGATTATCCGAGTTGAACCTTGCTTTCCTGCAAGATGTTGCCACCGTCCACCACAAGCACGGATCCGTTGACATAGCTGGCCTCCTCCGCTGCGAGGAAAGCGGCGGCGGCGGCGATTTCATCCGGGCGACCGGCGCGACCTGGTGGGGTGTGGCGCGCCGCGATTAGTTCCTCTTCGGTCGAGGCGCCGGTTTCGACCCATCCGGGGGCTACGGCGTTGACCGTGACGCCATAGCGCGCAACCTCCAGCGCCAGGGCATGGGTCATGCCGACCATGCCAGCCTTGGCTGCGGAATAGGCGGCCTCGCCTTCGTTGGAGACGAGCGGGCCGGTGACAGAGGCAATATTCACGATCCGGCCCAGGCCCTTTTGGGTCATGTCCTCAAGGAAGGCCTTGGTCACGAGAAAGGCCGTTTTCAGGGTCACGTCGATGCCCACGTCCCAATCCGCCTCGGAGAGGGACATAAAGCTGCGTTGAATGGCAGGGGCCGCAATCGAGCCCATGCCTGCATTGTTTACCAATACATCGACGGGGCCGACCTCGGCGCGCAGGCGCGCGACCTGCTGCGCCTTGGTCAGGTCGGCCACATGCGATGTGATCTGGAACCCCTCGACGCGCAGCTCTTCTCCGCGGTCGTGGATGCGGTCGCTGGCACCGGCAATCGCAACCGACATCCCGCGTTGCGCAAGACGTCGGGCGATCGCAAAGCCAATGCCGTCACGTGCACCGGCACCGGTGACCAGGGCGGTCTTCAGGGAAGGCATGGCGCCCCTCCAGCGTTAGGATCCGAGTAAAGTGTCAGATCGTGTTGGCGAAATAGTCGAACTCTTCCGCGGTGACCTCGGCCATGAAGCGGTCGTATTCCGACTGCCGCAGGGCCAGGAACACATGCGCCATTTTTTCGCCAAGCGCGTCTTTGACGAAGTTCGATGCCGCTGCGCGGTCGATCGCCGCTGCCCAGTCTTTTGGCAGCACATAGTCGCTTTCGGCGTCATAGGAGGTGGCTTCGGCATCGGGGAGCAGTTTGTCCCGAATGCCCTCATACATGCCGCCCAGCACGCCCGCCGCCACCAGATAGGGGTTCGCATCGACGCCGGCAGTGCGGTGCTCGATGTGGCGATTGGCGGGGTTGCCTGCGGGGACCCGGATCGCGACGCTGCGGTTGTTGCGTCCCCAGGTTGCGGCGGTGGGTGCATAGCTGTTCTTGCTGAAGCGGCGCCAGGAGTTGATGTTGGGCGCGAACAGCAGCATCGAGTCGGCCATGTTCTTTTGCAGGCCCGCCACCGCGTTCAACAGCAGCGGCGCCAGCGCCTCGCCGGTGTCCGCCATCAGGTTCTCGCCCGCGTCATTGGCGAGGCTGGTGTGCAGATGCATGCCAGAGCCGGAGCGCCCGGACATGGGTTTCGCCATGAAGTTGGCGCGCATCCCGTGCCGGATCGCGAGACCCCGCACCAGACGTTTCAGCATGATCAGATCATCCGCCGCACGCAGGCCAGAGGTCCGGTGCCGCAGCGTCAGCTCGTATTGGCCGGGGGCGTATTCGGAAATCATCGTCTCGACCGGCAGGCCCTGCACTTCGGCATGGGCGTATAGCTCGGCGATGAAGCTCTGCATATTGTCGAGCGGGTCAAGGCTGTAGACCTGATTGGTCGAATTCAGATCGCCGGTGATCGGCATCCGCGCGGCCTGCGGGCGGCCAGTGGCGTCGCGGCTGGCGTCCAGCAGATAGAATTCCAGCTCGAAGGCCATCACGGGGGTCATGCCGATTTGCGCAAAAGCGTCGATCTGGCGCGACAGGGCGTGGCGCGGATCGGCGGCCATGCGGGTGCCGTCAAGCTCATAAAGGCTCACGCGGACTTCGCCCCGCTTGGGCGAGGTCCAGGGCAGTTCCACCAGCGACCCGGCAATCGGCCAGGCAATCCGGTCCGCATCGCCGTCGTCCCAGACCAGCCCGGTCTCGTCCACATCCTCGCCGGTGACGTCGAGCCCGAGGATCGAGCCGGGCAGGTGCCGGCCGGATTTGAAAAGGCCCAGCAGCTCGTGGCGGCGGATGATCTTGCCGCGGGCGATCCCGTTCGGGTCGATCAGCACAAGGTCAAAGGCCGAGATGTCGGGGTGTTTGGCCAGGAATGCTTCTGCTTCTTCGATGGAAGCGGCCTCATTGGGTCTGTTCTCGGTCATTGCACGTCCTCCTGCGAGACAAGGCGGGTCAGCACCTGTTCAAAGGCGCCGAGCAGCCCTTCGATCTGTGCTTCTGTGGTGGTTGGTGCGACCAGCACCATGTTGTGAAACGGCGTCACCAGATAGCCCTGGTTGAGCAGGCTGATATGCAACGCGTGCTGAATGTCGTCGATCTCGGCCGCGTGGGCCTCTTTTGCGTTGCGAACGGGGGTGGCGGAAAAGACGATTTCGAGCCGTGCCCCGACGCGGCTGACATGCCAGGGAAGCCCGGCGGCGCGGATCGCGTCAGTGAAACCTTGCTCCAGCCGGTCGGCATTGCGGTTCATCGTCGCGTAGGCCTCTGCGGTCATGACCTCTTCGAGGCAGGCGCGCAGGCAGGCGATTTGCAGCGTGCTGCCCGACAGGGTCGTGCCGATGCCGGAATGGCCGATGCCGGTCATCTTGGCACGGATGTCGGACATGCCCTGTGCCACATCCTTGGACATGCCCCAGATTGCGACCGGTATGCCGCCACCGACGGGTTTGCCGACGACAAAAATATCCGGCTCCAGCCCATGCACGGCGGTGTAGCCGCCAAGGCCGGTCGAAATGGTGTGGGTCTCGTCGATATGCAGCAAGGTGCCATTGGCGCGGGTCAGCTCGCGCAGGGTATCGAGGTAGCCCTCGTCCGGCAGGATCATGCCGCAGTTGGTCATCACCGGTTCAGCCAGAACTACCGCGATCTCTTTGGTTTCCAGCGCGGCTTTCAGGGCTTCAACGTCGTTGAAGGGGATGCTGACGCTGGTCGTGGTGACGTCTACAACCTGACCCAGAAGGTTCGAGCGGGGGACGGTTTTGCCATCTTCAAGATCGACCAGCGTTTCGTCGACGGCCCCGTGGTAGCAGCCATCAAAGACCAGCACCTTTTTGCGGCCGGTCACGGCCCGCGCCACCCGAATGGCAAAGCGGTTTGCGTCGCTGGCGGTGGCGGCAACCTGGAAGACAAACGGGCCGAAGCGGTCGGTCAGCAGTTTGCCGACTTTGGTGGTTTCGCCGGAAGGCAGCATTGTCGTCAGGCCGCGCGTGCCCGATTGCGCCAGGGCCTCGACGACCGGCTGCGGCGCATGGCCGAACATCGACCCGGTATCGCCAAGGCAGAAGTCGGTCAGCTCATTGCCGTCGATGTCGGTCAGGGTGCTGCCGGATGCGCCTGCCACGGCAAAGGGGAAGGGCATCGGCCAGTCGCGCATCCAGTGCTGCGGCACCTGGTCGTAAAAGCCCGTCTCGGGATTTTCGAACATGGCTTTGCTGCGTGCCCGGCGCTGGGCATAGATCTTGCCTTCCTGTTCGGAAATGGCGCGGGCCTTGGAGGTGAGCGCCGCGAGGTCAAGACCTGGCGCAAGGGGGCGGGCTGTTTCTTGGTTGCTCATGGCGATCCTCAAAATTCACAATGTGATCACTTTGCTAGATTTGAGTCCTCTTCCTGTCAACGGATATCCCAAAATTAATGGAAAAATAGGGTGTGAAATCTGAATTCAAAGCGGAGAGAGTTCATAAGTTGATCACATTTGGCGAGTCTGGGCCTTGTGGTGTCGCGAGGCGGAATCGCGTGCAGGACGTTGGGTTGGTCCGGCGTACCCGTGTCACGACGCGATTGCGGCCCCAAGGGGGCCGCTCAACCGGTGTTCCGGCCAGTCGCGTTGCGGAAGGCAAAAGGCGCAGGGGCGTGCCTGCGGCGCGCGATCAGATCGGCGCTTCCCATAGCTCGATATAGACGTGGTCCTCGTCGCCGGGCTCGGCCAGGGCGGTGCCGAAATAGACCGCCGCGCCCAGGGCGCTGTGCGGCCCTTCGGGAACTTCCAGCGTTGCGCGGGTGCGGCCAAGGAAACTGCCATCGGGTTGCGGGGTCATCCTGCCGGCATTGGTGACCATGATCGGGGTGCCGTCGGTCAGCTCCATGCAATAGCGCGCCTCGATGGCGTAGGAGCCATCGGGCAGGCCGAGCGCAAAGTCGGCCCCGCCGGGCAGGATGCGCGCGCGCCAGCCAATGCCCTCTGCCATGCCGCCGGTGATCGGGAACATGGCGCGGGTGGTGCCATGGGTGGTTGCGAATTCCACGGCCTCGCCAAGGTCTGCGCGGATGACGCAGGCCTTGCGCAGGGCGGGCTGGCCGAGGCTGCGGTTGGCGCCAAGGGTTGAGATGTCCATTTCGCTGGCCTCACGCTTCATGGGTGATCCGCCCGCCGCAGATGGTCATCACGATATCCATCTCTGCGATCCGCTCGGGGTCGGTGTTTTCGATGTTGCCCGACAGCAGGACCAGATCGGCGAGCATCCCCGGAACGATCTGACCGGTCTGCTTTTCCATGAAGCCGGCATAGGCGCCATTGGTGGTGAAGGCTTTCAGGACGTCAGTCAGTCCAAGCCGATGGTCCGGCAGCCCGGGCAGGAATGGCTTGCGGGTCAGCGCGGTCTGGATTCCCAGCAAGGGATCGACTGGCACAATCGGCCAATCGGAGGAGAAGGCGACGGTGGCGCCAGCGTCATGCAAGGCGCGCCAGGCATAGGCGTAGGGTGCGCGCTCGGCGCCGATGCTGCGAGCGGTCGGATTGTCCTCGGTCGGCGCATGAAGCGGCTGGACCGAGGCAATAGCCCCCAGTTCGGCAAGGCGCGGGATGTCGGTCGGGTCGATCATTTCGATATGTTCGATGCGATGGCGGCTGTCGCGGGGCCCATTTGCGCGGCGAGCGGCCTCGTAGCCATCCAGGGCGATCCGAACGGCGGCGTCGCCGATGGCGTGCACGGTGATCTGCATGCCGCGCTTGTCCACTTCGATCGCGGCCTCTGCGAATGTCGCCGCGTCAAAGATCGGCTCGCCACGCAGGCCAGGCTTGTCGGCGTAATCGTCCAGCATAGACGCGGTGCCGCTTTCGATGACCCCGTCGATGAAGATCTTGACGCGGTTGCTGGTCAGCCAGTCACCGGTGAAATCCTCGGCCATGGCGCTGGCGCGATCCAGTTCGGACAGCTGCATCTCGCCGGTATAGTGGAAGGGCACGGAAACGCGGGCAATCAGGTCGCCGTTGTCCTCGACCGTGCGCAAGAGCTCCAGCAGGTGGCGATTGCCGTCCATGTTGTGAACCGAGGTGATGCCCTTTGAGGCAATAAAGCGCAGCCCGTCGGTCAGTACTGCGACATCCTCGTCCCATTCGGTTTGGGTGGGCGGGGTTTCCGGTTCGATGCCCGACATGCCCAGCATCTCGCGCCCGCCGCTGGTGCGCAGGTCCAGGACCGGAAGCAGTGCGAATTTCTCCCGCAATTCACCGGTGGCAAGCCCGTCGGAGCCCATCACCACCTCGTTGCCGGTTGGCAGGTCGCGCCCATGCAGCAGGTCGGCCGCGCGCAGGGCGGCGGTGTTCGCAAAAAGCGTGTGAAAATCATAGGCCATCACCGCCAGCGGCCGATCCGGGCACATTGCATCCAGCGCATGGCGGTCAAGTCGGGTGCCTGCTCCGAGGATCTCGTAGTCGGCACCCTGGGCGAACAGCAGTCCTTCATCCGGCTTTGCGGCGGCAAAGGCGCGAACGGCCTCTGTCATCGCGTCTGCGCCCTTTATATCGGCAAGCTGCAACAGGGTCCGGCCATAGGCGCCGGAAAAGAGATGCAGGTGCGATTCGACAAAACCGGGCATCAGCGTGCCGCCATGTGCGTCGATGATGCGGGTGTCGGGGCCAGCCAGCGCGCGGAGGCTCTCGGCGTCGCCTGCTGCCAGGATGCGGTTGCCATGCACTGCAACGGCTTCGGCGCGCGGGGTGCTGTCGTCCATGGTCAGGACGCTTGCGTTCAGAATGATTAGGTCAGCGGTCATTTGGACGGATCCTTGCGGCGGGGTGTGTCGATGCAGTCATCTGTGAACATGAGCTCCACCAGGGGAGCGAAGCGCTCCCGCAGGATGGCGTCGTGTTGCTCAAGGGTCTGCTCGTCGTGGGTGATGAGTTGGATGAAGCAGGGCATCCAGAGGTCGTGGTACATCTCGGCCAGATACATCGCCGTGCAGCTGCTGCCCGAGCGGAGGGTCAGGTCAAGCTCGGCAAAGAAATCGGCGATGACAAGAACCACCGCATGGGAGACATCCTTGTATTCCTCGGCGAGCTTGGTGTTCGGCTGGCGGATCATGGCCGCTTCTGCGTAGCGCCAGACCCGTTTGCTGGCGATCTCCAGCGTTCGGCTGGAAATGCGTCGAAACAATGTGATGATCAGCGTGGTCAGGTCGGTGCCGTCGCGCCAATGCAGCGCGCGGTCGTTCTCGCGCGCCTCGGCGGTGCCTTCGGCGATCATCGCGATCAGCAGGCCATCCTTGGAGCCGAAGTAATTGAACACGGTGGGCGGAGAAACTTCGGCCCCGGCGGCAATGTCAGCCATCGTGGTGGCATCGATTCCTTGCTGGGCGAACAGCTTCTTGGCGACGCTGATAATTTCATCTCGCCGCTTAGCTTTTTTGCGATCTCGCAGGCCTGCAGCGGGCAGGCTGTTAACGGCGGGCATTTGGGCACCTGATTTTTATGGTTGTGTAAAAGTTTTTATTGACTAAAAAATTTATGTCAATAGTTGTGGTGGCGACGAAGAGGATTTCCAATGCTTGACATTCGCAACCTGAGCAAACGCTTTGGCAGAGGTGAGAGCGCCGTAACCGCGCTGCATGAGGTGAGTTTTTCGATCAAGGAGGGGGAGTTCTTTACGTTGCTTGGTCCCTCCGGCTGCGGCAAGACCACGCTTCTGCGCATGATCGCGGGATTCGAGCCGCCCAGCGGTGGCGCGCTTGTGCTGGACGGTCAGGATATCGCCCATACGCCGCCCAATCGCCGCCCGGTGAACACGGTTTTCCAGAACTACGCATTGTTTCCGCATATGACCGTAGCGGAAAACGTCGGCTTTGCGCTCGGCGCGCTGGGCAAGCGTCAGGCGGAAATCGACGAAACGGTGGGGCGCATGCTGGATCTTGTCCAGCTGGGCCACCTCGCTCATCGCAAGAGCGGCGAACTGTCGGGTGGTCAGCAGCAACGGGTCGCGTTGGCACGGGCCCTGGCACCCAAGCCGCGCATCCTGTTGCTGGATGAACCGCTGTCGGCGCTGGACATGAAGCTGCGCAAGGAAATGCAGGTCGAGCTGAAGCGGCTACAGCGGGAAACCGGCCTGACCTTTATTTTTGTGACCCATGATCAAGAAGAAGCCCTGACCATGTCTGACCGCATCGCGGTCATGAGCGGCGGGCGCTTCCAGCAAATCGCCGAGCCGCGCGATCTTTATGACCAACCCGCCAACCGCTTTGTCGCCGGCTTTATCGGCGAGACCAATTTCCTGGATGGGCGTTGTGAGGGCGGTCAGCTGATCCTGCCCGAAGCCGAAGCGCCTGTGCCGGCGGCCCATGACGATGGGCCTGTCACCGTGATGGTCCGGCCCGAGCGGGTGGTGCTGGGTGCGGCGCAGCCCGGCGCGCTTGTGCTTCAGGCAAAGGTGGAGCAGCTGGTCTATTTTGGCACCGACACCCATGTGCATATGGCGCTGGCCAATGGCAACACGCTGGTTGCAAGGGTGCAGAATGCCGATCAAAGCGACGCCGCCTGCCGCGAAGGCGAGACGATCCCCGTTTCCCTGCCCGGTGGCGCGCTCCGGCTCTTGCCGCAAGAGGCCGCATAAGATGGGACGGTCCTCAGAAGATCACGCCCGAGTCGCCGATACGCGCCGCCGCTGGGCGCTGGCGTCGCCGGCTCTGGCCATTATCACCCTGTTTTCGATCCTGCCGCTGCTGGTGGTGGTGGTCTATTCCTTCTTGTCCCCCGGTGATTTTGGCGGGGTGCATTGGAAACTGTCCTTTGAGGGATGGTTTTCGGTCCTGTTTGAGCGCGATATCTTTGACGACACCGTCAGCCTGTCGGACGCGCATCTGACCATCCTGACCCGTTCGGTGGTGCTCTCGCTTGCCACAACCGTGATCACGCTGTTCCTGGGGGTGCCGACCGCCTGGTTCATCGCCACCCGTCCCCAAAAGCAAAGGGCATTTTGGCTGCTGTTGATCACCATTCCGTTCTGGACCAACCTTCTGGTGCGCACCATTGCGGTGCAGGAGATGATCCGCTCGGACGGGGTCTTTAACCGGATCATGCTGGGGTTGGGGCTGATTGATGAGCCGATCCAGATGATGTTCACCAACTTTGCGCTGCTGGTGGGCATGGCCTATGTCTTCCTGCCGCTGATGGTCTTGCCGGTTTATTCGGCGATCGAGCGGTTTGATTTCCGCCTCGCCGAGGCTGGATATGATCTCTATGCCTCGCGGCTCTACTGCCTGCGCCGTGTGATCCTGCCGATGGTTCGGCCAGGGGTCATTGCCGGGTCTATCCTGGTCTTCATTCCCTCGCTCGGTGCCTATGTCACGCCGCGCATCATGGGCGGCGGCAAGTCGATGATGCTGGGCAATCTGATCGAAATGCAATTCGGTCAGGGCCGCAACTGGCCGCTGGGCGCGGCGCTTTCCCTAACGCTGACGGCATTGGTTCTGGTGGCGCTGATCTGGTACAGCCGCCTGACCGGAGGAGGGTCTCGCCGTGACTGATAAACGCTTTGATGTTCGCCGGCTTCCCGCGGCCGCCACTCTGGCGATCACCTGTTTCGTGATCCTCTATATCCCGATGGTCATTCTGGTGGCCAACTCCTTCAACTCTGGCAAGGTGATCGGGGATTGGGATGGGGTGTCGCTGCGCTGGTACGCGGCTGCGCTGCAAAACGATGCTTTCATATCTGCCGGTATCACCTCGCTGATCTTGGCCAGCTGTGCGGCGTTGGTCGCGACCACCACCGCAACGATGGCCGCGCTGGCCACCACCCGGACACGCGGGTTCAAGGGGGAGGGGACAATCCACCTTGTGTTGAACGAGCCCCTGATGGTGCCTGAAATCGTTTTGGCCATTGCGCTTGTGATCATTCTTGCGCAGGTGCGGCAGTTCACCGGCTACAACGGTCTGGGGTATCTGATTATTGCCCACAGCGCCTTTTGTATTCCGTTTGCCTATATGCCGATCCGGGCTCGCCTCGAAGGCATGGATCTGACGTTGGAGACCGCAGCCGCCGACCTCTATGCCGGACGGTTCTATACCTTCCGCAAGGTGACCTTGCCGCTCTTGGCGCCCGGGATCCTGGCCGGCTTCGCCCTGGCTTTTGTTGTGTCTCTTGATGATGTGGTGATCTCTGATTTCCTGAAGGCGCCCGGCCAAGACACGCTGCCAACCTATCTGATGGGTCAGCTCCGCCGGAACCTAACTTCGGAAATCTACGCCATTTCCTCGCTTCTTCTGCTGATCAGCGTGTTGATCGTGGTCGGGGCGTGGCTGCTAACCAGAAAAAAAACGTGAACCGACAGAGGAGAACAACATGAAGATCAAGCTCGGGTTAACCACGGCGATCATCGCGGTTTCGGCGCTGCCTGCGCTGGCCGAGGGAACGCTGAACATCTACAACTTTGGCCTCTACACGCCGCCGGATCTGATTGAGAAATTCGAAAAGACCTATGACGTGGACGTGACGCTGACCGAATATGACAGCAACGAAACCGCCATCGCCAAGATCGACGCCGGTGGTCACGGGTTTGATATCGTGGTGTCTTCGGCCGCAGTGGTTCCGATCTACATCGACAAGGGTCTGTATCTGAAGAGCGACCCCAACACGATGGAGAACTTCAAGAATGTCGATCCTGCCTGGGTCGATGTGTTCTGGGACGAGGGTCGCTCCTACACCATTCCTTACGTCTGGGGCACCACCGGCGTGATGGTCAACACCGACGTCTATAGCGGTGATATCAACACCTCCGATATCTTCCTGAACCCGCCAGAAGAGCTCAAGGGCAAGATCAACGTCGTGCCGGCAATGTCGGACGTGATCGACCTTGCGATCTATTCGGTTGGTGGCGAAAGCTGCACCACCGACAAGGAAGTGCTGAAGGCGGCCCGCGACAAGCTGGTCGCGGCAAAGCCCTATTGGGCCTCGATCGACTACGCCAGCTTTGAGAAATTCGTCAACGAGGATCTGCAAGCTTCGGTCTTCTGGAGTGGCGCGTCGATGCGCATCCGGGAAGCCAACAGCGGCTTTGCCTATGGCTATCCCAAAGAGGGGTTCCCGAAATGGCAGGACAACGTCGCGATCCTGGCGGATGCCCACAACGTCGAGAATGCAAAGCTGTTCCTGAACTTCCTCATGGATCCGGAAAACGCCGCGATCGTTTCTGACTACACCGGCTATCCCAACGCGATCATGGGCAGCGAGGCCTTCATGAGCGAGAAGCTCCTGGCCGCCCCGGAGATGACCATTCCGGCCGAGTTTGAGCCAGAGGCGCACTTCCAGCGGACCTGCCCGCCCAAAGTGCAGGATCTTTACGCCCGCATTTGGACGGACCTGACCAAGTAAGACCAGCCAGCCACCCCGGCGTTGTTCGGGGTGGCTGCTCTCTTCCGTGACCTTGGGGCGCGCAGCGCAAAGCCCCTTGGCATTTCATGCTCCGCCCGCGTAAATGAGAGACTGCGGCGATTTCCAGACCCATCAGGCCCGCCGCAGAAGGTCCGGCCATGTCTGGCAGGATCGCGCGGATGGCAAGAGCAGATGAAGAGCGGAGAACAGTTCCCATGACCAAATTGATCATCGACACGGATCCCGGCATCGACGATGCAATGGCGATTTTCTATGCCGCAGCCGCGCCGGATATCGAGCTTTTGGGCCTGACTACGATCTTTGGCAATGTGACCACCAAGATGGCCACCCGCAATGCGCTGCGCCTGCTGGAAGCCGCTGACCTTGACCTGCCGGTGGCGCATGGCGCCGAGAAGCCGCTGGTGCTGCCGCCCTTTTCACCCTCGACCCATGTCCACGGCGACGAGGGTTTCGGCGATATCCCCGCAGCAGAACCCAAAGGCAAACCGGTTGAGGAAGATGCGGCAGATTTTCTGATCCGCATGGCGCGGGAACATCGCGGAGAGCTGGTGCTCTGCCCTGTTGGGCCCCTGACAAATATTGCGCTGGCGGTACAGCGTGACCCGGAATTCGTCAGCAATTGCAAGGCGATCGTCATCATGGGCGGCTCACTGGAGGCCGGGGGGAATATCACCCCGCATGCAGAGGCCAATATCTATCACGATCCTCATGCCGCCGAGGTGGTCTTTGCCGCGTCGCAGGGCAAGGTGACCATGGTGGGACTGGATGTAACGCTGAAAATCCTCTGCACGCCCGAGGATTTCGATGGTATCCGGGACCGCTCACCCGAGCTCGGCGGGATGCTGAAGGACATGAGCCGCTTTTATATCAAGTTCTATCAGGAGGTTGCCAACCTCAACGGCTGCTCCCTGCATGATCCTGCGGCGGTGATTGCCTGCACCCATGCCGATCTGTTCCAGACCCGTGCGGTGCCCGTCACCGTATCAACCGAAGCAGACACATCCGGCAAGACGCAGGTGGCTACGGACGCGCGCGGCGATACCCTTGTCGCGATGGACGTCGATGCCGAGGCGGTCAAGGCACTGTTTCTGAAACGGCTCTCCTTGCTGCCCTGATATGCACTCCTGAGTTGTGCGCGCCGCGTCTGGGCGAAACGTCTGACGCTTTTGCCGGGCGTGATTCCACAGAGAGGAAAGCTGTCCTCTCTGCGGCTCTGGTCGTGATCGGCAAGGGGCAGAATTAGGCGCTTGATGCCGGGGCTGTGACCGATGTGTTACCGGTCCAGCCCTTGCCACGTCGCTTTTCTGACGTATTTGCGCCGCTGCCTATAAAATGGGCAAGTGATCGTTTTTTATTCACCAATGGTAAACTCGAAAACGTCAATCTGGATCGCGTAGTTTCGCAGGCTTGGCCTGTCCGGTGAGCGATTTATGAGGTTTTCGAATGCTCCATTTTAAAAAGTTGAAGCTGGCCTGGAAATTATCTCTGGTTATCGCTGTGCCAACAGTTGCGCTCGTGGTGGCAGCGGGGCTTTTGAATATACGGCAGAACACCGAAACGATGGAAAAGGATCACCGGGCCTCCTATTCCAGTTTCCTGCATGATCGCAGCGCGTCTGTGGGGCGTTGGCTGGAAGGGATTCAGAAAGATGTTGTTTCTTTATCAGTAAGTTACGCAACGCAGAGCGCGCTAAGGGAACTTCATGACGCCTGGCACATCGTCGAAGGTGACGGCAGTATGGATCCCCGGGCGCTTTATATTTCGGAAAATCCCCATCCCGCGGGCCAGAAGGATGAGCTCTTGGATGCGGGTGATGGGTCAGTCTGGACCCAGGCGCATATCCGACACCATGCGGGTTTGCGGGCGTATCAGCGGTCGCGCGGCTATTATGATCTCTTTCTGTTTGATACCGATGGGCACCTGATTTACTCCGTTTACAAAGAAGATGATTTCGGCCTTGATTTCATGCAGGGCAAGTATGCTTCTTCGGGCCTAGGAGAGGCATTTCGGGCCGCAAGCGAATTAAAGCCCGGCGAATTCCACATGACGAATATCGCACCATACGCCCCAAGTTCGGGTGCGCCCGCGATGTTCATGGCGGCGCCGGTGTTTGACAATGGCGTCCGCGCAGGTGTGGTCGCGGTGCAGGTTCCCCTGAGTATCTTGCGGAGCATTCTTTCGGATGCACAACTCCTGGGGGAGAGTGGCGAACTCTATCTCGTTGACGCCTCGGGCCAGGTTTTGAATGATTCCCGGATTGAGGGGCGCTTTGCGACGCTCGATACGCTCCCTGATCTGACGCAGATACAGGCGGCGCTGGCTGGAAATCGGCAATACTTCAAATCGGTGCGCGGGGTCTCTGGCGAAACTGTCGTGGCGATGACCGATACCGTCGCCACGCCGTCGGGCGACAGGTGGGGCGTGGTGTTCGAGATTGATCGCGCCGAGGCCATGGCCTTTTCAAATGAGGCCAAAATCATGACCTTTATCGAATTGGTCGTCACCGCGGTGTTGCTCTGCGCCTTGAGCTGGTTTGCAGCGCGTGGAATCTCGCGGCGGGTCCAGGGGTTGGCGACAGAGATCAAGGAGCTGTCAAAGGAGAACTATGACCGCAAGATTGCGGGTCAAAGCCAGGCGGATGAGGTGGGCTTTATCGCGCGGACATTGGTGCAGCTGCAAGACCGGCTGCGGTCTGGCGCGGCGGCGCAGGCGCGGGAGAAGGTTGTGCAGGAAAACAATGCGATGGTCGTACAAGCGCTGAGCGGCGCATTGACGAACCTGGCGCAGGGCGATTTCCGCAATCACGTGAACCAGAAATTCCCGGAAGAGCACGAGAAGCTGCGGTATAGTATCAATGATGCGATGGTGAGCTTGAACGGCGTCGTGTTGTCGGTGCGGGAAACGGCCGACAACATCAACCGCTCCGCATCGGAAATCAGCAATTCCGCCGATGATATGTCCTCTCGCACCGAGAGTCAGGCTGCGACGCTCGAACAAACCGCCGCTGCGCTGGAGCAGGTTACAGCAAGTGTGAGATCGGCCAACGAACATGTTCAAAGCGTCGAAAGCACCGTTGAAACCGCGCGCAGCAAAGCCGAAGATAGTGGTGAGGTGGTCGAGGAAACCGTCAAGGCGATGACGGAGATCGAGCAATCCTCGGAGCAGATCAGTCAGATCATTTCGGTGATCGACGACATCGCATTCCAGACCAACCTTCTGGCGCTCAACGCCGGGGTCGAGGCTGCACGGGCGGGCGAGGCTGGACGTGGTTTTGCGGTGGTGGCATCGGAGGTCCGGGGTTTGGCCCAGCGATCCTCCGGCGCGGCGTTGGAGATTAAAGCCTTGATTGAAAAGAGCGGCCAGCAAGTTGGGCGGGGCGTCGAGATGGTGGGGCGCACCGGGGACGCCCTGACGTTGATCGTGGATCAGGTGAAGCATATCTCCGATCTGGTAAAGCAGATCTCGCAGTCGTCGCGAGAACAGTCGGTCGCTTTGAGCGAAATAAACATGGGCATGTCGCAATTGGATCAGGTGACCCAGAACAACGCGGCCATGGTCGAGGAGAATACAGCCGCGGCGCATATGCTGCGCTCCGATGCGGAGCGGCTGATGCAATATGTCGGCCGTTTCAGAACGCTAGAGGCTGACAGCAGCGTGCGCCCGGCCGAAGCTGCGCAGCTTTTGCTGGAGCAGACAGCGGATGGGCATCTTCCCGCCATAGAGGCAGTTGCCACGCCCGATGCGCAGGGGCAGGGGGCTGATGTGCAGGATGCGGCGCCGGAGAAACGTCTCGCCAACGACAAATGGATGGATTTCTGACCCGCGCGAGGGATGGAGGCGCAGGCCGGCGTTGGCGGCTTCCATCCTCTGCGATGCTCCGATGTGGCTGAGGGCAATTCAAGTCTCTTACTGTTGGCGTGCTGTTGGCGTGGATCCGATAAGAGAGGCGCCGGGGCTATGGGGGTGCACTGCATCCGCTCGGCCAGGTCAAAAGACCGTAATATGGCACAGGGTGATATTCGTGCGACGTCAAAGGAGCGCCTTTCAAATTTGATCATTTTTCTTATTTGAGAATGATTTGCAGTTGCAATATTTGCGCTGTAAGCTATGCATGATCCAACAGGTGCTCGGATGATCGGCATTTGCGCGCAACTATTGCGGTCGATTTGGAAAGGATCCTCTATGGTTTTGACGATGAGACAAGTCTTGGGAGCGGTTGTCGCGACCACGCTTCTGTCTGGCGCCGCCGCGGCGGATGACAATCGAATGAAGGTTGTCACCACGTTTACGGTGCTGGCCGACATGGCGCAGCATGTGGCTGGCGATGCCGCGGATGTGGTGTCAATCACCAAGCCCGGGGCGGAAATCCACGGCTATGAACCGACGCCGCAGGACATCGTGCGGGCGCATGATGCGGATCTCATCCTGTGGAACGGGATGAACCTGGAGCTGTGGTTCGAACAATTCCTGGCCAATCTGGGTGACGTGCCGTCGGCAACGCTCTCGGATGGGGTTGACCCGATTTCGATCGCTGCCGGCGCCTATGAAGGCAAGCCAAATCCGCACGCTTGGATGGGGCTCGACAATGCGTTGATCTATATCGACAATATCGTCGAGGCATTTGCTGAACACGATCCCGAAAACGCGGAGACCTACGCCACCAATGCTGCTGCTTACAAGGCGGAGCTGCGGGCCACGCTGGAACCTTTGCGGCAGGAGATAGCGACCATTCCCGAAGCGCAGCGCTGGCTGGTGACCTGCGAGGGGGCCTTTAGTTATCTGGCGCGTGATTTCGGCATGAAAGAGCTGTACCTGTGGCCGATGAACGCCGATCAGATGGGCACACCACAGCAGGTACGCAAAGTGATCGACGGGGTGCAGGACAATGACATCCCGGTGGTCTTCTGCGAAAGCACCGTCAACACCGCCCCGGCAGAGCAGGTGGCACGCGAAACTGGCGCAAGCTACGGCGGGGTGCTCTATGTGGACAGCCTCTCGGAGCCGGATGGCCCGGTGCCGTCTTATCTGGACCTGCTCAGGGTCACCTCGGAGACCGTGGCCAATGGGCTCTTGGGGGCGACCAAATAGCACCTGCGACCATATGAAGATCTGCCGGGCGGACGCGCTCGGCAGATCTTTTCGTTTCTGATGCCGCCTGTAGACTAGCCGAAAGACCAACATGAAAGACGAGATGCAAATGAGTAGAGCAACGCCGCAGCGGGCAACCGAGGCAGGAGGCGGGATCGTCGCGCAGGATGTCACCGTGACCTATCGCAACGGTCATACTGCGCTGCGCAATGCCTCGTTTGAGATCCCCCGTGGCACCGTGACCGCATTGGTGGGCGTGAATGGGGCCGGGAAATCGACCCTGTTCAAGGCGATCATGGGCTTTGTTCCGGTGGCCAGGGGCGATATTCGCCTGCTCGGCCAAAGCGTCAAACAGGCGCTGAAACAAAACCTTGTTGCCTATGTGCCGCAATCCGAGGAGGTGGATTGGTCCTTTCCGGTCTTGGTCGAGGATGTGGTGATGATGGGGCGCTACGGACATATGGGGCTGTTGCGCCGACCCAGACAGGCAGATCGCGACGCGGTGGATGCGGCGCTGGGCCGGGTGAACATGTTGGAGTTTCGCAAGCGCCAGATCGGCGAGCTTTCGGGCGGACAGAAGAAACGCGTGTTTCTGGCGCGGGCGCTGGCTCAGGACGGGCAGGTGATCCTGCTGGATGAGCCCTTCACCGGCGTGGATGTGAAAACCGAGGAGCAGATCATCGCCTTGTTGCGGGAATTGCGCGACGAGGGGCGGGTGATGCTGGTTTCCACCCATAACCTTGGGACGGTGCCGGAATTCTGTGATCGGACGGTCTTGGTGAAGGGCACGGTGCTTGGCTATGGCCCGACCGAGACGACCTTTACCCGTGAAAACCTGGAAGAGGCCTTTGGCGGGGTGCTGCGCCATTTCACGCTGGGCGGGGCGGATCTGCATGACGACAATGATGTGCGAAAGCTGTCGATCCTGACCGATGATGAGCGCCCCTTTGTGCAATACGGCGATCAGACCAAGGTGACGGAGGAGCAGAAATGACAACGCTGCTGGAGCCATTCACCTATGGCTATATGACCAATGCGATGTGGGTGTCTGCGCTGGTTGGCGGGGTCTGCGCGTTCCTGTCCTCTTATCTGATGCTCAAGGGCTGGTCGCTGATTGGGGATGCGCTTTCGCACTCTGTGGTGCCGGGGGTGGCGGGAGCCTATATTCTTGGTCTGCCCTTTGCGCTGGGCGCGTTTATCTCGGGCGGCTTGGCGGCGACCGCGATGCTGTTTCTGTCGGATCGGTCGGGCCTAAAGGTCGATGTAATCATAGGCATTATCTTCACCTCGTTCTTTGGGCTGGGGTTGTTCATGGCCTCGGTGAACCCGATGGCGGTGTCGATCCAGACCATCACCATGGGCAATATCCTGGCAATCACCCCGCAGGACACCTTGCAGCTTGCAATCATCGGCTTTGTCTCGCTGGCGATCCTGCTGGTGAAGTGGAAAGACCTCATGGTGGTGTTCTTTGATGAAAGCCATGCGCGCTCGATCGGATTGCGCCCGGGCTTGCTCAAGGCGGTGTTTTTTATCTTGCTCTCGGCCTGTGTCGTGGCGGCGATGCAGACCGTGGGAGCGTTTTTGGTGATCGCCATGGTGGTGACGCCGGGGGCGACGGCCTATTTGCTCTGTGACCGGTTCCCACGGCTGATCGTGACATCGGTCGCCATCGGCACCTTCACCAGCTTTTTCGGCGCCTATGTCAGTTATTTCCTGGATGGGGCGACCGGCGGTGTCATCGTGGTGCTGCAAACGCTGATCTTTCTGGTGACCTTTGTTTTTGCGCCCAAACACGGGCTGTTGGCGGCACGTCGCAAAGCCGCAGACGCGCTGCGTGCGGAGGTGATGTGATGTGGGATGCGCTTCTCTTTCCGTTTCAGTTCCCCTTCATGCAGAATGCCTTTTGGATCTCGGTGATTGTCTCGGTGCCGACGGCGCTTTTGTCCTGTTTTCTGGTGCTGAAGGGCTGGGCCTTGATGGGGGATGCGGTCAGCCATGCGGTGCTGCCGGGGATTGTGCTGGCCTATGTGCTGGGCTTTCCGCTGATCCTTGGGGCCTTTGCCGCTGGCATGCTGACGGCGCTGGCGACGGGGTATCTGTCGGAAAACAGCCGCATCAAGCAGGATACCGTCATGGGGGTGGTGTTTTCTGGCATGTTTGGGCTGGGCATCGTGATCTATGTCTCGCTCCACACCAATGTGCATCTCGATCATATCCTGTTTGGCAATATGCTGGGGGTCGGGGCGCAGGATCTGTGGACGGCGGGGGTGATCTCGGTATTGGTCGCGGGGGCGTTGCTCCTGAAGTGGAAAGACCTGATGCTGCATGCCTTTGATCCCGCGCAGGCCCGCGCCTCGGGCCTGCCGGTGGGGCTGCTGCACTATGGTTTGCTGACCATCCTGTCGCTGACCATCGTGGCCACTCTGTCGGCGACGGGGCTGATCCTGGCGGTGGGGCTGCTGATCGCGCCCGGCGCGACCGCGTTCTTGTTGGTGCGCAGCTTTGGGCGGATGCTCGCGGTCTCGGTCGTGGTCTGCATGACGGCGATGCTGTTGGGGGCTTATCTGAGCTTCTTTCTCGATAGCGCGCCGGCGCCCACCGTTGTGCTGATCCTCACGACGTTTTTCTTGATCGCCTTTGTGCGCCGGGTGATTTTGACGCGCTGGGCGTCGTCTCGCGAAATCGCCTGAGCTGATCCCGGCTAGGTGTTGCTGTGACGTGGGCGCGTCACAGCAAACAACACCGGTGAAGATGCGCAGCATCCATTACAAAAACTTCATTTGCTGCCGCTCTATATTTCGAATATCCATGAAATATGGAAAAAACGATTCCCGATCAACTGACCACCCTTGGTCACCCGCAGCGATTGTCTGTGTTCTGCCTGCTGATGCGCCGGTTCCCGGATCGCGTGCCGGCGGGGGAGCTGGCCTCGGCGCTTGGCATCAAGTCCAGCACCATGTCCAGCTATCTGGCGGCATTGCACCGCGTCGGGCTGGTGACGCAGGAACGCGACGGGACATCGCTACTTTACTCCATTCACATGGCAAATGTGCGACAGATGTTTGGATCCCTGTTCTCTGACTGTTGCCTTGGCCGACCAGATCTTTGCCTTCCTTTGAGCACAGGAGTGCGTCCAATGTCTGACCGCAGCTATAATGTTCTGTTTATCTGCACCGGGAATTCCGCCCGGTCGATCTTTGCCGAGGCTATCCTGCGCCAGCATGCGGGGGACCGCTTCACGGTCTATTCGGCGGGGACAAAGCCTCATTCGGAGCTGAATCCCTTTGCGCTGAAGCTGTTGCGCGACAAGGGGCATGATATCTCCGGGTTGCGGGCCAAGAACCTGAGCGAGTTTTCCGGGCCGGGTGCGGTGGAGATGGATTTTGTCTTTACCGTCTGCAATCAGGCGGCCAACGAGGATTGCCCCGCATGGCGAGGCCAGCCGGTCAGCGGCCATTGGGGCATGCCTGACCCGGTCCGCGCCGAGGGAACCGACGCCGAAAAAAGCCTCGCGTTCCAGCAGGCCTATGGGGCGCTCAAGCAGCGAATCGAAGCCTTCGCGGCGCTGCCCGTGGCCAGCCTGGATCGCATCGCCCTGCAAACCGCCATCGACGAGATTGGCCGCAACATGACTGAGGAAACCGCATGACAACCTACGCATTGAATGGCCTTGGCCGCATGGGCAAGCTGGCGCTGAAACCGCTTCTGGAGAGTGGCGCCAATATTGCCTGGATCAATGACGCCGTTGGCGACCCGGAGATGCATGCGCATCTGTTGGAGTTTGACACCGTGCATGGGCGATGGGACGCGAGTTTCGCGCATGACGCGGAGAGCGTCACCATCAACGGCACTCATTTGCCCTTCCTCGGCGTGCGGGATCTCTCGGCCTTGCCGCTGGCAGGCGTGGATGTGGTGATCGACTGCACCGGCGTGTTCAAGACCGAGGCCAGGCTCGCGCCCTATTTTGATGCGGGCGTGAAAAAGGTTGTGGTCTCCGCGCCTGTCAAAGACGGGCCGACCGCCAATATCGTTTGTGGTGTGAACGCCGAGACTTACGACCCGGCCCAGCACCGCATTGTCACGGCGGCCTCCTGCACGACCAACTGTCTGGCGCCGGTGGTCAAGGTTATTCACGAAAATCTCGGTATCAAACACGGGTCGATGACCACCATCCACGACGTGACCAATACCCAGACCATCGTGGACCGTCCGGCCAAGGATCTGCGACGTGCGCGTTCGGCGCTGAATTCGCTGATCCCGACCACCACCGGCTCCGCCACCGCGATCACGCTGATCTATCCCGAGCTCAAAGGCCGCCTGAACGGCCACGCGGTGCGGGTGCCGTTGCTGAATGCCTCGCTCACCGACTGTGTGTTCGAGGTGGAGCGGGCAACCACGGCAGAGGAGGTCAACGGCTTCTTCAAGGCAGCAGCCGAGGGCGCGCTGAAGGGCATCCTGGGCTATGAGGAACGCCCGTTGGTCTCGGCGGACTATACCAACGACAGCCGCTCTTCGATCATTGATGCGCCCTCCACCATGGTGGTGAACGGCACGCAAGTGAAGATCTACGCCTGGTATGACAATGAAATAGGCTATGCGCATCGGCTGGTAGATGTCGCCCTGATGGTCGGGGCCTCGCTGTGAACCAGAAGCCCGAGGGCCTTGCGGCCTATATCGCGGTGACGGCGGCCTATTGGGCCTTCATGCTCACCGATGGGGCGCTCAGGATGCTGGTCCTGCTGCATTTTCACACGCTGGGGTTTTCTCCGGTGCAGCTGGCCTATCTCTTTGTCCTCTACGAGATCGCTGGTATGGGCACCAACCTTGCCGCGGGTTGGATCGCGGCGAGGTTTGGCCTGACATCGACGCTCTATGCCGGCTTGGCGCTTCAGGTTGGCGCGCTTCTGGCGCTGACGCAACTGGACCCGGCCTGGGCGATTGGCACATCGGTGGCCTTTGTCATGATCGTGCAGGGGGCAAGCGGCGTGGCCAAGGATCTGGCGAAGATGTCGTCGAAATCTGCCGTCAAGCTGCTGGCCCCGAGCGAGGACGGCGGCCTGTTTCGCTGGGTCGCGGTGCTGACCGGATCAAAAAACGCCGTAAAAGGGCTGGGCTTTCTTCTGGGCGCGGGGCTGCTGGCGACCCTGGGCTTTGTCTGGTCGGTGCTGATCATGGCGCTGGTGCTGGCGGTGATCCTGGCAGCGGTGTCGCTGCTGATGCCCGCCGGGCTACCCAAGGGGCGCAAGGGGGCCAAGTTCTCCGAGGTGTTTTCCAAATCATCCAACGTCAACTGGCTGTCGGCGGCGCGGGTGTTCCTGTTTGGCGCGCGCGACGTCTGGTTCGTGGTGGGCATCCCGATCTATTTCTACGCGGTGCTGTCGGATGGCAGCGAGGACGGCAATCGCGCGGCCTTCTTTCTGATCGGCAGCTTCATGGCGATCTGGGTGATCATGTACGGCGCAGTGCAGGCCAGCGCGCCCAAGATCCTGCGGGCGGGCAAGCGCCCGGAGGCGGAGCTGATCGGCGCGGCGCGGCGCTGGGCGGGCATGCTCGCGCTGGTTCCCGCCGCGCTGACGGGGGCAGTGCTGGTGGCGTCGGGACCCGCGCCGTGGTTGACGGTGACGCTGGTGCTGGGCCTGCTGTGCTTTGGCGCGCTATTTGCGATCAATTCGGCGCTGCATTCCTATCTGATCCTTGCCTTCACAAAGGCGGAGCGGGTGACGATGGATGTCGGGTTTTACTATATGGCCAATGCGGCGGGGCGCTTGCTGGGCACGCTGCTCTCGGGGCTCACCTATCAGATTGGCGGCTTGCCTCTTGTCCTGGGCGCCGCCACGGTGATGGTTGCATTGGCGGCGCTGACCTCCGGGCGCCTGAGCGGAGAACACACACATGAGGCCACAGCATGAGCAGCTTTGAACGTTTTCTGACCCTCTGGGTGGCGCTGGCGATGCTGGCGGGCATCGGCATCGGTGCGGTCGCGCCGGGACTGGTGCAGGCGGTGGCGGCCGCCGAGGTCGCCTCGATCAACCTGGTGGTGGCGGTGCTGATCTGGGCAATGGTCTATCCGATGATGGTCAACGTGGATTTTGGCGCGGTCGCCGGGGTCGCGCGGCAGCCAAAAGGGTTGCTGGTGACATTGGTGGTGAACTGGTTGATCAAGCCCTTCAGCATGGCGCTGCTGGCGGTTCTGTTCTTCGAGCATCTCTTTGCGCCGCTGATCTCGCCTCAGGACGCGGCGCAATATGTCGCCGGGCTGATCCTGCTGGGGGCGGCGCCCTGCACGGCGATGGTGTTTGTCTGGTCGCAGCTCACCCGCGGCGATGCCACCTATACGCTGGTGCAGGTTTCGGTGAACGATCTGATCATGGTGGTGGCCTTTGCGCCGATCGTGGCCTTTTTGCTCGGGGTGACGGATATCGCGGTGCCGTGGGAGACGCTGGTGCTGGCGACCTTGCTCTATGTTGTGCTGCCCTTGCTGGCCGGGCTGGTGACGCGTCGCATACTGGCGCGGCCAGAGGCCATAGACGCCTTCGCCGCGCGCATCAAACCCCTGTCGATGATCGGGCTGGTGGCGACGGTTGCGATCCTGTTTGGGCTTCAGGGCGAGGTCATTCTGGCGCGGCCCATGGTGATCGGCCTGATCGCGGTGCCGATCCTGATCCAGAGCTATGGCATCTTTGCGCTGGCCTATGGCGCCGCCTTCGTGTTGCGGGTGCCGCATCGGATCGCCGCCCCCTGCGCCATGATCGGCACGTCGAACTTCTTCGAGCTCGCCGTGGCCGTGGCCATCAGCCTGTTTGGCCTCAATTCCGGCGCGGCGCTGGCCACCGTGGTTGGCGTGCTGGTCGAGGTCCCGGTGATGCTGTCGCTTGTGGCCTTTGCAAATTCCACAAGGAACCGCTTCCCTGAAACGACCGGAGGGGCATAGCAGCAAGGCGCTGCTATACCGTTTCTGCTTCTTTTGGGCGCGTTCCCTATTCTGCCGCTGCCGCCATCGACGGGCCGTCCACGATCATCATCGGGCAGCCCCGCGAGCAACGCTCCACCCGGCTGTCAATTCCGTAGAGCTGCCGGATCAGGGCCGGTGTCAGCACCTCCAGTGTGGGACCGGTAGCCAGGATGCGCCCCTCGGCCAGGGCCATGGTGGTCGTGCAGCAGCGCATGACCTGGTTCAGATCGTGCAGTGCCAGAAGGATAACGGCCCCGGTGTCACGCGCATAGGCGCTGAGCGCGTCCAGCACCTCGTATTGGCGGTAGAGGTCCAGCGCCGAGGTCGGTTCGTCCATCAAGACGGCGCGCGGACCGGTGACCAGCGTCTGGGCGATCGAGACCGCCTGTCGCTGACCGCCGGAGAGTTCCGGCAATTGCCGATCCGCCAGATGCGATATGCCAAAGCGGTGCAGCACGGTATCCACCGCTTCCAGCTCCTGTGGCGAAAGCCGCCAGCCGCCGGCGCCCTGTTTCAGGGACAGGATGATGGATTCATACACCGTCAGCGCTGCGGTCATCGCGGTGTCCTGTGGCATGTAGCGCAGATCGCTCTTGTCAGCGCCTGCGAGGCGCACCGTTCCGGGGCCTGACAATTGCCCCGCGATGCGGCGGAATAGGGTGGATTTGCCGGCCGCATTGGCCCCGACCAGCGCGGTCAGCACGCCGCCCTGGATCGGCGGGGTGCTGGCGTCTGACAGGATTTCGCGGCGCCCATAGCGCGCGCCGACGTGGTCCAGCTCAAGCGTTACCATGATTTGCGTCCTTTTGTCAGGATCAGGGCGGCGAAGAAGGGCACCCCGACCAATGCGGTGATAATGCCGATGGGAAGCACGGCACCGGGTAGCAGCGCCTTGGACAGCACAGAGGTGGCCGAGAGGATCACCGCCCCCGAAAGCATCGCGCCGGGCAGGAAAAACCGCTGATCCTCGCCCAGCAGCAAGCGGGCCACATGCGGCCCCACAATGCCGATGAAACCAATCGTGCCGACAAAGGACACCGGCACAGCCGCAAGCAGGCAGACCAGGATCAGGGCTTCCAGTCGCAGGCGTTTGACCCGGACCCCCATGGCGGCGGCGCGGGTTTCGCCCAGCCGGATCGCGGTCAGCGCCCAGGCGCGGCGGGCAAACAGCGGCGTGCAGATGACGAGGATCGCGGCAGTGATGGCCACCTTGCCCCAGGTCGCCTTGGTCAGGCTGCCCATGGTCCAGAACACCACCGCCGAAAGCGCCTGTTCAGAGGCGAAATACTGGAGCAAGGCCAGCGCGGCGTTGAAGGTAAAGACCAGCGCGATCCCCAGAAGAACAATGGTCTCTACCGTCACGCCCCGTAATGTGGACAGGCCAAAGATCAGCAGCGACGCCATCATCGCCATGGCAAAGGCATTGATGGGCACCATCAGCGACACGGCGGCGGGAAAGATCGCAATGCCCAGCACCATCGCCAAAGCGGCCCCAAAACTCGCCGCTGCCGAGAGACCGAGTGTGAAGGGGCTGGCCAGAGGGTTGGCGAGGATGGTTTGCATCTGGGCCCCGGCCAGTGACAGGCTCGCCCCGACGGTGACCGCCAGAAGCGCCATGGGCATGCGAATGTCCCAGACCACAACGCGCATTTGCAGCTCGACACTGGCGGGGGCAAAGATTGTTTTCAACACATCGGACACCGCATAGCGGGCCGGGCCGAGCGAGACATCGACGGCAACCGACAGCACCAGCAATCCGGTCAGACCCAGAAGAATTGCGAGTCTGCGGGCCACAAGACCACGGTAGGCCATGGCGTGCGATGCGGTGTGGGGGGGATTGGAAGTCAGGCTGGTGCTCATTGGTCGTCCTCCGCAAAGGCGGCCCAAAGGCCGCCTTGCTTGTTGTTATTTCAGCGATACCCAGTAGCCGGGGCGATACTCCACCGGCAGGAAGCGCGCATGCAGCTCCTTCAGCGTCTCCTCGGGGTCGAGGTCTGGGAACAGTTCCGGGTGCAACCAGGTGGCCAGACGCTGCACCGCGATAAAGCTGTAGGGATTGTTGTAGAACTGGTGCCAGATCGCGTGGACCTCGTTCTCCTTGACGGCTTTCACACCGGTAAAGGCGGGCCGTTCCATCAAGGCGGCGAGCTTTTGAGTCGCAACCGCCTCGTCCGAGCCGGGGCCGACGCCGATCCAGTTGCCGCCGGGAACATAGGCATCCCAATTGCCGCCGGTCACCACGATCTGATCGGGGTCAGAGGCGATGATTTGCTCGGCATTGACGGTGCCGAAGGTGCCTGGGATGAAGGGGTTGGCCATGTTCTCGCCGCCAGCGAGTTCTACAAAGGTGCCGAAGTTGCCATGGCCGAAGGACATGCAGCAATCTTCAGAATAGCCGCCTGCGCGCTCGACAAAGGTCAGCGGGCGTTTCAGGTCGTCCTGCGCGTCAATCACATCGGTGACGCGGGCCAGCTGTTCGGCGTAAAAGGCGTTGAATTCTTCGGCGCGATCTTCCTTGCCAAAGAGTTCGCCAATGATTTCCATCGACTTTTGGGTGTGCTCAAAGGGCTTTTCGCGGAAGTCCACGTAGACGATCGGAATGCCGACCTTTGCCAGCTTTTCCTCGTAGTTGGCCTCGTCCGTGGCGGCCTTGGCCTCCAGGTTCAGGATGATCACATCCGGGCTCAGCGAGACCGCCTGTTCGATGTCAAAGCTGCCGTCCTTGAAACCGCCAAAAGTCGGAATATCGGTCAGCTCCGGGAATTTTTCCGCATAGGCGTCGTAACTCTCGGGCGAGGCTTCGCGAAAATCATCGCGCCAGCCAACGACGCGGTGAAACGGGTCATCCCGGTCCAGGACGGCGGCAAAGAAGATCTGCCGACCTTCGCCCAGGATCACCCGCTCGACCGGTGCGTCGACGGTGACCTCGCGACCGGTGATGTCGGTCAGTGTGAGGGGATCGGCTTGCACGAGGCTGGCTGAGATGACGGTCAGCGCTGCGGCGCTGAACAGGGAACGAAGGGGCATGATGCTGTCCTTGGTTAGGTGAGAATGCCCATCCCCTATTAATTCCGAGTATTATAGTCAATCATATAAGTTGACAAAATCACTAGGTTTCGTCAGACATCGCCCCGTCCATATCGGAGGTCACGTTCATGCAATCTGTCACAGGGTCCAATCGCGATCTGCGGGATGATATCCGGGACTATTGGTCGATGCGGGCCGCCGGGTTCGACAATGATCCGGGGCATCGCATCGCAGACGGGGCCGAGATGGCCGCCTGGGAACATCTCTTTCGCCGCCACCTTGGTCCGGCGGAGGGGCGCAGGTTGTTGGATCTTGCCTCAGGCACCGGGGAAATCTCGCGGCTGTGCAAGCGGCTTGGCTTTGCTGTCACCGGCTTGGACTGGTCGGAGGCGATGCTGGAGCGGGCGCGGGCGAAGCTGCCGGATGTGACCTTTCATCAGGCGGATGCGGAGCGGACAATGTTGCCGAATGCCAGCGTCGACGTCATCGTGACCCGACATCTGGTCTGGACCTTGGTGGACCCTGCCGCGGCCTTTGCAGAATGGCATCGTCTGCTTGCGCCGGGTGGGCAGCTGTTGCTGGTGGACGGTGATTTTGTGTCCAAGACCTGGATGGCGCGGCTCTTTGCCCGCTTTTCGGCCCCGACGGCGGTCAGCGAGAGGGTCAAGCAGCATCAGGGCATCCTGTCCCGGGTGCATTTCTCGGGCGGCGCGCAGGCCGATGCGGTTGCGGCCCTGCTACAAGAGGCCGGGTTTGAAGATGTGCAGATCGACACCAACCTGCGCCCGATCCACCGCGCGCAGGCGGCGCAATTGGGGTGGCGCAAGTCGCTGCTTCGGCGCGTCGAGCACCGCTATGCGATCACCGCGCGCAGGCCAGAGGCCGACTGAACGCCGCGCCGCCTGCGACCCCGCACCAATCGCGCGCCTCAGGCCTCGACCGTGAACATGTCGCGGGGCATTTCCGAGAAAATCTCGGCGCCAGTCTCTCGCAGGATGACGATTTCCTCCAGCCGCACGCCGAATTGACCGGCGAGGTAGATGCCGGGTTCGATCGAGAACACATTGCCCTCGGCCAGAACCACATCGGAATTGGCCGCGATATAGGGTGGTTCGTGGATATCAATGCCGAGCCCATGTCCGGTGCGATGCAGGAAATACTCGCCATAGCCCGCCGCGGTGATGACATCCCGGGCCGCCTTGTCCACATCCGAGGCGCGAACACCTGGTTTTGCGGTCGCCAGCGCGGCGGCAATCGCGCGTTCGACCACCGCGAAGACCTCGGTATAGGTCGCATTAGCGCTGCCAAAGAACCCGGAGCGGGTCATGTCCGACGGGTAACCGTCCACACGGCAGCCGGTGTCGATCAGGACCGCCATGCCGGGTTCCAGCTTGGTGTCACCGGGGTAATGGTGCGGAAAGGCGCTGGAGGCGCCAAAGCATATGGAGCAGAACTCCAATGCAGCGCCCTCCTTGGCATAGGCGGATTTGATGATCTCGACCAGTTCCAGCTCAGTGAGGCCGGGGCGCAGGGCGTCAATCGCGGCCTGCACGGCGCGGTCGTTGATCAGATGGGCCGCCTTGATGGCCCGGAACTCGTCTTCGTCCTTGACCGCGCGCAAGGCGGCGATGGTGTCGTCGGTGAAGCGGCGGCGCGGTTGATCCAGCGCGTCCAGCAAGCGCAGCGCAAAATCGGCGCGCATGGTTTCATCCAGCACCACGGATAGCTCCGGCCCGGTCGCCTCGCAGGCGTTGATCAGCGCCGCGAGGGCCGCGTCGGGGCCCTCTTCATCGCGCCAGGGGTGAAAGGGCAGATCGGTCTCTGCCCCTGCGGCAGCGGCGTTCAGGGCTGGCATCAGAAAACCGGCATAGCTCTGGCTGACCAGCAGCAGGACCGGGCGCTCGTCGCCATGAGGATGCACGCCGGATAGCCAGGCCATATGGCTGGAGGGGCCAAGCGCAACCAGATCGGTCTTGGTCTCGGCCATCCGTGCGCGCAGGGCGGCGAGACGGCTATCGGTCTGGGGAAAGCGGCTCATCTTGGTCTCCGGGTCGGGCAAATCGGGCTCGTCGAACGCCACGCAACCTGTCGGATCGGTGCCGTCCTTCGCATGCGTCCTGATACGGGACATCGGGCAAATTTGCACCCTCAATTCACCAGAAATTTTTGATCTGCCGGCCGGACTTTACCGCTTCTTAAAGGCGAGCGTGCAGTAATCTCCGCAACTTTATTTAAGGCCCCAACGTCAAAAGGCGTTTAGAAACAGGGAATGAGGCATATGGTCAAAAAATTCGAAGAGATCGACCTGAAAGGCGCTGGCGAGGCGCTGATGAGCCATGCGATCATTCTCAAGATCCATCCCGATACGCTTGAGGTGGTGGCTGCAAGTGAAAACGCACGCGAGGAATTTGCACGTCTGCGCACCCCCGAGGCCAGCACCCTGACGGATCTTGTGGTCGATCAGCCCTGTTTGCGCCGGGATCTGAACTCGACCGCGGTTGGTCAGGGCAGCGCGCCGTTCCGGGTGCGCCTGGAGGATACGCCCACATCATCGCAATTTTTTGGAATCATTCAGAAATCACAGGATGATCATCTCTTCCTGACCGGCGGCATCGTGAAGCCCGACGAGGCGATTCTTGGCTACGTTGCGGCGATCGAACGCGCGCAGGCGATCGCAGAATATGATGTCGACGGCACCATCATGCGGGTGAACGACAATTTCTGCGCCCTGACAGGGTTCAAGAAAGGCGAACTGATCGGGGCGCACCACAGTATCTTGTGGCCAAAGACCCAGGATAAACCGGGTGGGTATCAACAGATCTGGGACCAGCTGTGCGAGGGACATGGCGTTGAAGGCGAATACCAGCGTGTCGGGCGCAAAGGGAATCAGATCTGGGTGCGGGCGGCGTTCAATCCGATTTTTGATCGCGAAGGCAAAGCGGTGCGCATTGTCGAATACGCGATGGATGTCACGCAGAGCAAACTCCAATCGGCCGACAGCGCGAGCAAACTCGACGCGCTGAGCCATCACAACGCTGTGGTGGAATTTGACCTCGACGGAACGGTCTTGGACGCGAATGCAAATTTCCTCGAACTCATGGGCTATACCCGGCAAGAGGTTGTCGGACGCCACCATCGGATGTTCTGCGACCCGGACACCGCCAAGAGCGCAGGCTACACCAATTTTTGGAGCAAACTTGCCGCCGGAGACTACGAGCGGGGCGAATTCCGTCGCCTGCGCAAGGATGGCAAGCCGGTCTGGGTGCAGGCCACCTATAATCCGGTCTATGGCCCGGATGGTTCACTGTTGAAGATTGTGAAATTCGCCACCGATGTCAGCGAGGGCCATCAGGAACGCGCCGAGATGGAAGCCCGGCTGGAAGCGGCAAATCGCAGCCAGGCGGTGATCGAATTCGACCTGGAGGGCTATGTACTGCGGGCCAATGAGATCTTCCTGGAACTGACCGGCTATAACGAAGAGGAGATCATTGGTCAGCATCACCGGATTTTCTGCGCGAAAGAGGAAGTTGAAAGCCGACGCTACCTCGCCTTTTGGCGCAGCTTGAGTGTGGGGGAATATGCCAGTGGCATTTATCAGCGCCTGCGCAAGGATGGTACCGATCTCTGGCTTCAGGCGACCTATAATCCGGTGTTTGATCCGGACGGCAAGCCGATCAAGATCGTCAAGTTCGCCAATGATCTGACAGAAACGCGCGAACAAGCGGTCGAAGCCGAGGCGAAGCTGAATGCTGTCAGCCGTAGCCAGGCAGTGGTAGAACTGGACTTGGATGGTATTGTTCTGGCGGCAAACGAAAATTTCCTTGCCCTGATGGAGTACGATGCCAAAGAGGTGATCGGCCAGCACCACCGGATGTTCTGTGACCCCGACTATGCTGCCAGCGAGGCCTATCGCGACTTTTGGGCGCAATTGCAGCGGGGCGACTTCGCTGCCGGAGAGTATCGCCGGATCGGCCATGACGGCAAGGATGTTTGGATCCAGGCGACTTACAATCCGATTTTTGATTTGCGCGGCAAGCCGGTGAAAGTGGTGAAGTATGCCACGGATGTGACCGCCGCGAAGGAAAAGGCAGTCGATGCCACCAACAAGATGCAAGCAATTGATCGCAGCCAGGCCGTTGTGCAGTTCGATCTGGATGGAAATGTGGTGGCGGCCAACGAAAACTTCCTGAGCGTGATGGGCTACTCGCTGCGCGAAATCATCGGCCAACACCACGCGATGTTCTGTACGGCCGACCATTTGAAATCGCAGGCCTATCGTGATTTTTGGCTGGCGTTGAACCGCGGGGAATATCAATCCGGCCGCTATCACAGGGTTGGGAAATTCGGGCGCGATGTTCACATCCAGGCCACCTACGCGCCCTTGGTTGACCTGCATGGCGATCCCATTGGCGTGATCAAATATGCGTCTGACGTGACCGAACAAGTGGCCCGTGAAAAGGTGATCTGCGAAAAGGCGGCGGAAATGACCCGCGTGGTGGATTCGTTGAGCGAGGCGATTTCAGACATCTCTTTCGCCAGCAGCGAGGCCCGCAGCAAGGCCAATGACACCCAGCAAAACGCCAATCAGGGTATCGAAGCCCTGAACCATACCATTGATACGATCGAATTGATGCAGCGGTCATCTGGTGAAATTTCCGAGATCGTGAAAGTCATTGGCGAAATTGCCAATCAGACCAATCTTCTGGCCTTCAATGCGGCGATCGAGGCAGCTCGTGCCGGAGAACATGGTGTGGGTTTCTCGGTGGTGGCTGAAGAGGTGCGTAAACTGGCCGAGCGCAGCTCCGAGGCGGCGCAGAAAATTTCGCGGTTGATCGCCGAATCCGAGGTGCGTGTGGATCAGGGCACGACCCGCTCGCTCGCTGCACGGGACGCGTTTGCCCGCATTGCCGAGAGTGTGACGCAAACCGGCGAAACGGTCGATCAGATCTCCAGCGCCGCGCAAAATCAGCTTTCGGCATCTAAACAGGTCGTGGAGCTGATTGGCGCCCTGTCCGACGAGCCAAAGGTGGCATGATCCTGTGAGGGAAGAGTACGAAGATCCACATCACACCGGTGCCAAAGATCTCGCGGAAATGATCGTTGGCGTGGTCGAGATCGGCGGGATGCTCTTTGCGATTCCGATCAGCAGCGTCAGAGAGGTTATTCCGGCCCCGGCGACGTTTCAGCGCCTGCCAAGCCAGCACCCCGATCTGCTGGGGGGAGTGATCCTGCGGGGCAAGGTTATTCCGGTCCAAAGCCTGCACCGCCGTTTGGGGGCAGACGTTTCTGACCTACAGGCGGGGCCTGCGGAAGAGGATGGCGCGGGCGGCGTGATCGTCGTGGTGCGAGACGGCGGCAGGGTTGCCGGGTTGTTGGTGGATTCCGTCCGCTGCCTGTTGCAGCTGGGCGATATGTGGCGCCAGAATATCGCGGAGGATCAGGATGGGCTGATATGTGGCGGCTATATCTGCGATACTAACGGGCATTTTTCGATGCTCTCGGTGGCGGAGTTGCTGCGTGTCCCGCTCGCCCCGTCCGACGAGATTTCTGAAACCGCGCGGAGACGGGCCAAGATACGGCGCGACCCTTACATCCGTTTCCGGGTGGGCGAGCTGAACTTCCTCGTTGCGATGAAAGATATTTCTTCGACCGTTCCAACCTGCGTGCTGGAACCCTGGCCTGTGGCGGGGGGGAGCTGTCTGGGATTGATTGAGCGCCACGGTATGGAAATGCCCATGCTCGATACGCTTGCCAATCTAGGGTTTCCCTCTCCCGGGCTTCGTCCACAGCACTCCGCAGGGATCATTTTGGAGTATCCCGACGATCATGCGCTGGCGTTCAACGTGGACCACGTGAGCAGCGTCATGAACATCGAGGCGGATGCGATCCATGATTTTCCACCCAGCGTGACCTATTGCCGGCATCTGTTCTCCGGGGTGCATATCGACGAACACGGGGAGCAGTGCTTCGTGATCGACGTGGCTGCTTGCTGCGCAGATCCCGATCTGCGGATGATGGCGGAGGCCTCTCACCGCAAGGGAACGTCGCCACATGGAAAGATGGACCCAAAGACCCAGCGGCAATTGCGACGCGACCTCTCGTCGGAGCAGATGCATGCAGGGACTGTGTCGCGCTCCAATCGCTATCTGACGATCAGCGCAGGCGGAGAATTTGCGGTGCCGATCGAGGCTGTCAGTGAAATCATGAGGTTGCCCGCTGCGGTGCAGGATGCCGATTTTGACGGTCACCTGGTGAACCTGTCACACCGGGATCGCCTGATGCCAGTCTATGATTGTGCGCAGCGTCGCGGTTATGGTGTCGGACAGTTTGGGGCAGATGCCGGTATTCTGGTGCTGCAAAAGGACGGGCACCATTTCGGTCTGGCGGTCGAGGCCATGAAATCCATTGATACCGGTCGGGTCAAAGGGTTCGAGACCTCGGACGGGCGGGCCAGTGATGATCCCGCTGAACAATTGGTCGAATTGGGCTATGGCGCGACAAAACGGCTCTTGCCGATTGCGGATCCGACCACTCTGCTGCCGTGACCGGCTCTCTTCTTGCGTCAGCCGGGCCTTGGCCAAGAATAATCAAACGCCCCGCCGCTCGGGGCAGCGAGGCGTTTGAGGTCATTGGGCGCCTGTCAAGTTTCAGTCGGCGACAACATCCTGGCGTTGCTGGCCGAGCCCTTCAATGCCGAGTTCCACGACGTCACCTGCTTTTAGGTAGCGCGGCGGCTTCATGCCGAGCCCAACACCCGGAGGGGTGCCGGTGGAGATCACATCTCCCGGATGCAGGGTCATGAACTGGCTGAGGTAGTGCACCAGATGGGCCACACCGTAGACCATGGTTTTGGAGGAGCCGTTTTGCATCGTCTCACCGTTGACCGTCAGCCACATGGCGAGGTTTTGCGGATCGGCGACCTCGTCCTTGGTGACCAGCCAGGGGCCAATCTGGCCAAAGTTGTCGCAGCTCTTGCCCTTGGTCCACTGACCGGCGCGCTCTGCCTGAAAGGCCCGTTCCGAGACGTCATTGGTCACGGTATACCCGGCGACATAGTCCATCGCCTCTTCCTCGGAGACATATTTGGCGGGTTTGCCGATGATCACGGCCAGTTCAACTTCCCAGTCCGTTTTCTCGGAGCCGCGCGGGATGATGATCGGGTCATTGGGGCCGCAGATGGCAGAGGTCGCCTTCATGAAGATCACCGGTTCCGGCGGCACATCCATGCCGCTTTCGGCAGCGTGGTCGGCGTAGTTCAGGCCGATACAGATGAATTTCCCGGTGTTGGCGATGGGCGGGCCAAGGCGCGGGTTGCCTTCGACCACCGGCAGGGTGCTGGCGTCGGTGTCGGCCAGTTTGGCGAGTGCCTCGGGCGACAGGTTGGCGCCGGAGAGATCGTCAATCACGCCGGAGAGGTCGCGCAGGGTTCCATCGGAATGCATGAGACCAGGTTTTTCAGCGCCCGGGGCACCATAGCGTAGCAGTTTCATAAGTGTCTTTCCTGTTGGTCAGAGGCTCCAGCCACCATCAATACAATAGGCCTGGCCTGTCGTGTAGGTGGCAGAGGCAAGATGAACGGCAAGATCCGCGATCTCGCTGGCTTCGGCGATGCGGCCCATGGGTTGACGCGCAATAAAGGCGGCACGCGCGGCGTCATAGTCGCCGGTGGCGGCCAGCCGCTCGTCGAGCGAGGGAGATTGCACGGTGCCTGGACAGATCGCATTGCAGCGAATGCCCTGGGTGACATAATCGGCGGCGACGGCCTTGGTGAGGCCAATTACGGCGGCCTTTGTGGTGCCATAGACAAAGCGATTGGGCACGCCTTTGACCGAAGAGGCAACCGAGGACATGTTGATGATTGTGCCGGATTTGCGGTCCAGCATGCCGGGCAGGACGGCGCGGATCATGCGCACCATTGCCTTGACGTTCAGGTCATAGGCAAAGTCCATCTCGTCGTCGCCACACTCCAGCACGGTGCCGCCATGCACCACCCCGGCACAGTTGAACAGCACATCAATGGCGCCGAAATCCTCGCAGACTTTGGCAACCGAGGCGGCATCGAGCACATCAAGAACTGCGGTTTCGCATCCCTCCAGCCCGCTGAGGCCCGCCGCATTGATATCGGTGGCCAGAACCTGCGCGCCCGCGCGCTGAAAGGCTTCGGCGCTGGCGCGACCGATGCCCTGCGCGGCGGCGGTGATCAGGACCCGCTGGCCCGTTAGATCAGTTGTCATTCTCTTCCTCCATGCGCGCGGCGATCACATCACCGCGCCAATTTGCCAAGGCACGAATTCCACCGCACCAAATCCCTGAGCTTCGCTCTTTGTTTGCTCACCCGAGGCGACGCGCAAGAGCAGGTCGAAAATCTCCTGGCCCTTGTCCTCCAGGCTGACGCCGTCCAGGATATCGCCACAGTTTACATCCATATCCGGTTTCATACGCGACCAGAGATCCGGGTTCGAGGCGAGTTTGATGGAGGGCACCGGCTGATAGCCCGATACACTGCCGCGCCCGGTGGTGAAGGCGATGAGATTGGCGCCCGAGGCGACCTGCCCGGTGACCGAACAGGGGTCATAGCCGGGGCTGTCCATAAAGACAAAACCGGCCCGGTCGATGGGCTCGGCGAATTTATAGACGCCGGCCAGCGGCGCGCTGCCGCCCTTGGCCACCGCGCCGAGCGATTTTTCCAGAATGGTCGTCAAACCACCACGTTTGTTGCCGGGCGAGGGGTTGTTGTCCATCTCGCCAAAGTTGCGGGCGGTGTAATCCTCCCACCAGTCGATCAGGTCGACGATCTTCTGGCCGGTTTCCACATCGACCGCCCGCCGCGTCAGCAGGTGCTCGGCGCCGTAAATCTCGGATGTTTCCGACAGGATCGAGGTGCCGCCATGGCGCACCAGCAGGTCGGAAGCCACCCCAAGCGCCGGGTTGGCGGTAATGCCGGAATAGCCGTCCGAGCCACCGCATTGCATGCCCAGCACCAAATGCGCGGCAGAGGCGGGGGTTCGAACCGCTTTATCCGCCTCAACCGCCAGATCGCGCAGGATCGCGAGCCCCTTGTCGACGGTGGCCCGGGTGCCGCCTTGCTGCTGGATGGTCATATAGCGAAACCGGGCGCTGTCCTTTAGCGCCTTGCGGTCGATCAGGTCGGGGATCTGCATGACCTCGCAACCCAGCCCAACCATCAGGATTGCGCCAAAATTGGCGTTATGGCCATAGCCTGCAAGGGTACGGAACAGGGTCTCATAGCCTTCGCCCTTGCCGGACATGCCGCAGCCGGTGCCATGCACGATCGGCACGATACCGTCCACATTCGGGAAGTCCTTGAGCAGATCGCTGCGCTCGGCAGCCTCGGCGATAAAGCGGGCGACGGAGCCAGCACAATTCACCGAGGTCAGAATGCCGATGTAGTTGCGGGTTCCAACCCGACCCGAGGGGCGATGAAAGCCCATGAACTCCGCCACGGTCTGTGCAGGCTGCAAGGGGGTCGCTGCGGCTGCAAAACTATAGTCCTGCTTATGTGCGCCCATGCCGAGGTTATGCACATGCACATGCGCACCGGGGGCGATCTCGGCATTGGCCGCACCGATGATCTGCCCGTATTTCAGGACCGCCGCGCCCGCCGGAATAGGCTTTAGCGCGACCTTGTGCCCCGAGGGGATGGTCTCTTGCGCCTCGACGCCATTCGGCAGCGCGGTCCCTTCGGGGATATTGCGCAGGGCGACATAGACGTTGTCCGCATCATGCAGGCAGAGTGCAAAGGGCTGGTCGGTCATGCGAGGTCTTTCATGGTGTCACGAGCACCTTGATGAGGTGGTCGCGGCTATGGGTCAATTCCCTGAAACGGCCCGGGAGTTCGTCGAGGGGGAGAATGGCAGAGGCGATGGCATCGGTCGGGATATGCCCGTCGCGGATCGCTTGGACAACGCGGTCAAAATCCGCCTTCAGCGCGTTGCGGCTGCCGATGATGCGGGCCTCTCGTTTGTGGAATTCAGAATCTGTAAATGTGATGGTCTCTTTCACCACGCTCACCAGCACCGTGGTGCCGCCATGGGCCACCAGCGGAAATCCGGCCTCGATCGCCTTGGCGTTGCCGGTGGCATCAAACACCACGTCAAACCCCTCGCTCAGTTCCCCGTGCAGGATGTCCTGTCCGGGCTGGTGGGTCTTGGTGAAATCAAACAGCTCTGACGCAAGCGCCAGACGCCGGGCGCTGAGGTCCATCAGATGCACATCGGCGCCGGTGAGGCGGGCAAAGAGCGCGGTGCCAAGGCCAATGGGGCCCGCGCCGGTAACCAAAACCCGGTCGCCCGGTCCGCAGTCCGAGCGCGCCACCGCATGAGCGCCAATCGCCAGAAACTCCACCATCGCGGCCTGTACGGGCGTCAGGCCCGCCACCGTGTAGAGGTTCTGTTCCGGCACGGCGATCCGGGCACACATGCCGCCGTCCTTGTGCACGCCAAGCACCGCGATATCGCTACAGCAATTGGGTTTGCCGCGCTGACATGCGCGGCATTTTCCGCAGGACAGATAGGGGTTCACAACCACCAGATCGCCCTTGTCGGGACCATCCGCCAGATAACCGGAGAGCTCATGCCCGATGACGCGGGGGTAGTTCAGAAACGGATGCTTGCCCTCAAAGATATGATAGTCGGTTCCGCAAATGCCGATGGCGGCAATATCGACCAGTCGCCAGCCGTCGGGCGCGCTTTGTGGCTTTGGCCGGGATTCAATGGCGAACCGGCCGGGTTCCAAGCAGACGCCGCAGGCCATGGTCTCCTGTACGCTGCTGGTCATTGCGCCGCCTCCAGATTGCGGGCGGACCAGTCGGCGGGCAGCTCTCCCTTGACGATCAGGCTCAGGACGTCGTCCTTGTTGACTTCCTCGATGGTATGGGCGCCGACTAGGCGGCCCTTGTTCATCACCACCACCCGATTGCACAGATCAAACACGTCATGCATGTCGTGGCTCACCAGCAGGATGCCGATCCCTTCGGATTGCAACTGGCGAATGAGATCCGCCACCATGGCGGTTTCCGAGGGGCCGAGCGCCGCGGTGGGCTCGTCCATGATCAGCACTTTGGTGTCGAAATAGATGGCGCGGGCGATGGCAATCACCTGTCGCTGACCGCCAGAGAGCGAAGAGACCGGGTCCGACAGGTTCTTGAAATTCGGGTTGAGCCGGGCCAGCACCTCGCGGGCGGCCTTTAGCATGCGGGCGTCATCAAGGTTGCCAAAGCGGGTCTTCAGCTCACGTCCCAGAAATAGGTTGGAGGGGGCGTCAAGATGATCCGCCAGCGCCAGCGTTTGATAAATCGTCTCGATCCCGGCGTCGCGCGCATCATTGGGATCGTCAAAACGAACCGGAGTGCCATTGACCCGGATTTCGCCTTCGTTGGGTGTCATGGCGCCTGCGAGAATACGCATCAAACAGGATTTCCCGGCGCCATTGTGCCCCAGAACGCCAACAACCTCGCCGGGGTAAAGGTCCAGCGAGACATGATCAACGGCGCGAACACCGCCAAAATGTTTCTCGATGCCGATCATCTCGACCAGAGGGGTTTGCGACATGGGCTGCCTTTCTGACGGGGAGTGTCTTGGGGGAGGGGGCACCACCAGGGCGCCCCCTCCGGGAGGAAATTAATAGAGCACGTTCTGCGCTTTATCGGAGTCGATGTTCTCTTGATCGACCAGCACCACACCGGTGTTGATGAAGGATTCGACCTTCTCGCCATTGAGGATGTCGATGATGGTGTTGACGCCCATCTCGCCCATCGCAAAAGAGCCCTGGACGGCGGTGGCCGCCATCAGCCCATCGCGGACGAATTGCTGCAAGTCCTCGTTGCCGTCAAAGCCGAGCGCCACCAGTTGGCCGGCCTTGCCGGCCTGCATGATCGCGCGGCCCATGCCGACGGCGGTCGGTTCATTGGCGCCAAAGATACCCACCAGATCCGGGTTCGAGGCCAGAATATCGGTGGTCTGGTTCAGGGCCAGCGCCATTTGGCTCTGGGAGTAGTAGGGGCCGACGATTTCCAGATCGGAATGCTCGGCGAGATAGTCCGAGAAACAGCCAACCCGGCCGATTTCCGAGCCAACACCCGCGACATAGGACATCACCGCGACTTTGCCCTCGGTGCCGGCCTCGTCGATCATACGCTTGGCGACTTCTTCGCCAGCGGCGCAGTTGTCGGTGGACAGGAACGCCTGGTAGGTGCCCTTGGCGCTGTCAGCAAGCGCGCTGTCGATGATCACAACCGGGATCGCGCTCTCATAGGCTCGCTTTACCGCCGGTGCGAGCGCTTCGGGGTCGGATGGTGCCAGAACGATGCCGGACACGCCGCGGTTGATGGCGTTTTCCACCATGTTGACCTGATCGGCGACCGCGCTTTCGGTTGCGGGACCATCAAAGGTGAAGCTGTGCTCGGACTGGCCCGCAATGGCGGCTTCGGCGCCCTTGTTGACGTTTTGCCAGAAGTTGGAGCTGGTGGTTTTTACGATGACGGCAATCTCGCCTGCCTGCGCCATGCCGGCGGACAGGGCGATTGCGGATGCAAACATACCAAGTTTTAGGGACCTCATCTTATTCCTCCTCTGCTAAGATATTGGTATTTTTGATATATTCGGCGGCGCCCTCCTGCGTCGCCGAATGGGGCTGGACGTCAGCGGCGATTGCGGATCTGGTCGATCCAGACTGCGCCAATCACCACGGCGCCAATGACGATCTGTTGGATAAAGGCCGATACCCCGGCCATATTGAGCCCGTTGCGCAGGATGCCGATGATAAAGGCGCCGATCATGGTGCCCGACACGGTCCCGACCCCGCCCGACAGCGACGCGCCGCCGATCACCGCAGCCGCGATGGCGTCGAGCTCATACATCACGCCTTCGCTGGGCTGGGCGGTGACCAGACGCGACATCAGCACGTTCCCGGCCAGCCCGGCGAGCGCCCCGGACATGACATAGGCGTAGAGCTTGATCTGATCGACACGAACGCCCGACAGGCGCGCGGCCTCCTCATGCGATCCGGTGGCGTAGATATGGCGTCCAATCTGGCGACGGCGCAGCATATAGGCGGCGGCGATGGCCACCAGCAGCAGCAGGATCGCGGGGTAGGGAATGCCGGGAAACACAACCTTGGGAAACCCGTTGTCCTGCATCTCGACCACCCGGAACAGCGCGCCATTTCCAAGCAGGCCAAAGGCCTCGCCCAGGCGGGAAATCGGCGCCGCACCCGTGAGTTGCAGGGCTAAGCCCCGCGCCATCAGCATCATGCCAAGGGTTGCGACAAAGGGCGGGATTTTCAGACGGGTGACGATCAAACCGTTGATCGCACCGCAAACGGCGCCGACCGCAACGCCAAAGGCCATGGCGGGGGCCACCGGGAACCCGGCCTTGATGCTCATCGCGGTGGCGACACCCGAAAGCGCCAGAACCGAGCCCACGGACAGGTCGATCCCGCCAGTGATAATGACCATCGTCATGCCGATGCCCAACAGCCCGATGACCGAGGTTTGCAACAGCACGGTCAGCGCATTGTTCACCGAAAAGAAGGCCTGACTTGCGATCGAGAACCCGACGATCAGCAGGAGCAGTGTCAACAGGGCAGAGAGCCGATGCATCTTGGCGGCGTCGGGCATCAACTGTGCAAAAGGCTTTGCGCCGCCGGTCGCTGCGGGTTTGAGTGCTTGTGACATACGCCTCCTCGCGTATTTGGCTTTTTATTATTTAATACATAAGCGGTCAGGGGTTGATTCTTGTCAACGGTTTTTTATAATTTCGTACAAATACATTTAATCCCCGTAGCGGGGCAGCAAGGGCAGAGCAGATGGCGCGCAGCGATACGAGGTTCAGAGAAGCCTATAACCAGCTTCTGATGCATTGCGAAACCCTGCCGCTGGAGGGAGAGATCCCGTCGGAAATGCAATTGGCTGAGATGGTCGGCGTGAGCCGAACCGTGGTCCGCCGCTGCCTGAGCCGTCTGAAAGAACAGAATGTTATCTCCTGGGAAGGGCGTGAAAAGCGCCTGTTGCGCAGGCCGCGTGTCGAGGATCGCATTGCGATGCCGGAGGCCAGCCAGCCGACGCGGGATCTGGAGCAGCGGTTTTTGGGTTGGGTGCTGAAATTCGATGTCCCGGCGAACACGCCGCTCTCGGTGGCGGAGTTGTCGCGTACCTTTGATGTGCCGCAATATGACCTGAAGGAGTTTCTGGCCGGTTTGAGCCGTTTCGGGCTGGTCAGCCGTCGTCCGAAGGGAGGCTGGATGCTGCTTGGCTTCACCAAGGAATACGCAATTGAGTTGTCGGATTTCCGTTCCGTGCTGGAATCCAATGCGGTGATGCAGGTCGCCGAGGCACCCGTTGATCATCCGGTTTGGGACGCACTCGCTGAGTTGCGGCAAGACCACCTGGCGCTGAAGGCGGCAATCGACACGGATTTCCACGAGTTCTCAAAACTGGATGAGCGCTTTCATCAAACCATCAATTCTGTTGTGAAAAACCGCTTTATCGCAGAATTCCAAAAGGTGATTTCGCTGATTTTTCACTACCACTACATGTGGGACAAGACCGAGGAAAAGGGCCGCAATGCTGCCGCGATCGACGAGCATCTGAAGATCATAGATGCGCTGGAGGCGCGCGATGGCGAGGCCGCCCGAGACGCAGCACAACGCCATCTGCGTACCTCCAAGACGACGCTTCTGTCGTCGCTGCGCCACCACGACTTGGGGTAATCTGCGCCGCGCTTAGCGCAACATATCTGCGGCGTCTGCTGGCAAGGGGTGGCTCAGCGCATCCAGATTTCGCGTCAGTGACGACGGCTTTGCCGTGCCAAGCAGGACCGAGGCTGCCGAGGGGTGGCGTATCGCAAAATGCAGCGCTGCGGTGGCAAGCGGGAGGCCGTAGCCCGCCGCCTGATCTTGCAGATCGCGCACCCGGTCCAGAACCTCTTTTGGGGCGGGGCCATAGTCATAGGTTGCGCCCTCAACGGGGCCGGTCGCGAGAATGCCGGAATTGAAAATGCCCCCCAGCACCAGGCTGGTTCCCGCGGCCTGACAGGCGGGCACCAGCTCTGCTTCCGCAGAGCGATCCAGCAGCGTCAGGCGGCCCGCCAGCAAAATCACGTCGATGGGGCCGGCCTGTTTCATCACGTCCAGACAGACCTCGCATTCGTTGACGCCCAAGCCAAAGGCTTTGATGCGGCCTTGCTCTTTCAAGCGGACCAGCCGCTCGTAACCGGAGCCAAGAAGGGCCTCCATATGAGGTTTGTTTCCGGCCTCGCCGTGGGTGTATGCGCCAATGTCATGGACATAGACGATGTCGATGCCGCATCGACCAAGGCGATCACAGCTTTGCTCCAGGCTTTCCTCGATGCCGTCACCGGAATAGTCATAGCGCACATCGTTTTGTGCTGGGTTGACGTAGCTATCGGCCTCGGGGATCGGGTGAGCGGCGGGAGAGAGCACGCGACCAACCTTGGTAGAGACCTTGGCCTCTGGTCGCGTGGCCAGAAATGGCTTGAGCCGCTGTTCCGACAGGCCACGCCCATAGTGCGGCGCGGTGTCAAAGTAGCGGATCCCGGCATCCCAGGCACGCTCCAGCACCGCCTCGACATCAGCATCACTGACGGCGCGGTACAGATTGCCGATGCTGGCACAGCCAAAGGCGACTTCCGTTACCCTGAGGCCGGTCTGGCCAATCTGTCGCGTTTTCATCCCTGTCATCTCCTGTGGCGAAAATCTCTGCTCGCATCAAAGGCCGGTCGGACTGGCGGCAGTTTGCGGGCGTTTTCTGCGCCTCGATCCTGCCAGACCCGGATGGAGTTTTCCATTGACGGTCGTCATATTTTGGTTTGTTATTATTTAGAACCAACTCCCATGCAAGAGAAAAACCGTGATCATAGATGCTCATCAACATTTCTGGCGGATCAATCGCGGGGATTATTCCTGGATGAACGACAGTGTGGCGGCCATCCGTCGGGATATCCTGCCCCCTGACCTCGCCCCCCTTGCGGCGAAAGCTGGCGTGACCGGCACCGTTGTCGTGCAGGCGGCGCCGACGGTGGCGGAAAGCGAATTTCTGCTGGGCCTGGCCGCAGAGTCCCCCTTGATCAAAGGGGTTGTCGGCTGGATCGACCTGACGGCCGATGTGCCCGCACAGCTTGCGCGCCTGTCGCACCCGCTGTTGCGGGGGATTCGTCCGATGTTGCAGGACATTGACGCGACCGAATGGGTGTTGCGCGATGATGTGATCGCGGGGCTGAAACAGGTCGCGCGCGCCGGGCTGAGGTTGGACGCGCTGGTAACGCCGCGCCATCTGCCCGTGATCGCGGCCTTGGCACAACGGGTGCCGGAACTGTCGATTATCGTTGATCACTGCGCAAAGCCCGCGTTCACGGATGGCGATCCCGGTGCGAAGTGGCGAGAGGGCATGCGACGCCTTGCCGCCCACCCGCAGATCAGCTGCAAACTGTCGGGGCTGGCCAACGAATATGGTCCCGGATGGTCCGCCGAGACACTGCGCCCGGTGTTCGATCATGTGCTGGAGTGCTTTGGCGCTGATCGGCTGATGTGGGGGAGCGACTGGCCCGTGCTGGAGCTGGCGGGCGACTACCCGGGCTGGCTTTCTGCGGCGCAAAGCCTGGCCCGAGACCTGAGCGCGCATGAACGCGATGCGCTGTTTTCGCAAACTGCGATCCGCGTCTACGATCTGTCGCTTTGAGGGGAGAACTGAGAATGCAACGAATGGGGCATGTGATCGGGCTGCGCGCGGAGAATGTCGCGGCTTACAAGCGTTTGCACGAAGATGTCTGGCCCGAGGTTCTGGCGCGTCTGCGGCAATCCAACATCACCAATTACTCCATCTTCCTGCGCGAACCCGAGATGCTGATGTTCAGCTACTGGGAATACACCGGACAGGATTTTGATGCCGATTCCGCCGCGATCGCTGCGGACCCGGTGACGCAGGAGTGGTGGAAAATCTGCGGCCCGATGCAAGATCCATT
>NZ_JAATOX010000141.1 GCF_011806385.1 Phaeobacter sp. HF9A | reverse complement strand
AGCGCGAGGGGCAGAGCCCCTCGTATAAAACCCGCAGCGCGAGGGGGCAGAGCCCCTCGCGCCTTGATCACATCAGTTTATGATCGGCGACAGCAGATCCGGATTGGTGACCAGATTGCGCACCCCATGGGCGTGATCTTCCTCAAAGCGGTTGTTTTGCAGCCAGGCATCGACGCTGTTGATGTCGATCTTCACCACCTGCGGACGCACGCTCCAGGTCACTTCAAAGGGCGACCCCGTCTCGTCATAGCCGGGCCCGGTGGTGGAACCGGCATAGACCACCGGATCGCCCAGGTCATTGGGCAGGTTCGGCGCCTGATAAAGACCATTGATTTTCTCGACCTCGGCCAGCGTCGTAAAGTCAGCCGCCTTGGGATCGTTGACCAGCACCCCGACAACCCCCTCGACGCGCAGCTGCGGGTTGTTGATCGCATCACTCAGGCAGGAGTTCAGCGTCGGCGCCGGAACCCCTTGGGCGGTGGTATAGACATAGTGGATCTCGATCGTGTCGCCCGGCTCCAGATCGCCATGTTCGCTCACGCCGATCGGATGACCGACGGGGGTCAGCTCGGCCTTCGTCAGGCTGCCGTTATACTTGAAACCCGTGCCATTGCCGTGACCGTCGCCATTGCCGGCATAGGTGGTGAAGTCACCGCCCTTGTGTTCGGCATTCTCATGAAAGTGGATATCGCAGAGGTTCATCGCGCTGCTCGCCGGGGCGGCGCCAAAGACACGGGTGTTGCTGCCCTTGACCTGATCCAGGTCGCGCGGCGCCTGCGGGCCAAAGCCCATGTCCTTCGTGGCCTCCGCCAGGGCGGCGCGCTGCTCGGCGATGACTGAATCGGGCACATTGACCTGCTCCCCACCTCCGCTGCCGCTGGCCCAGGCCGTACCGGCGAGCGCACACAGCGTGACAGTCATCACTGAGAGGCGTGTCTTTGAAGAGTTCATGGGGTGCTTCCTTATTCAGTCGCTGTTCGTTAGCGCAAACAGATCGCTGCGCAGCCCGGACCTATGGAAAATGCTGCATCAATGCAACAGTTCACAAATTCAACACTTCGTGACGCGACGAAACAAGAAATACCTCTTGCACTCTGGCGATTCACAAGACTCGAAACCCGACCTAACCCGCATAGACCTTGGTCAGGGACACTCCGATAATCAGCGCGGCGAGTGCAAAGGTCTTCAAATGTTGGATCATGGTCATACCCTCCGTTGGCCGGGCAGCATGTCGCCTGCCCTCTTGCCACCAGATTATGCGCAAGGGTGCGCCGCATATATGAACCGCTTCACAGAAGCAGAGAAAATCCACCGCCCGCTGTTGGAGCCCCGCCTCCCCCATGCCATACAGAAGAGAACCCAAGCCCAGCCAGAGAGGGAGGCCCCGCATGATGGAACCGCAGCCACGGCCCCGATCTGCGACAAACCCGTAATTTGGCGGAATTAGATCTGGAATTGTTAGCGCTAACTTGGCATATAGGCCGCAAGATCTCTGTATCCGCCCAAAGCCACGCCGCGCGCGCCACAGCATAGACCCATGAGGAGCTGATTTGATGAGCGATACCTGGCAGAAACTGACCGCCCACCGCGCCACGACCGAGGCCACGCCGCTGGCCGCGCTTTTTGAGGCCGATCGCGACCGTTTCAGCATGTTCTCCGCCGAGGCCGACGGGCTGCTCTTGGATTATTCCAAGACCGCGATTGATGCGACGGCGCGGGATCTGCTGATCGAGCTGGCGCAAAATGCTGGCCTCTCGGACAAGATCGAGGCGCTGATGTCCGGCGAGAAAATCAACAGCACCGAGAATCGCGCCGTGCTGCACACCGCGCTGCGCGCCCCCGCCGATGCGGTGATCGAGGTGGAGGGCGAGAACGTCGTGCCCGATGTGCACTCCGTGCTGAGCCGCATGGGCGATTTTGCCAGCGCCCTGCGCAGCGGTCACGATACGACCAAATCCGGCGCGGCTTTTACGGATGTGGTGAATATCGGCATTGGCGGCTCCGACCTCGGGCCGGTGATGGCCACACTGGCGCTTGCCCCCTATCACGACGGGCCGGCCTGCCATTTTGTCTCCAATGTGGACGGCGCCCATATCCATGACGTGCTGGCGGGGCTTGATCCTGAAACGACGCTGGTGGTGATCGCGTCCAAGACCTTCACCACCATCGAAACCATGACCAATGCGGCCACCGCCATCAGCTGGCTGCAAACCAGGCTGGGCGAGGATGTCTCGGGCCACCTGGCTGCCGTCTCCACCGCGCGGGACAAGACCGCCGCCATGGGCATCCCCGAAGAGCGCGTCTTTGGCTTTGCCGATTGGGTGGGCGGGCGCTATTCGATGTGGGGGCCCATCGGCCTGCCCATCATGATCGCCGTCGGGCCGGAGAATTTTCGCGCATTCCTCGATGGCGCGGCGGCGATGGACCGCCATTTCCGCGAGGCCCCGCTGGCGGAAAACCTGCCCGCGCTGCTTGGCCTGATCGGCATCTGGCACAACAATATCTGCGGCTATGACACCCGCGCGGTGCTGCCCTATGACCAGCGCCTGTCGCGGCTGCCCGCCTATCTGCAACAGCTGGATATGGAATCAAACGGCAAATCCGTCAGCCTCGACGGCGCGCCCCTGCCCCGCGCCTCTGGTCCGGTGGTCTGGGGCGAGCCGGGCACCAATGGCCAGCACGCCTTTTACCAGCTTCTGCATCAGGGCACCCGTGTGGTGCCCGCAGAATTCCTGATCGCAGCGGAAGGGCACGAGCCCGAGCTCGGCCATCAGCATGACCTCTTGAAGGCCAATTGCCTGGCCCAGTCCGAAGCCCTGATGCTGGGCCGCTCCCGCGAGGACGCCCGCAAGATCGCCGAGCAGCGCGGCTTTACCGGGGCCGAGGCCGACCGCATGGCCGGGCACCTCAGCTTTCCCGGCAACCGCCCCTCGGTGACGCTGGCCTATCCAAAACTCACGCCTTTCGTGCTTGGCCAGATCATCGCGCTATATGAACACCGTGTGTTCACCGAAGGCGCGATCTGGGGGCTGAACTCCTTTGACCAATGGGGCGTCGAACTTGGCAAGGAACTTGCCACGCAGCTGCTCCCCCTCGTCGCGGGCGGCGACGCCACTGGCAAGGATGGCTCCACCCGGGGCCTGCTTGCGAAACTCACGACCTGAACAGCGCAGAAGGATCTGACCCATGGCCCCCCGCGTCATCCCCGTAGACAGCTTTGATTTCGTCCTTTTCGGCGCCACCGGCGACCTCGCGCGCCGCAAGATCCTGCCGAGCCTGTTCCACCGGTTCCAGATCGGTCAGTTCGACGAGAACTGCCGCGTCATTGGCGCCTCGCGCAGCCAGCACACGCAGGAAGAGTTCCGCGCCCTGGTGAATGACGCGCTGCATGAATTTGGCGACATCGAACCGGCGGCCGAAGCTGACATCGCCAAGTTTCTCGAACTTCTGGACTATGCCCCGGTGGATGCGCGCGGCGATGGCGGCTGGAGCGAGCTGGCCGGCAAGCTGCGTGACAACGTGGTGCGCGCCTTCTATCTCTCGGTGGCGCCCAGCCTCTTTGGCGACATCGCCGGGCGGCTGAAAACCACAGGCATCGCCGATGACAACAGCCGCATCGTGGTGGAAAAACCCTTTGGCCATGATCTGGCCTCGGCGCAGGCGCTGAATGCCGCCCTGCGCGCCCATTTCAAAGAGGGGCAGATCTACCGCATCGACCATTATCTGGGCAAGGAAACCGTGCAGAACCTGATGGCGCTGCGCTTTGCCAACTCGCTGTTTGAACCGCAGTGGAATTCGCACAACATCGACCATGTTCAGATCACCGTCGCCGAGAGCATCGGCGTCGCCGGTCGGGGCGAATATTACGACAAATCCGGCGCCATGCGCGATATGGTGCAGAACCACCTGATGCAGCTTCTGTGTCTGACCGCGATGGAGCCGCCCTCGACGTTTGAGCCCAACGCCGTGCGCAACGAAAAGCTCAAGGTCATCGAGAGCCTTGAACCTGTGTCGATGGAAAACATCGTGCGCGGCCAATACCGCGCCAAGGCGGGCGGTGACAGCTATCTCGACCATGCCGGCGATCCCCATTCCCGCACCGAGAGCTTTGTGGCGATGAAGGTCGAAGTGGCCAACTGGCGTTGGGCGGGCACGCCCTTTTACCTGCGCACCGGCAAATGCCTGCGGGCGCGGGCGTCGGAAATTGCGGTGTTCTTCCGCAAGCCGCCGCACAACATCTTTGGCGAGGACAACGCCATCGAGGGCAACAAGCTGGTGATCCGCCTGCAACCGGACGAGGGCATCACCCTCAAGACCACCATCAAGGACCCCGGCCCCGGTGGCATGCGCCTGACCAGCGCCAATCTCGACATGACATTCGCCGACAGCCTGCCCGAGGCAGGTCGCCCGCAGGATGCCTATGAGCGGCTGATCATGGATGTGATCCGGGGCAATCAGACCCTCTTCATGCGCGGCGACGAGGTCGAGGCCGCCTGGACCTGGGCCGATCCGATCATCTCCGCCTGGGACAATGCCACCCGCACCCCGCAACCCTATGATCAAGGCAGCTCCGGCCCCGAAGATGCGCTCTTGCTGCTGCACCGGGACGGGCGTCGCTGGCGTCCGATCGGCGCCTGATTTCCCGTTTGACTGACCCAAAGGAGGCACGCCATGTCGCTGCACGCCACGCTCGCTGCCGTCACTGACCGCATCACCGAAAGAAGCCGCCCCACCCGCGAGGCCTATCTTGCCCGCATGCGCGCCGCTGGCTCCCAGGGCCCCGCCCGCGCGCATCTCAGCTGCTCGGGCCAGGCCCATACCTATGCCGCCACCGGCCCCGACCAGGAGGCGCTGGCGACCAAGGGCGGCGGTCATCTGGGCATTGTCACCGCCTATAACGATATGCTCTCGGCGCATCAGCCGTTTGAAACCTACCCGATGCAGATCCGCGAGGCCGTGCGCGAGGTCGGCGGCACTGCCCAGGTTGCGGGCGGCGTGCCCGCCATGTGCGACGGCATCACCCAGGGCGAGGCCGGCATGGAGCTGTCGCTGTTTTCGCGCGACAGTATCGCCATGTCGGTGGGCATCGCGCTCAGCCACAATGTCTTCGACGCCACCGTGTTTCTCGGGGTCTGCGACAAGATCGTGCCCGGCCTGGTGATCGGCGCGCAGGCCTTTGGCCATCTGCCCGCCGTGTTCCTGCCCGCAGGGCCGATGACCTCGGGCATTTCCAACGATGAAAAGGCCGAGGTGCGCAAGAAATATGCCGCTGGCGAAATCGGGCGCGACGAGCTCCTGAAATCCGAGATGCAAGCCTACCACGGCCCCGGCACCTGTACGTTTTACGGCACCGCCAACACCAACCAGATGCTGATGGAGTTCATGGGGCTGCATCTGCCCGGCTCCTCCTTCGTCAATCCCGGCACCGAGCTGCGCGACGCGCTGACCCGCGAAGGCGCCAAACGCGCGCTGTCGCTCTCGGCCCTCGGCAACGCCTATACGCCGGTCTGCGATATCCTCAGCGAGAAGGCCTTCGTGAACGGCATCACCGGGCTGATGGCCACCGGCGGCTCCACCAATTTGCTCATCCATCTGATCGCCATGGCGCGTGCAGGCGGTATCATTCTGGACTGGCAGGATTTTTCCGAAATCTCCGACGTGGTGCCGCTGCTGGCGCGGGTCTATCCCAACGGTCTGGCGGATGTGAACCACTTCCACGCCTCCGGCGGGCTCGGCTATATGATCGGCCAGCTTCTGGACGCGGGCTTTTTGCATCCCGACACCAAAACCGTAACCGGCGAGGGGCTCGGCAGCTACCTGATGGAGCCTTTCCTTGATGCGGGGTCGCTGACCTGGCGCAAGGGCACCTCAGAGACGCTGAACGACAAGATCCTGCGCCCGGCCTCTGATCCGTTCCAGAAAACCGGCGGCCTCTCGCGGCTTTCGGGCAATCTTGGCACCGGGGTGATGAAGATCTCCGCCGTGGCCGAGGAACACCGCGTGGTCGAGGCACCCGTGCGCGTGTTCCACGATCAGGACGAGGCCAAGGCCGCCTTCAAGGCGGGCGAGCTGAACAACGGCGATGTGATCATCGTGGTGCGTTTCCAGGGTCCCAAGGCCAACGGCATGCCCGAGCTTCATTCGCTCACGCCGCTGCTCTCGATCATGCAGGGGCGCGGGCAAAAGGTGGCGCTGGTCACCGATGGGCGCATGTCCGGTGCCTCGGGCAAGATCCCCTCGGCGATCCATGTGGTGCCCGAAGCGCTGGACGGCGGCCCCATCGCCAAGCTGCAAGACGGTGATATCCTGCGCTTCAACGCCACCACCGGCGAGCTGGAGATCCTGACCGAAGGCGTGCTTGACCGTCCCGCCGTTGTTGCCGACCTGTCCTCCTATCAGCATGGCACCGGGCGCGAGCTCTTTGCCCTGTTCCGCAAATCCGTCACCTCCGCCGATACCGGCGCAACCGTATTTGGAGTCTGAGCCATGGCAATCACCCCGCAACAGGCCAGCTGGAAAGCCCGCGAAATCTGCAACCTCGCCCCCATCGTGCCGGTGCTGGTGGTGCATGATGTCGCCCACGCCCGGCCCCTCGCCGAGGCGCTGGTCGCCGGTGGCCTGCCCGCGCTGGAGGTCACCCTGCGCACCCCCGCCGCGCTGGATGTGATCCGCGAGATGTCACAGGTCGCAGGCGGCGTTGTCGGCGCAGGCACCCTGGTGACCCCGGCGGATGTGACCGCCGCGGTCGAGGCTGGCGCGAAATTCGGCGTCTCTCCCGGGGCGACGCCGATGTTGCTGGACGCCGCCGAAGAGGCCGGCCTGCCGATGCTGCCCGGCGCCGCCACCGCCTCCGAGGCGATGGCGCTGCTGGAGCGCGGCTATGACATGCTGAAATTCTTCCCCGCCGAGGCCTCCGGCGGCGCCCCTGCGCTCAAGGCCATCGGCGCGCCGCTGCCGCAGATCTCCTTCTGCCCCACCGGCGGCGTCAGCCCGATGAACGCCGAAAGCTACCTGAGCCTGCCCAATGTGATCTGCGCCGGCGGCAGCTGGGTCGCCCCGGCCAAACTGGTCGAAGCCGGCGACTGGAGCGCAATCCAGGAACTCGCCCGCGCCGCCAGCCAATTGCCGCGCGGCTGAGGCCTCACCCTCTGCATCGGGCGTGATGTCTTGCCCGATGCACCCCGCCCCTTGCCCCGCGTTCACTTGCTGATGGCAAGAATCTTAAAGTTCCTTCTCGATCACGCAACCAACCGCTAGGGTTGAGTCACCCGCTCGCTGGCGCCTTCGTGGCTTGCGGATTTTTGATACGAAAGGAATTCCTATGATCCGATTCTTCGCCTTTATCTTCGCGCTGGCCCTGCTCGCCAGCGGCGCCTCTGCGTTTTCGCCTGAACACACGACCAAGATCGTCCAGCTCCTGGAAAAGGGCGAGGCAGACTGCGCCCGGCTGGAGCCGGTCTATCAATTCGATTGCTTCCGCAAATCCTATTCCGACGCGATCCGCGAAACCCGCGCCTATCGCGATTACAGCAACGCAGGCAAGGCGCTGCGCGGGGTCGAGAAAACCCTCTCGGCGATTGTGAAACAAAACCGTGACACAACAAAGCCCAAGATCAAGCTCGGCGGGCAACGCTATACCGCCGTGCGCCCCGAAGCGGTGGCGGCAGGGGCCAAGGCGTTTCACGCCGCTCGCAACGAGGCCGCCACCATGCTCCTGCGCGCCACGGGGCGCTCAAAGGTCCATTACACCCGCATCGCCGAGGCGCTGAATTCCAACAAGGTGCTGATCCGCTCGCTGAACGAGTTTGGGATCGGGCAGAGTATCCGCACAGCGTCGCTCGTGTTGGTCGCCTCTGCCCATTTCCTGCGCTCCTGACCTCGCGCGACAGACCTTCGGCCGGATCCAGTACATCCGGCCGACCCTTGGCAGCGACGCACGACGAAAATCAACAAATCGTGCCATTCTGCACACAAACCGTGCCACATCACTGCAATCTGTTCAGCCCCCGTTGCGCCTGAACCAATATAGCCGATGTAATTGGCCCCCAGACGCCCTCCCCGAGGCGTCCTGATCGCAGAGGTTCCCCATGGCACAGGCTGAACGATTTCCCTTTATCAAGGCTCTCAAGGCCGCCTGCGCCATCCTTGGCATTGCGCCGGAACGGGTGATCCGCCGCGCGGGACTTCCGGTGGATCTGTTGACCGACGCGCATCGCGGCGTGTCCGGGCACCAGACCTTTGCGCTCTGGACGGCCATCTTTGCCGAGGCCGGATCGTATGAGAGGCTCTTGCATCTGGCCAAGACCTCGGCCCGCACCCCGTTCAAACCCGCCTTGCTGGCCTTTTCCTGTAGCCCGGATGTGGTGACCGGGCTGGAGCGGCTCAATCTGTTCAAACCCCTGGTGGCACCGGTCACCATCACCTGCGCGCAGATGCAGGCCCGCACCCGGGTGATCATCACCTCGACCCTGCCCGACGAGCCGCTGCCCGGCGTGGTCGCGGTCTGCGAGTTGGTTTTCTTTCTGGAGCTGATCCGCAACTGCACCGCCCATCATGTGGTTCCCCTCGCGGCGACCCTGCCCGCCAGCGCCACCGCAGCGCTGGACATCGACCTGGCGCAGCTGGAAGCAGAGGTCGGCTGCCAGATCTCCACCGGCGAGAACCTGAGCTTCCTGCTCGCCCCCGAGGACAGCAGCCGTCGGCTGATCTCCGAAGCCTCCGACGTCTGGCCCGCGTTTGAGAAAGAACTGCGCCGACAGATGATGGACTGGCAGGGCAGCCAGCCCACATCGGCACGGGTGAAGGCGGCGCTGCTGGAGCTTCTGCCCTCCGGCCAGGCCACGGCCGATGCGGTGTGCCGTCAGATGCTGATGTCCAAGCGCACGCTCTATCGCCACCTGGCCCGCGAGGATGTGAGCTTTCAGTCGATCCTGGATGAAACCCGGACCGAGCTGGCCCTGCACTACCTGCGCCAGGAGGATATCAGCATCGAGGAAATCTCCTATTTGCTGGCCTATAGCGATGCCAATTCCTTTTACCGGGCGTTCCGCAACTGGACCGGACAGACACCGCTGCAAGCCCGGGCGCAATTGACGGCAAGCGCGCAGCAGACGGTGATCTAGGCTCAGGGCCGCGTGCCCTCCGCCAGCACCTCGCAATAGAAAGCCAAGACCTCCCGCCCATTTGCCCTGCATCACAGATGCCGGGCCTCCGGTTGGGCCCGGCGGCGTGG
>NZ_JAATOX010000140.1 GCF_011806385.1 Phaeobacter sp. HF9A | reverse complement strand
TGGAGCTGTCCAGCGCTTCGCGTTCGGCGTCAGAGAGGCTCTCATAGGCGTCGATATTGACCACCACCGGACAGTTCACGGTGCCGGGGTTAAGGTTGGCGGTCCACCAATCGGCCCGGTTGATGGTGCCAAAGCTCAGATGCGCGTGCTGGGCAAAGGCCACGGTATCGACAACGCCGGATTCCATCGCTTGATAGGCTTCGGTTGCGGTCACCGAGGTTGGCACCGCGCCAACCGCCTCAAAGGCTTGACCGATACCGCCGGTGGCGCGCACCCGCATGCCTTCAAAATCGGCCAGCTTGGTGCGCGGCTCGCCAGTGCCGACAATATTATACTGCGGCATGGGCGAAGGCATCAGCAGCTTGGCATTCCACTGCGCCATTTCCTCGGTGGCGGCCGGGTGGTTGTAGACAGCGTTGGAAACCGCGACTTCTTCCTCCAGGTTGGACACGCCAAGGAAGGGCAGTTCCAGCACCGTGATCACCCGGTTCTTGTCGCGGTGGTAGCCGGCGCAGAATTGCGCCATCTCAAAGGCGCCGATGGAGATCCCGTCGAGGTTCTCGCGGTTCTTGGACAGGCCGCCATAGCTGATGTTCATGGTGAACTCGCCGTTGGTTTTCTCGGCGACCAGCTCGGCCAGCTTTTCGACATGTTCGGTAAAGGCGCGGCGCTTGCCCCAGACGGAGACATTCCATTCGGTTGCCATGGCTTCGGCTGCAAAGGCGCATGTCATCGTGGCAAGGGCGGTCAGCCCCAGGAATTTCTTCATGATTTTCTCCCCTATCACGCGCTTTGGGCGCGTATTCCGATTGCAAGATCACAATATTACCGACGTTTGCCAACCATAAATTTTGCTCATGTCGCAAAGGACCTGTGGTCGGTTCTGCTGGCATCCGCTCCGGCAGCGCGACAAAAAACCGGGCGGCGGGATCTGGAGGCGGAAAAATTTTCACATTGAAATCAATGTCCTTTTCGAGATGTGACTGAAAATTCAGCTGTTTCTTGCGGTTCAGGCAGGCTGCGAGTGGTTTTTTTGCCCGCCAGAGCGGCGCTTGTCTCGAACCAGAGAAACAATGTCGCAATTTGGAGATCCGGATTCGAGAATCTCGCTACAAGTCGGTTTCAAGAGGTGCCATCCGGCGGGTTCGGATGGAGAATTGGGAAGCCGGTGAAAACCCGGCGCTGCCCCCGCAACGGTAATGAAGCCGGCGGGCATGACAACCGGCCACTGGGAGGAGGTCCCCGGGAAGGCGTCATGCTCCGACCATCTGGTCAGCTTCTGAGCCCGGAAACCAGCCTCACTGGATATCGTCAACCGCGGGCGGCGGTTTGGGCATCTTGCAGGGCGCGATTCCTCCGTCGCGGCCGAACAGGTTCCCTGTGTCGCGCGCATAGTCAGCAACCGCTTTTCGCTCCGGGACACGCGCGGGGTCGGCGGCAGGAAGAGTCAGATCATGAACAGCAATATCAATGCGCTGATCGCAAGTCACAAACCGGGCCACGGGCTCCCGCAGGCGTTTTACAACGACGCCGAGGTGTTCCAGACGGATCTGCAAGAGATCTTCTACAAGGAATGGCTGTTTGCGATTCCCGCCTGTGAACTGGAAAAAGCGGGCAGCTATGTCACCCAGTCCATCGGCGCCTACAAGGTCATCATCGTGCGCGGCTCCGACAATGTCATCCGCGCCTTTCACAACTCTTGCCGCCACCGGGGCTCGGTGATCTGCACGGCCAAGAAGGGCAACAACCCCAAGCTGGTCTGCCCCTATCATCAATGGACCTATGAGCTCGACGGTCGTCTGCTCTGGGCGCGCGATATGGGGGCTGATTTTGACGCCTCCAAACATGGGCTGAAAACCGTGCATTGCCGCGAGCTGGCCGGGCTGGTCTATATCTGCGTGGCGGAGGAGGCCCCTGATTTCGACACTTTCGCCAAGACCGCGCTGCCCTATCTGGAGCTGCACGACCTCAGCAATGCCAAGGTCGCCTATGAAAGCTCCATCATCGAGAACGGCAACTGGAAGCTGGTCTGGGAAAACAACCGCGAGTGCTATCACTGCGCCGGCAACCACCCGTCGCTGTGCCGCACCTATCCCGAAGACCCCTCGGTGACTGGCGTCGGCGGTGCGGAACCGTCGCCGCTGGTGCAAAACCACGTCGCCCGTCTCGAAGCCGCAGGCATTCCGTCGCAGTTCACCATTGATGCGGGCGGTCAGTTCCGTCTGGCGCGGATGCCCCTCCTGGGCGCTGCCGTCAGCTATACGATGGATGGCAAGGCAGCGGTGTCGCGCCCCCTGGGTCGGGTGCATATCCCCGATGCCGGGCCGCTGGTGCAGTTCCACTATCCCAGCACCTGGAACCACTTCCTGCCGGATCACGCCATCGTCTTCCGCATCACCCCCATCAGCCCGACCGAAACCGAAGTCACCACCAAATGGCTGGTGCACAAGGATGCGGTCGAGGGCGTGGATTATGACCTCAATCGCCTCAGCGAAGTCTGGATCCACACCAATGACGAAGACCGCGAAGTGGTCGAGAACAACCAGATGGGGATCAATTCGCCGGTCTATGAACCCGGCCCCTATTCCGAGACCCAGGAAAGCGGCGTGCTGCAATTCGTCCAGTGGTATCTCGCCACATTGCAACGCAACCGCGGCCCCCAAAGCCTCGCGGCGGAGTAAAGACACATGGCAAAAAACAGTGAACGCGCGATCTGGAAAGATACGGAGCTGCTGGAATGCGTCTCCATCATTCCCGAAATGAACAACACGGCGTCCTTTACCTTTCGGGCGCCGTCGGGGGCATTGTTCGACTACAACCCCGGCCAGTTCATGACGCTGGAAATCCCGGTGCCGGGTGGCCCGCTGCACCGCACCTATACGATTTCCTCTTCGCCGTCGCGCCCGCGCACGATTACCATCACCGCAAAGGCGCAGGCGGATAGCATCGGCACCCGCTGGATGCTGGACAATCTGAAGCCCGGCAGCCTGATCAAGGCGATCGGCCCTGCCGGTCTCTTTTCCAATGCCGACAGCACCGCCGAGAAATTCCTGTTTATTTCCGCCGGGACCGGCATCACCCCGATGATGTCGATGACCACCTGCATGTGGGACGACGGCGACAAGCGCGACATCGTGTTTGTGAACTTAGCCAAGCGCCCGTCAGAGATCATATTCCGCCAGCGCCTGGAACAGATGGCCAGCCGTTCGGAAGGGCTGGACCTGAAATTCGTGGTCGAAGAGCCCGATCTCTATCGCCCCTGGACCGGCTATCAGGGCATGTTCAACCAGCTGATGCTGGGTCTGATGGCGCCGGATTATCTGGAGCGCGAAGTCTACTGCTGCGGGCCGGAACCCTTTATGCAGGCGGTGCGTGACGCGCTTTCCGGTCTTGGCTTTGACATGGACAATTACCACCAGGAGAGCTTCCACGCGCCGGTGGCAAAAGAGGCCGATCAACCGGATCTCGACGATGTTGTGCCGGACGAGGAAACCTCCGCCGAGATCACCTTTGCGGTCTCCGGCGTGACCGCAAAAGTCGCGGAAACCGACACCGTTCTGGCGGCGGCCCGGGCCAATGGGCTCAATATCCCCTCCGGCTGTACCTTTGGCGTTTGCGGCACCTGCAAGGTCAAAAAGACCTCCGGCGACGTGCATATGGTGCATAACGGCGGGATCTCCGACGATGACATCGACGCCGGTTACATCCTGGCCTGTTGCTCCAACCCGATCGGCAAGGTCTCGGTCGAGGTCTGATCCGCCACTGGCAGCCTCAGCCCCGCCGCGTTCCCCCTCGGGCGCGGCGGGGTGCTATTTGCTCAGGCCCAGAATGGCAAAGATCGTGTCCTCGGCGATCGCGCAGAGCTTTTGCGCCGGCAGCATATCCGGCAGCATCGACCCCTCCAGCCACAGCCCGTCCAGCACCGCGTTACAAGCAATCGCCAGGCGCTCGACCTCGGTGGCAGAGGCCGCTGCGCCGCGCGTTTCCAGTGCCTCGGTGATCAAGGGCTCCAACGCGTTGCGGAACTCCAGATAGGTGTCCTTGTGGATCTGTTTCATCCGCGCGTCGCGGGGCACCATCTGGATGAAGCCCGCCCAGACCTGCATCGCGGCGCCTTCTGTCAGCGGCGGCGACAACGTGTCCCGGATGCAGCGGCGCAGGCGATCTGCAACCGGGATGCTGTCATCGCTCGCACCGGCCAATGACAGGCGCGAGGCTTTGTGCATATGATGGGCATAGGCCGCATACATCAGGTCTTCTTTGGTTTGGAAATGATGCCGGATCAGGCTAAAGGCCACGCCCGCCTCGGTGGAGATTTCGCGCACCGTGGCCCCGGACACCCCCTTGCGCGCAATCACACGCAGGGTGGCGTCAATCAGCTGCTCCCGGCGCTGCTCCGGGCTTTCGCGGCGAAATTTGGGTTTGTGCTCTGTCATGCGATCTCCGCCCTATTGCTGCACAATCGTGCAATAAGGGCCGCAGTGCAAGGTCTTTCTGCGTCTATTGGCGGTCGGGGCTTTGGCGTTGCGCGCCCGGCTGGGCAGGCGCACAACGCAGGATGTCGTGGTCTCAGCGCGGATCGCTTGCGCCTCAGACCGTCAGCACATCGCCTTCGCCCGCATACATGGCGCGGACCACATCGGCGTTGTTGCTGCGCATGGCGCGCTGGTTGAGCGAGCCCTTCTCCGTGACCTCGCCGCGATCAAAGCTGGGATCGGTGTTCAGGACCACGGCGCGGCGCACCCGCATCGAAGACCCCGTCGCGCGTTTTGCCGCCTCGGCCAGCTTTTGGTGCAGCGCCGCGTGGCGGTCCTCCTCCGGCATCTGCCGCGCCCGATCCGACAGCAGCAGCAGCGCGCCCAGCTGGGCTTCGTTTTCGCCGACAATCACCGCATCGCGGATCAGCCCGTCCATCGCATCCACCAGCGCCCCGCGCACCGCGCCCACGGTGACCCAGGTGCCGGTGTTCAGTTTGAAATTCTCGGCCACGCGCCCGTCAAAGAAGAACCCTTTGGACAGATCATCAGGATCGGCCGGACGCAGCGCGTCGCCCATCTTGTAATAGCCTTCCTCGTCAAAGGCTTCCGCGGTGCGCACCGGATCACCATAGTAGCCCGGGGTGATGGTCGGCCCCTTTAGGCGCAGCTCCAGCTTGCCGCTATTGGGCACCAGCTTCATCAAAAGCCCGCGCGCGGGCACGCCGACATTGCCGGATTTCTCCTGCACCTCGGTGCAGGTCAGCGCAAAGGGCGCGGTCTCGGTCGCGCCGAGGCTGGAGGACAAGAGCACCTCGCGCCCAGTGGTCTTGCGCCCGATCGCCCGCAGCCGGTCCCAAGTGTGCTGCGCCATGCCGGCGCCAGCATAAAACATCATCGAAAGACGGGCAAAAAACGTCTCGGCCAGGGCTTCGTCCTGTTCCAGCTCCTCGACCAGCCGGTCCCAGCCCACCGGCACGTTGAAATACCAGGTGCAGGAGATTTCACGCAGGTTTCGCAGGGTCTCCTCCATCTTGCCGGCCACCGGGGCGCCGTCGTCGATGTAATAGGTGCCGCCATTGGTCAGCACCAGATAAGACACCTTGTTGCCCGCCGCCGTATGGTTCCACGGCGCCCAGTCCAGCACCACCGGGGGTGTCTTTTGCACGAAGCGATAGCAATCGCGCACCATCGCCTCCATCGCGCAGATCATCTGGTTGGTGTTGATCACCGCCTTGGGCGCTCCGGTCGACCCAGAGGTAAAGAGATATTTCACAACCATATCGGGGGTCAGCGCCGCGCGCGCCTGCATCGCGGCCTCGGGGGCGGCGGTCAGGAGCTCCTCGAACAGCATCGCGCCGGGGCCGGGGTTGCTCAGCGCGACGACCTGACGGCCCTCGGCGGCAATGGCGGTGGTGGCCGGTTCAAACTCCGCACCATCCTCGACAAACAGCGCGCCGGGTTGCAGGTTGGCGGCGATGTCCTTGAGCTTGCCATGATCCTTGGAGACCAGCGAATAGGCGGGCGAGACCGGCGCATAGGGAATGCCAGTGTAAAAGCAGGCCGCCCCCAGGAGCGCGTGCTCCAGGCTGTTGCCCGACAAGATCAGCAAGGGCCGCTCCGCCCCCAATCCCATCGCCAGCAGGGCCGAGCCGATCCGGCGCGCCTTGTCGCGCCCCTCGCCATAGGAAATGCGCTGCCAATCGCCATCTGGGCCGCGCCGCGCGATCCAGGTCTGATCCGGGGTCGCCTCCGCCCATTTGTCCAGATAATCCGCCAACAGCGACATATGCTCGGGCAGGGGTTCCTTCTGGCGCATGATGATCGTGCCATCCTCACGATGCTCATACTCGAATTCCGGGTCCCAGAAATCTGACGCGGTGGTCACTGCTTCGATGTTCATTTGTGCTCCTCCCCTGAGCTTCGATCTCAACGCGGTGCCATGCGAATGGCGCCGTCGATGCGGATCACCTCGCCGTTGAGCATCGAATTTTCCGTGATATGACAAACCATTGCCGCATATTCCTCCGGGTCTCCCAACCGCGAGGGAAAGGGCACCTGCGCGCCGAGCGAGTCCTGCACCTCTGGCGGCAGCTCTTCCAGCAGCGGCGTCATAAAGAGGCCGGGGGCCACGGTGCAGACGCGAATGCCCTTATCCGCCAGATCCCGCGCCATCGGCAGGGTCATCGACACGATGCCGCCCTTGGAGGCCGCATAGGCCAGCTGGCCGACCTGCCCGTCAAAAGCGGCGACCGAAGCGGTATTGACGATCACGCCGCGCGCGCCGTCCTTGTCCACCGGATCTTCTGCCACCATCCGCGCAGCCACCTGCGAGGCGCAGTTGAAGCTGCCCATCAGGTTCACCCGCAGGGTCTTTTCAAACAGGCCAAAATCATGCGGCGCACCGCGCGACACGGTCTTGGCGGCACCGCCGATACCGGCGCAGTTCACCAGCACCCGCGGCACGCCCGCGCGCTCGACCGCAAGTTCGATCCCCGCCGCGACCGAGGCCGGATCAGAGACATCCACCATTGCGAAATGCCCGCCAATCGCGGCCGCCTGCGCGCGGCCTTTTTCCTCGTTGCGGTCAAACAGGGTGACCGTCAGCCCCGCCTCGGCCAGCTTCGCGGCGGTCGCCGCCCCAAGACCCGAGGCCCCGCCCGTTACAATTGCGCTATGGCCTGCCCAATTTTGCATGATCAGCTCTCCACCTGTCGGATTTTGCGCAGAAGGGAGAGCAAGGTCTCCCGCTCCTGCGCTGTCAAATGGGCCAATAGCTTGGCCTCATGCTCTCGCACCACCTCCTGCGCCCGCAGGTAAGCCGCCTGACCTGCCTCGGTTGGCGCCAGCGCCTGCACCCGCCGATCGCCGGGCACGGCCTGCCGTTGCAGATAGCCGCGACCTTCCAGCTCATCGACGATCGCCACCAGCCCGGAGCGTTCAATGCCGAGCTTGCGTGCCAGCTCGCTCTGCGTGATGCCGGGAAACTGCACGATCAGGGACAGCGCCGAAAACGGGCGCGGTGCAAAACCGTCCTCGCCAAGCGCGTTGCGGAAATCAGTGCTGACGATCACATAGGCGCGCTTCAGGTTGTAGCCGACCAGATCCTCCAGATCGCTACCCTGGACCAGCGGATCCTCCGCGCGCGGGGATGTCTGCCGAATGCCCATGCTGCACCTCATGACTTGCGTTCACTTCTGTCTTACGACAGATTGTTAACCGAGTAAACAGTTAAGCGGCAGACCTATCAAGGGGAATTTGATCAAAAAGACCCACAGACGTCTCGCCAGAGGCCCCACGCGCCCCACACCGCAGGCGCGATGGGGGAGCGCCCGGTTTGGGCCGTGTCTCATGGCAAGCGGAGGGGAGGAGGCGGTGCTTAGCGCCAGGCGGGTTTCGGCGCCAGGATCGCCCGCGCCAGCGCGCAATGCGCCTCAGAGGGGGCAAGCGCCGCAATCCGGCCCCAGATCGCGCGATAAAACAGATCGCCGGTCAGAGACATGAAAGCCTCGGCATGCGTCGCCGGTGCCGGGTCATTGGCCACATGGAGGCGTGCCTTGCGCCAGGTTTCGCGCTGCGCCAGCACCTCCGGGTGATCGCTCAATCGCCCGATCAGCGCATCAAAGGCATCCGCGCCCGCACCCCCTTTCAGATGCAGGCCGCGGGTGGCTGTGGTCAGCGCGTGAATACCATTGGCCCCCTCATAAATCGCGGTGATCCGCGCGTCGCGCCAGGTCTGGCCAATCCGGTATTCATTGAGATAGCCATATCCGCCGAGGATCTGGATCCCCAGATCGGCCGCGCGAATCCCTGCCTCGCTGCAAAAGACCTTGCAGACAGGGGTCAAGAAATCCACGAGCTCGGGGCAATTGCCGCGCTGCATTTCAACAAGGGTCACATGCGCCATGGCGCGGGCACCGATGGCGAGGCTCTGCTGTTCGTTCAGCATGCGCCGCACATCCGCATGGTCGCTGAGCACCGCATCACTGCGATCAGCGCGGCGGCCCTGTTTGCGCTCTGCCGCATAGGCCGAGGCAATCGCGTGGGCGCGGGCGGCATGGGCCACCCCTTGCAGGGAGACATCGAGCCGGGCGTGGTTCATCAGCGTGAACATCGCCACCAGACCCTCTCCCTCGACGCCGATCAGCTCGGCAGGCGCGTCCTCGAACCGCATCTGGCAGGTGGGGGAGGCATGCAGCCCCAGCTTTTCCTCGATCCGGGTGATCTGGATCGCAGGCCCCGCCATGGATTTGGCCGTCAGAAACAGCGATAGCCCCTTGATGCCGTCACTCACCGCCCCGGTGCGTGCCAGCACCAGATGCAGGATATCCGCCGACATGGGCTGATCGCCGCCGGAGATAAAGATCTTGTCGCCGGTGATCTGCCAGCCCTCGCCTGCGCGGGTCGCGCGGCATTGCACCCGAGAAAGGTCAGACCCCGCGCCAGCCTCGGTCATGCACATGGTCGAGAGCGCCTGCCCGCTGGCAAGCCTGGGAATCCAGGTCTCTTGCTGTGCCGCGCTGCCATAACGCAAGAGCGTTGCGATTGCGCCCGGCACCAGGTTGCAGACCATCTGCATGGCGTGATTGGCCCCGGCAAACACCTCCGAGACCATCGCCGCCACCAGCGGAGACTGCGCCATGCCGCCACGGGAGTCGGGCGCGGTCAGCCCCTGCCAGCCGAGATCCGCCAGCTGCGCGTAAACCCTGGCAAAGCCCTCGGGCAGGATCACGCGACCCTCTTCCAGACGGCACCCCTGCCGGTCGCCAATCTCGTCCAGCGGTGCAATCTCTGCCTCGGCAAAACTGGCAAAGGCGGTAAGGATCTCGCGCGCCGTGTCATCGTCCCAATCGGGCAAGGCGGCGGCCCCGGCGATCTGGCGCAGGGAAAACAGGATGTCATCAGCGGGGGCGGTAAAGGGGATCATTGGTCCAGCTCACAATGCATCAATGACCCAGACCAGCCATAGGGTGATCGCCGGGAAACAGGCCAGAATGACCACCCGCACCATATCGGTCAGCACAAAGGGCAGGGCGCCCTTATAGGTCTGCCCGATCGGCGTGTCCTCGGCCATGGAGTTGATAATAAAGAGATTC
>NZ_JAATOX010000139.1 GCF_011806385.1 Phaeobacter sp. HF9A | reverse complement strand
GAGCGCCACCGCTCCATATGTCGCAGCACGCAACTGCAACAGGATCAACGGTCGTCGCCGCCCTCGTTGGCATCTGCTTCTTCGTCCTCGATCACCGCCTGCGCCGCTCCCAGGGCCGCCTGTTGCGCATTGCCCGAGACCGGCGCGCCCTGTTCGTCCACCACCCGCACGGTGACCTCGCGGTGGGCGAACTTGATCCCCTCGCGCAGGAACAAATCGCGGATCTCCTGGAACACCCGCTTGCGGATCAGCCATTGATCGCCCGGTTTGGTCATGAATTTCACCCGGATGATCATCGCCGAATCCTGCATCTCGATCACCCCCTGCGACTTCAGCGGCTGGATGAAGTCATGGCCGATCACCTCATCCTCCAAGAGGTCCTGACCGAGTTTCTTGATCAGCTTGCGCACCTTCTCCACATCGGTGTCATAGGTCACCCGCAGGGGCAGCTTCATGATCACCCAATCGCGCGAGTAATTGGTCAGCACCTGGATTTCGCCAAAGGGAATCGTGTGCAGCGCGCCCAGATGGTGGCGCAGCTGGAAGGAGCGGCCCGAGATCTTCTCAACCGGGCCCTTGACGCTGCCGATGTCGATATACTCGCCGCGCCGGAACGCGTCATCGAGCAGGAAAAACGCCCCCGAGAAGATATCCCGCACCAGCGTCTGCGAGCCAAAGCCCACCGCGAGACCCACCACACCGGCCCCGGCAAACAGCGGGCTGACGTTGATGCCCATCTCCAGCAGGATGATCAGCGCGATGCTCACCACCACCACCGCCAGAATGGCGCCCCTAAACAGCGGCAAGAGCGTCGCCAGGCGGCTGGCGCTGTTGCCGCCGCCCTCGTCGCCCAGCTCGCCCTCTTCAAGATCCTCGCTTTCCTCTTCGATCTTGCTGTCGATCCAGATGCGGGCGAGGTGATAGACCAGATAGCCGATGAAGAGGATCACCAGCACATCGACGCCGCGATCCGTCACCGAGTCCGGTCGCATCCGAAACCCCGGATCCCAGACATGCACCAGCGCCACCGCACCACCGGCAAAGGCCAGGATCCCCGCCGCCCGGCGGGCCAGATCCTTGTAGGTGGCGAGGGGATGCGGCGGGCGCGCGGGGCGGACGTCTTCGGCTGCGGTGTCGTCCACATCGCGCGGCACCGTCACGATCCGCGCCCGACGGCCAGCGAATTGCTCGATGGCGTAGTTGATCAGCCCGTAGACCACGAGGATCGCGCTCAACACCGCAAACAGCCCCATGATCGGCGGCACGCTGCCGGGGCGTGCCAGCACCATGTCAAAGGCCAGCGCCAGCCAGCCCACCGCGATGTAGCAGATCACCAGCGGCACCCAGATCCAGGACAACAGCCGGTTCAGCCAGCTTGTCCGCCCGCTGGCCCCGGCGCGGCGGATGGCGCGCGACACCGCCGGCGCGTTCACCAGCACCAGCAGGATGGCCAGCGCCGAGGAGACCAGCATCAGGATCGCATAGGTCAGCGCATAGATATTGTAGTTGAGCCCGAAGTCCTGCACCCAGGTCGAGACCATGACCGCCGCGATGTCAAAGGTCGCCAGCACCGAGAGCCAGAGATAGAGCCGCCGCGCCTCGCGGTCCTCCAGCGCCGGGATCCGGTATTGGCTCAGGTAGGGCGACAGCACCATCCGCCACAGATCGGACGCGGTGCGCGCCGCAAAGAAGGTCAGATACACCGCAAAGGAGGTAAACTGCACCGAGACATCATTTGACGGGCCAAAGACCAGCAAGGTGATCGCCATCGCAAACAGCATGGCAAAGATCGTCGCCCCCAGCCCGGCAAAAAACCGGATCAGCAGGAACGGCATCTTGCCGGCATAGCCCTCTGGCGCCTCCTCGATCCGGCGGGCCACGAAACGGCGGATCAACCGCTTGCCGTAGATCTCGATCGACAGCCAGCGTCCGACAAGCAGCAGCAAGGTGGTGATCCCCACCACCCAGACATAGGTCACGATACGGCCATCCGGGCTGGTGGCGCGCAGGATATAGGTCATCTCGATCATCGAGTTGGGCAGCGCCTGCAAACGCTCGTCCAGCTTGGCGCCAAAATTGTGCAGCTCGGATTGCGCCTTCATCAGCGTCGAGGAGCCGCCCATCATCGCCGCTTCCTGCCTGGCCTCCTGCCCGGCGGCGGCCTCGCGGCGCGCGTCCTCGCTGGCTGCGGGCGCCATGCCAATGGGCTGGCCGCGCGCGTCCAGGATCACCACGCCGATGCCCGCCTCGCTGGCCTGTCGGATCGCCTCGGCCAGGGCGGTGGCATCTGCGCTCTCCGCCTCCTGCGCCATCGCGGCAGGACCGCCAAACAGGCAAAGACTCAGCGCAAGAACAGCGCCCCAAAGCCGGAGTATCATCCTCAGATGCCGCATGTCTGTGATCCCTTCACCTTGCTTCGGTTGGGGGCTTTGCGATCGCTTGCCACGAAAATCCGGCACAATTGTCGATTTTGCGCCGCTGATTGCAGCCCCAGCCCGTTGGTTTGATTGCATGCCAGCCGCGCGCAGGCTATATCACGGATGTTTAACAGTCTGCGTTTTTGTCCGTGCGTTGTCGCCGGGCCATAACAGAAAGCAGGCATAAGAAATGCAATACCGGTTGCGCCTTGCCGCTGTCACAGGCGCCTCCGATGGACGATTGGGGCGGAATATGGCCAAGATGCAGGGCGTCACCCGACCAGCCGGGCGCCGCACATCCCCCCCGTCGTGGTCCGGGCGCTGCGGGCCGGATCCCGCGCCCCGGCTGTGCCACCAGCCACGCCAGATCGCCCGCCGCCCCATGCCCCTGTCCCTGCCCTTCCCCTGCAAGCGAGCCCCGTCATGAGCCCCAACACCTCCACCGGTTCGTGCCCGGATGAGCGCGGGCCGCGCATCCTGTTTTACAGCCATGACACCTTTGGCCTTGGCCACCTGCGCCGTTCGCGGGCGCTGGCGGCGGCGCTGACCGCAGCCGATCCGCGTGCCTCGGCGATGATCCTGACCGGCTCGCCGGTGGCGGGGCGTTTCGCCTTTCCCAACCGGGTCGATCACATGCGCCTGCCCGGCGTCATCAAACGCGCCGATGGCTCCTACGCCAGCCGCACCATGGGCATGAGCATCGAGGAAACCACCGAGATGCGCGCCGCGCTGATCCGCTCCACCGCCGAACAATTCGACCCCGACATTCTGGTGGTCGACAAGGAGCCCACCGGCTTTCGCGGCGAGCTGCTGCCGACGCTGGACATGCTGCAAGAGCGGGGCAAGGCGCGGCTGGTTCTGGGGCTGCGCGATGTGCTGGACGAACCCGAACTGCTGCGCGCCGAATGGGAGCGCAAGGGCGCGCGGGACGCGGCTGAAAAATACTATCACGAGATCTGGGTCTATGGGCTGCGCGAAATCCACGACCCCACCGCCGGGCTGGACCTCAGCCCCGCCGCCCAGACGCGGATGTATTGGACCGGCTATCTGCGCCGCGATCTGGGCGTGGTCGGCACGCCGCCAGAGCAGCCCTATGTGCTGATCACCCCCGGCGGCGGCGGCGATGGCGCGATGATGGTGGATCTGGCGATCTCCGCCTATGAGCGCGACCCGGATCTGGCGCCGCGCGCGGTGCTGGTCTACGGCCCGTTCCTGTCGGGCGACACCCGCGCCGCCTTCGAGGACCGCGTTGCCGCGCTGGGAGGCCGGGTCACGGCGATGGGGTTCGAGAGCCAGATCGAAACGCTGTTTGCCGGGGCGCAGGGCGTGATCTGCATGGGCGGCTACAATACGTTCTGCGAGGTGCTCTCCTTTGACAAACCGGCGGTCATCGTGCCCCGCACCACCCCGCGTCTGGAACAATGGATCCGCGCCAGCCGTGCCGAGCAACTGGGCCTTGTCACCATGCTGGACGAAACCCGCGACGGCTGGACCCCGGAGGCGATGATCGGCGCCATCCGCGCGCTGGACCGCCAGCCGCGCCCCTCTCAGGCGATCTCGGACGGGCTGCTTGACGGGCTGGATTTTGTCACCAACCGGGTCAATGCGCTGCTGCGCCAACTGCCGCGCGAGGCGGCGGAATGAGAACGCAGACCCCGGCGCTGGCGGTTCTGGTCAAGGGCTGGCCGCGCCTTTCGGAGACCTTCATCGCGCAGGAGCTGGTCGCACTGGAAGAGGCCGGCCAGCCGTTTGAGATCTGGTCGCTGCGTCATCCCACCGACAAGAAGACCCATCCGCTGCATGACCGTTTGCAGGCGCCGGTGCATTACCTGCCGGAATATCTGCATGATGACCCGGCCCGCGTCACCCATGCCCGCGAGCGCGCCCGCGCCCTGCCCGGCTATGGCGCCGCCTATCAGGTCTGGCGCGCTGATCTCCGGCGCGACCCCAGCCACAACCGCATCCGCCGCTTTGGTCAGGCCTGCGTGCTGGCCACCGAGCTGCCCCCCGAGGTGCGCGGGCTTTATGCGCATTTTTTGCACACGCCGTCCTCGGTGGCGCGCTACGCCGCCATCATGCGCGGCCTGCCCTGGAGCTTCTCGGCCCATGCCAAGGACATCTGGACCTCGCCCGAGTGGGAGCTGCGCGAAAAACTGTCGTCGCACAGCTTTGGCGCCGCCTTCGGGGCCACCTGCACCGGCTTTGGCGCCCGCCACCTGCAAGACCTCGCCGAGGGCACCCCGGTGGATCTGATCTATCACGGGCTGGATCTTGGGCGCTTCCCGCCGCCGCCCGAGCGCCCGCTGCGCGCGCCCGACGCGCCGTTTCACATGATGTCGGTGGGCCGACTGGTCGAGAAGAAAGGCTTTGACCGGCTGATCGCGGCGCTGGCGCTGCTGCCGCAGGCGCTGGACTGGCACTGGACCCATATCGGCGGCGGTGGCCTTGGCGATCTGTTGCAAGGCATGGCCGAGGAGGCCGGGATTTCCGGGCGCATCACCTGGCGCGGTGCTTGCGACCAGCCCGAGGTGATCGCCGCCATGCGCGCCGCGGATCTCTTTGTGCTGCCCTCGCGGGTGGCGGCGGACGGCGATCGTGACGGGCTACCCAATGTGTTGATGGAAGCCGCCTCGCAGGCTCTGCCGATCCTCTCCACGCCGGTCTCGGCGATCCCGGAGTTCATTGACAGCGGCACCCATGGGCTTCTGTCCGATGACGCGCCCGAGGCGCTGGCGGCCGCGATGCTGCGCCTGGCCCGCGCCCCCGAGGAAGCCGCCCAGATGGCGCAGGCAGCGCGCGCGCGCCTGCGCGCCGAGTTCGGCATGAGCCCCGGCATCGCCCGGCTGAACCGGCGCCTGACCGAGATGCTGGAGCCCGCCGCGTGAGTCAGCCCCGCGTGGCCTTTTACGCGCCGATGAAAGCGCCGACCCATCCCACCCCCTCCGGGGATCGCGCAATGGGCCGCAATCTGATGGCGCTGCTGGCCGAAGGCGGCGCCGAGGTCACCCTGGCGTCAGAGCTGCGCATCTACGACAAACAGGGCGACGCGGCCACGCAGGCCATGCTGCGCCAACAGGCCGAGGCGGAAAGCGCGCGGCTGATCGCGACCCTGCCGCCACTGGACCTCTGGGTGAGCTATCACAACTATTACAAGGCGCCGGATCTGATCGGCCCCGCCGTCGCCCGCGCGCGCGGCATCCCCTATGTGCAGATCGAAAGCACCCGCGCCAGCAAACGGCTGACCGGACCCTGGGCGGGCTTTGCCGAGGCGGCACATCGCGCGGCGGATCAGGCGGCAGTGATCTTTTACCAGACCCAGCAGGATTACGAGACGCTGGCGCGCGACCGCGCGGGCGCGCAGCGCCTTGTGCATCTGCCCCCCTTCCTGCCGCTGGAAGACCTGCCCGAGGCCAGTGCCCTTCAGGGGCCGATGCTCGCGGCGGGCATGATGCGCCCGGGCGACAAGCTGGCCTCTTACGCGCTGATCGCCGAGACCCTGCACCAGCTGGACACCCTGCACCAGATGGCAGGGCGCGCGGGCGACTGGCGGCTCCTGATTGCGGGCGACGGCCCCGCGCGCGCCGAGGTGGAGGCGCTTGTGGCGCCCTTTGGCGATCGCGTGAAATTGCTCGGCCAGCTCGATACTGAAGCGATGGCAAGGGCTTACGGCACGGCTTCGCTGTTCCTCTGGCCCGGCGTCAACGAGGCCTATGGCATGGTCTACCTCGAAGCCCAGGCGCATGGGCTGCCGGTGGTGGCACAGGATCGCCCCGGCCTGCGCGATGTGCTGCTGCCGGGGCGCTACCCCTCCCCCCAGGTCGGCGCCCAAGCGCTGGCGGAGGCTGTGGCACGGCTGCTCGACAATGCGTCTGAACGCGCCCGGCTCGGACCGCGGGCACGGCACCATATCGCCGCGCACCACCTGCGCCCCGCCGCCTGCGCCACGCTCTGGTCCGCGCTGCCCCCTCTGCTGGAGAACACCCGATGATCCGCCTCGCCCTTCTGCGCCATGGCCACACCGACTGGAACCGACAGGGTCGCATCCAGGGGCGCAGCGATATCGCGCTGGACGATGCCGCCCGCGCCGAGCTCGCAGCCCAGGCCCTGCCCGCCCCCTGGGATCGCGCCGAGCTCTGGTCGAGCCCCCTGCTGCGCGCCGAGGAAACCGCGCGGCTGGTCGCAGGCCACAGCCCCCGCACCGACCCCGCCCTCATCGAGATGAACTGGGGCGACTGGGAGGGGCTGCGCGGCCTGGAGCTGAAAGCCGACCCCGCCTCCGGCTTTCGCGATATCGAGGACTGGGGCTGGCACTACCGCCCCCCCGGCGGCGAGAGCCCGGCAGAGGTCTGGGCCCGCCTCGCCCCCTGGATTGCCACGCTGACCCGCGACACGGTTGCGGTCTGCCATATCGGCATCATGCGGATGATCCTGGCCCGCGCCCATGGCTGGGATTTCAACGGCCCCGCGCCGTTTCAGATCAAACGCAACCGGCTGTTCGTGGTCGAGATCACCCAAGACGGCCTCACCCCCCGGGACACCCCGATCCGCCTGACAAAGGAGCGCGCATGAAGATCCTGATCGCTGTCACGCATCTTCTGGGCACCGGCCATCTGGCCCGCGCCCTGACGCTGGGCCGCGCCTTTGCGGCCGCCGGGCATCAGGCCACCGTGGTCTCTGGCGGTTTTGCCGCGCCGCAGCTCAGCACCGCCGGGGTTGCGCTGGTGCAACTGCCGCCGCTGCGCTCGGACGGGGTGGAATTCTCCCGCCTGCTGGGCGCGGCGGGCAGCCTCGCGGATGAGACCTATCACCAGGCGCGGCGCGCGCAGCTTCAGGCGCTCGTCACCTCCCTGATGCCGGATGTGCTGATCACCGAGCTCTACCCCTTTGGCCGCCGCGCCCTGCGCGGGGAGTTCCGCGCCCTCCTGGAAGCCGCCCATGCGCTGCCGCGCCGACCGCTGGTGCTGTCCTCGATCCGCGATATCCTCGCCCCGCCCTCCAAGCCGCAAAAGGCCGTGGACGCCGACGAGATGATCGCCCGCTTTTACGATGGTGTGCTGGTGCATTCCGACCCCAAGGCCACCCGGCTGGACGCCAGCTGGCCGGTCTCGGAGGCACTGGCCGAGCGGCTCCATTACACCGGCTATGTCGCGCCCCCCGTCCCGGTGCCGCACCCAGAGGGGCTGGGCAAGGGCGAAATCCTGGTCAGCGCTGGCGGCGGCGGCGTGGGCGATGCGCTCTATGCCTGCGCGGTGGCGGCGGCAAAACAGATGCCGGAGCACCGCTGGCGCATTCTGGTCGGCGGCGCGGATGCGCCTGCGCGGATCAAGGCGCTGACGGACCCCGCCTCCCCCGCGCTGCTGGAGCCCGCGCGCCCGGATTTTCGCGCCATGCTGCCCCATGCGGCAGCCTCGGTCAGCATGTGCGGCTACAATACCGCGCTGGATCTGCTGCAAACCGGCGTGCCCGCCGTGCTGGTGCCCTTTGACGCGGGCAAGGAGGTGGAGCAAAGCCTGCGCGCCCAAAGCCTCGCACCGCTGCCGGGCATCGCGCTGGAACCCTCCGCCAGCCTCACGCCAGAGCGGCTCTGCGCGGCGCTGTGGCAGGTCATGCAGGATACGCAACGCGGCCTTGATGGCTTTGCGTTTGACGGTGCCAGCCGAAGCGTGGAGATTGCCGCCACGCTGCATCAGCGGTTGCATGGGGGGATGACATGACACAAGGCTGGGACGCGCTCGACACAGAGCTGGCACTCTGGACGGAGCAGGGGCTGCACCTGCCCTTCTGGTGGCGTGACGACGATGCGGTGGCCCCAAGCCCCGCGCTGACCCGGCTGGAGGATCTGGCGGCGCGAATGGAGATGCCAGTGCATCTGGCGATCATCCCCCGGGACGCCACGCCGGAGCTCGCCGCCAAGGTCACGCAATCCGCGCATCTGCTGCCGGTGGTGCATGGCTGGGCGCATAAAAACCACGCCCCCGCCGCGCAGAAGAAATGCGAATTTGGCAGCACCCGCCCGATTGATCTGACGCTGGAAGAGGCCGAAGCCGGCCTGACCCGGCTGAAAGAGCTGTTTGGCCCCCGATTGATCCCGATGTTCGTGCCGCCCTGGAACCGGGTCTCTTCGGCGCTGCTGCCCTGGCTGGCGGGGCTGGACTATGCCATGCTCTCCACCTATGGGCCGCGCAAGCGCGAACACATCGCGCCCGGGCTCACGCAGATCAATACCCATCTGGACCCGATCGACTGGCACGGCAGCCGCAGCCTGCGCGATGAGGAAGAGCTGCTCGCCGGTCTGGTCGAAATCCTGCGCGCCCGCCGCACCGGCAGCCAGGACAATGACGAGCCCTTGGGGCTGCTGACCCATCACCTGGAGCATGACGACGCCATCTGGCGCTTTTGCGAAACCCTGATCGCCCGGCTGCTGGCAGGCCCTGCACAGCCCTGGCGCTCCAACGACAAGGATATGCGGATATGAGCCGACTGGACAGCATGCTGCGCCGCCTCACCGCCCAACGCGACGGGCTCAACTGGGCGGCGGAGGCGATCTCTGGGCTGCCCGGCGATGTGATCGACCTCGGGCTGGGCAATGGGCGCACCTATGATCACCTGCGCGAGGGGCTGAGCGACCGGCGCATCTGGGTCATCGACCGGGTGCTGCAATGCCACCCCTCCTGCGTGCCGCCAGAAGAGAACTTCCTGCAAGGCGAGGCCGAACCGATGCTGGACCGTCTGGCATCCGAAGGGCACAAAATCGCGCTGGCGCATTACGATTTCGGCTTTGGCATCAAGGAGAAAGACGTGGCAGAAGCCGCCAAGCTCTCCCCCGCCATTGCGCGGGTAATGGTGCCGAGCGGGATCATCATCTCCGGCCAGCCGCTGGTCGGATTTGAAGAGATCCAGGGCCCCGAGGGCATCCCGGAAGGGCGCTATATGTTCTACCGCGCGGGCTAGCCGCGCGACTGGCTACCTGGTCTGTACTCTGTCTGATCTGAGAGATTGCGCTTCGCGGAGCGAAGCGCCCGGGGCGTGGCCGCCGCGCCTGCGGCGCGGCGGCCACGCAACACCCAAAATAGGTCAGCAAATCTGACCCAATGTTTCGGGCGCGAAACAACAGGGCAGCAATGTTGATACTTTTTCTGCGCGTTGCCCGCTCGGCGCGCGCT